>NZ_JAGN01000004.1 GCF_000526675.1 Atopobacter phocae ATCC BAA-285
CGCCACTCAGTCCATTCGGTGAGTGCAAGCACTCGGTGAATGAAACTGCGTTCGACTTGCATGTATTAGGCACGCCGCCAGCGTTCGTCCTGAGCCAGGATCAAACTCTCATGAAAGAATTTAATTGCTCATTTGTTTGCCAAAACTGGCGTTGTTATCACTTGTCCGTGATTTTGAATTGTTGTTTTAATTTGCTCCGTCAGAAACAAATTAACCCTACACATTTGGTTCGTCTTTATTGTTCAATTTTCAAAGGTCACTCGTTAATCGCTTGCCGCGACAACTTCTATATAATATCACGAGCGTTTTTAACTGTCAATAACTTTTTTAAATATTTTTTAAAAAGTTAATTAAGATTTATTTAAAAGTTGTTTAAGACTTTTTAACAAAACGTCGTAATGAAGTACAAGAAACATATTATCATAGGGTGTATGATCGGTCAAGCATTTTTATAAAAAAAATTAATCAATTTTATCTAATAAATTTAGCGAAGCAATAACTCCGTTTCTGTTTCACTGCTTCGCTAAATTTTTATATTTTAAGCTTCTATTTTTTCAATACCATTCATATATGGTACCAATACTTTTGGAATAGTAATAGAGCCATCTTCGTTTTGATAATTTTCTAAAATCGCTGCAACTGTTCGGCCAACTGCAAGACCTGATCCATTTAATGTATGTGCCAAGCGAACTTTACCATCTTCATCTCTGAAGCGGATTTTTGCACGACGAGCTTGGAAGTCTGTACAATTTGAACATGAAGAAATTTCACGGTATGTATTTTGAGCTGGAATCCATACTTCTAAATCATACGTTTTAGCTGCTGAGAACCCCATATCTCCAGTAGATAAAGCTAAAACACGGTATGGCAATTCCAATTTTTGAAGAATTTCTTCTGCGTTTACAACCATTTTCTCTAACTCATCATATGAACGATCAGGATGAGCAAACTTCACCATTTCAACTTTATTAAATTGATGTAAACGGATTAAACCACGTGTATCTCGTCCTGCTGATCCAGCTTCTGAACGGAAACATGGACTTAATGCAGTTAAATAGATAGGTAATTCTGTTCCATCAATAATTTCGTTTGAATAGTAATTTGTTAATGGTACTTCTGAAGTTGGAATTAAAGTTAATTCACGTTCACCTTTCATTTGAAAGACATCTTCTTTAAATTTAGGAAATTGTCCTGTACCATACATTGTTTCCGAAGTAACAAGTACTGGCGTCATCATTTCAGTATATCCTTGTTCATCGACGTGTAAATCTAGCATAAAGTTAAATAGTGCACGTTCTAGTCTCGCACCTAAATTGCGATAAAATAAGAAACGACTTCCTGAAATTTTAGCCCCACGCTCAAAATCTAATATATTTAATTCTTCTCCCAATTCCCAATGTGGTTTTGGTTCAAAATCAAATGTTCGCGGAGTTCCCCAACGTCTCACTTCTACGTTGTCTTCTTCATCTTCACCAACTGGAACAGAATCATCTGCTAAGTTAGGAATAATTGAAGCAACGTAATTGAATTTTTCTTCAATAGTACGTAACTTATCATCTTTTTCAGCAATTACTTTCCCTAAATTTTGCATTGCTTCAATTTCTGCTGTGGCATCTTCTCCAGCTTTTTTCTTTTGTGCGATTTCTTTCGTTTGAACATTTCTTTCTTTTTTCAAATCTTCTACTTCTACAATTAACTTGCGACGTGTCTCATACAAATCTTTGTATTCTTCAACTAACTCCATATTAATACCACGTGCTTTAAATTTAGGTGTTAATTCTTCCATATGATCCATTACATATTTCGTATCTAACATATTATTTCCTCCTTGTTTAATAAATTTTGAAATGAAAAAAGCTGTTTCATCGTCCTATTCTCACGAATAGGGACGACAAAACAGCGTATCGCGGTACCACCCTTGTTCAATAAACATAACTATTTATTGCACTCAACTGGGTTAACGGGCCAACCGCAATGATTTAATCGACGTTTTCATCATTGACACACTTTACGGATTCAAAGACTTTCAATATTAGTTCGCACCAACCACTAACTCTCTGTAAAGAAAATATCTTTTACTATTTAAAGTGAAAGTTTTAATTGTTATCTTGCATTATATTATACACGGTTCATTCTTAATTGCAACCGCATTCGTTACATATCTTCTTATTTTATATCATTCGATAATTATTTAAATTTACGCCATAAATCATGGAGATATCTTGCAATAATATTAGCTTCTTTTACTTCTTCAGCAGCCTTTATTTCAACTGTCGTACCACCATTGTCTTCAGATAAATAACCTAGTTCATTGTCATACCTTATTTGCGCTTTTCCGATGATTTGGCCTTTTTTAATTGGTGCAACTATTTTATCTTCTTCCATCTCAAGTGTATTTGCCGGCTTTACTCGTACGTCCATATTTTCTAAATGAGTCATTCCTTTTGGTAAAAGTAATTTAACAGCATCGCCATAAGCGAGTTTAACTTCTGATTGTCGCCCTTTGACTATTTTAAACGTCTTATTATCTATTAATGCGTCTTTTTTCATCACTCGCATCGGTTCATATGCTTCAAAAATGTAGTCATATAAACGAGCGGTTTCCGAAAAACGTAAGCCAGATTCTTTCGCGCCAATCACTACACTAATTAAACGTGTATCACCACGTTTCACTGTCCCAATGAATGCTGCTCCAGCCCCTTCAGTAGTCCCCGTTTTTAATCCATCGACACCTTCATAATAAAATTCGTGTTGAGGTAACATATGATTAAAACTTGTCATAGTCAAAGTAGTAATTGAATCTGCTCTAAATTGAACATTATCCAGCGAAGCTAATTCTAAAATTTCTGGGTAATCATCTATAATATGCTTACCTACCAATGCTAAATCTCTTGCACGCATTTCATTCTCTGCGTCATCAGGAAGCGACGTCACTTTATATTCACCTAACAATGAATTAGTCAATCCAGATGCATTAAATAGTTGATAGTCCGTAATTCCCCAATTTTCCAGTAAAGCGCCCATTTTCTTAACAAAATCTGCTTCGGTTCCTGCAAGATATTCAGCTAAAGCCACTGCCGATGAATTAGAAGAATACACCATCACTGTTTCCATTAACTGTCGTACAGTGTATGATTCGACTTCACTTAATGGAACATTAGACAAATTATAATTTTGACTTAAACGATGTGCATATGGACTAATCGGTACAACATCATCCCATTGAATCGTTCCCTCATGAATCGCATCCAGAACTAAATATGCTGTAATAATTTTCGTCATTGAAGCAATTGGTAGCCGCTCATCACCATTTTGTGATAACAAAACTTGACCGCTTGTTTCATCTGCTACTAACGCAGCTTTCGCTTTGATAATTGGTGCTACTGTAACTACTTCAGCAGCCTCTACTTTTTTTGGTTGTTGAGTTTGTTGAAATGCACCTAATAGTATAAAACTTACTAATAAACATCCGATGTAACGAATCCTGTCAAATGAATACTTATTCATCTTAATGAACAACCTCCCCTTCTATTTACTTGCTTATTATAACGAATTGACCTAACAAGAACAATAAAGAATCCTACTCTTTAACCAATCGTTTGTAATTAAATTTTCCTATTTATACAAAAAAAGAGAAAAGATAAATCTCTCTTCTCTTTAACAATTAGTTTCTATTCTATTTCTAGCTCGCTAGATTCTCGATTCGATTCATCTATGGGTAAATAAATCGTAAATACAGTTTCTTGTGCCGACGATTCTACGTCAATTCGTCCTCGATGCAGTCGCACAATATTATCTGATATCGCTAATCCTAAGCCTGATCCACCCGTTTCAACCGATCTCGAGCCTTCTACACGATAAAATCGTGTGAATAATGAATCTAAATTTTCAATTGGAATGGCTTCCCCATTATTAGCAATTTGAATCATTAATTCTCCTAGTTCACGATCCACTTCATAATTAATTCGAATATAAGTAGCCCCTTCACCATACTTTAAAGCATTAGTAATGATATTACTAAATACTCGAACCATTTTGGCTGGATCAATTAGCACCATTAAATCATCAGATTCTACTTTCTCATCTAACCGAATTTCAACTTCTTTTCGATTAGCTTCCCATTCAAATTCTGCAGAAATTTGCTCTAAAAATTTCGGGAAATTTAACAGTTGTTTATTCAATTGATTTTGTACACTTCTCGTCGTTGTATACTCAAACAAATCATCAACTAAATGACGCATTTGCTGGGCTTTCTTAGCCGCCACATTGACATATCTTATTGCTTCTTGTGCATCTTCATATCGGCCATCACGTACCAAATCTAAATAGCCGATTATAGATGTGAGTGGTGTTCGAATATCATGTGATACATTCGTTATAAGCTCATCTTTTGATTGTTCAATCCGTCGTTCTTCTTCCATCGCTTCTACTGTATTTCGTACAATAGCATTAATAGAATAGACTACTTCACCCAATTCTCCCTTAATTTGAAACGGAATTTGATAATTATAATGTCCATTAGCAATATAGTGCAACTCTTCTAATATATGGAATAATTGCATTTGTCGAATACGTCGAGCTAAGCGCCAATAAATCACAATAATTCCTAAAATAAGACAACTAATATCAAAAGCCATCCGATAAGCCGTCCAATTATGCAAACTAATATCAAATGTATCTAAAAAACCATTTTGTTGAAAAACTAACTGCAAATATAAACCGAGAAATTGTTGCATAATCAAAGTAATACACAAATAAATCAGATACATTAGTGCAGCTGTAAAAATACCTTCAAAAATTAATTCACTTTTTTCGCGCTTTGAAAGTTTTAAGCGAACGGATTCATCTCGTTTCAACAAATCACGATTCAATTTAACGTTCATCGATCTTATACCCAACGCCCCAGACTGTTTCAATTACTTTATTTCCATCAGTAGCTTCAGCAATTTTATCCCGTAAATGACTAACATGTACCATTACTGTCTTAGCAGAAACCACTGCATCTTGTTGCCAAACAATCTCAAAAATTTCATCTGCGCTAAATACTTGGTTAGGATGACTGGCTAGTAAATATAAAATACCGAATTCTAAAGCAGTTAACTGAATTTCTCTTCCTGTTAATGTAGTAACTTCATGTGACGATTTATTAATCATCAATGGTCCAATTTCAATTTGAACCGGTGAGTCATCTTCACGCTTAATATGGCTTCTTCTTAAAAGTGATTTAACACGTGCAACTACTTCTAACGGATTAAACGGTTTTGTAACGTAATCATCTGCTCCAGTCGTTAATCCTTGAATTTTGTCCATATCAGTTGATTTAGCACTTAACATAATAATTGATAAATCTCGATTAGTTTCACGAACTTCTTGTAATACTTGTATTCCATTTTTCTTTGGCATCATAATATCTAAAATCATTAACGCAATATCATCATGCTCCGATAATTTAGTTAGTGCTTGTAACCCATTATAGGCTTTCACTATTTCAAATTGCTCATTTTTCAAGTAAATCGTTAATAAATCAACAATCTCGCGATCGTCATCTACTATTAATATTTTCATTTACTTTATCCTCCTTTTATTCTTCATCTTTATCGTATCAAAAAAATAAATTTTTCGCTGTTTCTTCGACTTTTTTTAACTCTTTTTTATTCTTTTGAAAAAGATATTCTCTAATGATTGTTTTTTTTGCTCTTAAGTGTTAACTTATATAACAATAGTAATTGCCTAATTGATTAATGTTATACTTTTTTCAATTTTAGTGCAAAAATTTTAAGGAGGTTATCCTGTGACAAATTGGGATCAAAAATTTCAAAAAGAAGGTTTAACGTTTGACGATGTTTTATTAATACCTCAAGAAAGTCATGTATTACCAAACGATGTTGACTTGAGTGTGGCTTTAGCACCAAACTTAAAATTAAATATTCCACTTATTAGTGCATCAATGGACACTGTAACAGATAGTAAAATGGCTATCGCTATGGCTCGCCAAGGTGGATTAGGTGTAATTCATAAAAACATGTCAATCGAAGAACAGGCACAACATGTTAATGTGGTGAAACGATCAGAAAGCGGCGTAATTATTAATCCTTTCTTCCTAACACCTGATCATTCTGTACAAGACGCCGAGGAATTGATGTCTCGTTACCGTATTAGCGGAGTGCCCGTAGTTGATACAATGGAAAATAAAAAACTAGTTGGTATCTTAACTAACCGTGATTTACGTTTCATTACAGACTACAAGATCTCGATTAAAGAAGTGATGACACATGAAGATTTAGTAACTGCGCCGATTGGTACCTCTTTAAAAGAAGCAGAAAGTATTTTACAACAATATAAAATCGAAAAATTACCTTTAGTTGATGAAAACGGAACTTTATCCGGTTTAATTACCATTAAAGATATTGAACGTGTTATTCAATATCCAAACTCTGCCAAAGATGAACACGGTCGCTTACTCGTTGCTGCCGCTGTTGGGGTAACAAGCGATACATTTGAACGTGCTGCTGCGTTACTGGAAGCTGGAGCCGATGCAATTGTTATCGATACTGCTCATGGGCATAGCGCTGGGGTAATTCGTAAAATTAAAGAAATTCGTGAAACATTCCCTAACGCCACTTTAATTGCTGGAAACGTTGCTACTGCTGCTGCAACTCGTGCATTATTTGATGTAGGGGTTGATGTTGTTAAAGTAGGGATTGGACCTGGTTCCATTTGTACAACACGTGTCGTTGCTGGGGTAGGTGTACCTCAAGTGACAGCAATTTTCGATTGTGCACAAGCTGCAAAAGAATATGGTAAAACTATTATTGCTGATGGAGGAATTAAATTCTCTGGTGATATCGTCAAAGCTCTAGCAGCTGGTGGTCATGCTGCAATGTTAGGTAGTTTATTGGCCGGGACAGACGAATCCCCTGGTGAATTCGAAATTTTCCAAGGTCGTCGTTTTAAAACTTATCGTGGTATGGGTAGTTTAGCTGCTATGCAAAAAGGTTCTAGCGATCGCTACTTCCAAGGAGAAAACGAAGCTAATAAGCTTGTGCCTGAAGGTATTGAAGGACGCATTGCCTATAAGGGAAGCGCTCAAGATGTCGTCTTCCAAATGGTTGGTGGATTAAGAAGCGGTATGGGATATGTTGGGGCTAAAGACTTAGAAGCTTTACGTGAAGAAACACAATTTGTTCGAATGACTGGGGCTGGTTTAGCTGAATCTCACCCACATGATGTTCAAATTACTAAAGAGGCACCTAATTATTCAATTAGTCGGAATTAATCATAACCAATTAAATCCGATTATAAACACCTATATATCAACATTTTTTACTTTTACTAATCAAAACTAATTAATATCGAACAACATTAACGTATTCAAATACGTATTCAAAATATGCGCCAGCACAAATAAAAAGAGGCTATCAAATCGATTAGCCTCTTTAATTAATTTATTATACGTCTCTTTTTCAATAAAAACAGGTGAAATGACTAAATGAACATCTCACCTCGTCATCAACCCGTTTTGACAAAGAGGCTTAAAAAAGGCCTCTCACATAATTAGATGCGATACACCAAATTTCTTTAATAATTTGAATTGTAATTAATCGTAAATCTCGTTCTTTTTCCATCTTTATTTCGTGTTTTAATTTTTCCAAATCTTTTCGCAAATAATTTGTTGCATCTTCTGCGTTTAAACGGTTGTTTAATGTAGTATTCAAATGATCTCTTAGATATTTAATACTGTCATCAATTAAATAATTATATTCCATATATTCTTCTCCTTCTTTGATCGTTTGTATAATTTCTTCTTTAAATTTCTTTACTTTTTCACTTTCAGTTATTTGCATACCAACAACTTTTAAACTATCTGCAAAGGATATCACATTATTTGACATTCCGGTCGTCAGTACTGGTGAAAGTGCTTTTGTGCTCTCCTGAGCATGTACTGTACCATTGCCTGCACCTAACAACGCAAACCCTACTGCACACGTCGCTACGCCAAGCTTTAATTTTTTTACATTATTTTTTGTCATATCCATGAATTTTGTTCCTCCATTTAATTTTTTTAGTATTTATATTTATTTTTCGTTTACAAATATATCTTACACTTCTTATTGTGTCAATATTATTTGTATAAAAATATAATGAAAAAAACCATTTAAAACAAATGAAATTTTAATGGAAATAAACACAAAAAAATAAGGCTACCCAAATGGATAGCCTTTTTAATTTAATCTTTGATAAAGCGTATACAGCTCATTATCATCTAGTTCTGGATACAATTTATGGAAACCTTTGTGTTTGTAGAATTTATCATACATATTTTTCCTACATTCCAGTATAAGCATTCTACCACCTGTTATTTTTTGCGCCTCTTTCAAACGTGTATAGCACTCATTTAATATTACTTCCCCTGTTATATTTTCCTTTGAATATTGATCAGAACGACCCAATTGACCTATTAGAAAAGCAAAATAACTTTCTTTTTTATCGCGCCCAGGAATGTTCCCTAACAACTTTTTCTTTTTGTTCTTACTCATCTCGCTTATATCTATTGATGTCTGACCAATCGTAAAAAAAGCCATTATTTTTATTTCTGCCTTTTGAACTAATGGTTTTTCTTCTACAATCAAATATGTTTTTCCTAAATTAGTATTATCATATAGTATCGCTTTGTTCACTAAAAAATCTTCCAAATCTAATTCTCGCTCGCACTTGAATTCAGAAAAGGAAGATTTTAATTTTTCTTCAACAGTTTCATTTTCGTAACTAAGTAATTCACTCAATGCTAACACAACATATTCCATTTATTTTACCTTCGCTAGTAATTGTTTTTCAAACTTCTTAACGTGTTCAAATTTGGAATCAAAATCTTCAGAACTTTTACTATTTTTAGTGCGCATTACTTTAACAAATCTTTCTTGTTCTTTTTGGCTAAGTTTAAACGATTTTGTAAAGCTTGAAGTTGCCATTTCAATTCCCTCCTTCATTTTGTTTCTAAATGTATCATAGACTATACAAACATTTATTTCAATCATTTCACAATATTTTATCCATACATTTTATACATTTCTTATATTTTATGTAATTTCAGCACAAAAAATAAGGCCATCCGATTGGATAGCCTTTTTATATTGCCTCTGCGCAAGGACTTTATATCCTGGTCCCCGTAGAGATTGCAGGACTAATCACTTATTAAAAATAAGGTTAGACGAGTCCGTCCGGTCATCATTATTGACTATATTATACCACATTACGCAACATTTTTGTAGAAACTGTTACGTGTTTCTTCTATAATATATCGTCATTTAATCCCAATTGCCTCAATAGCATGCTTCGCCAGTTCATCATACAACGCCTGTTGCTCCTCTAACTCTAACTCCGCACGTTCTAACTGGTGATACGCTCCAGTTAGTTTAATTTCTAAATCGTTATTTTTATCAATCAACGCTTGCTGCTTAGCTAGATTAACCAATAGCACAATCATTAAAACTGCACTGATAAAAGTTAAAACAATGCAGCTCATTTTATAACGTCTTAATTTCTGCATGGCTAATCCTCCACTAATTTATAACGTTTGCCGTTGACTGTCACTTCATTGATCAGCACATCAACAGTTTGTTCTTTTAATTCTTCTTGTTTTATCTCTTGCTTTTGTTCGATGCGCGGTGGTGTCGACGCTGGCGTAGCTGCATCTTGTGGACGTTTAAATCCGTCAACGTCTTGTTCGAGCAACCAGCCAATGTATGTAGCTCCGTCGACTAAAAGATAAGCTTTTTTGCTATAAGATTTGTTAACTGATTTTGTTTTAACAACTTTAAACGACTTGCCAATAACAATTGGATTGATATTTTCTCCTGTTTCCCATTGTTTTGCCTGTTTGCCAATCTTAACAGTTTGCTCTGTGCGTTGTACGCCATTAACTAAATCATTTACTTTATTTTGGACAATGTCAGGATTGTAACCAGCTGACTGCAATTTTTGTACACGTTCAGAGCCATTTCCCCATAAGCCGTTTAAAACTTCTTTAGCGACTTCTTCTACCGACTTATTAGCTTTAGTAGGAGTTCCACCTGCTGCATACTTAGGTCTAGCATAGCCTTTAATATACGCACTATTCAAAGGATAACTCGACCGTCTTACTTGAGATGGACTGCCTGCATTGCCTTCAATCGTATTCACACGACCGTTAGATACGCTCTCTACAAATCCAATATGGTCTGCAAATCCACGAGCGCCTTGCCAATCAAATGTGATAATATCGCCTGTTTTTGGTGTGTTTAATCCAATCCATATTCCCATTTGTTTAAAGATATTAATATGACGCTCTACGCCACACTCACGACCAATTAACTTACTAATGCCTAATTTAATACCAATAAAGCTAACAAAGCAATCACACCAATCATCGTGATATTTGAGTGCATAATACATTGGCAAAGGCTTCACGCTATTATACGTGTCCACAATTGATTTGTGCGTGCTACTATACATGCCAACGCCTAAATATGATGCTGCGGTATTAATGACTTGTTGTGCCGTTACTGCCATTTGATTGCCTCCTTTTTTTAAATCTATATCGTACTGTTTTAAGTTGTGCTCGTTTATCGTTTTGATTATTTTTTCGCTATAAATGGTATCGGTTGCATAAGTACCGGTAAGTGCTTTAGCTTGTTCTTCAGGTGTTTTAGCTTCTAATACGGTCTTATAATGTACTTTGCTAAATGGTGTATCAAACATTTTTTCGTGGTCAATAACCGATGCCTCCATTGAGTCATAAACTTTAAAACGATCCACAACTTCATACAATTCGCCATTACCTTTATCTTCTTTGGTTTTCATTTCTACAACTCTTCCTGTATAACTAGGTAAAGCTTTCATCCCAAAAAAGTTAAAATAAATAGCGGACAAGGTCGATTGACCCCATCCGCTCTCTAATATCGCTTGTGCGATCGTGACGCTTGGGAAAATATTCCGGGCGTGTTTAACTGCTAGTGGTGCTATTTCATCTATAAATGTCATATGGTTGCTCCTATTTAGTCAACTCATCTAATACAACATCATAAGTATCGTTCATTTCTTTGACCGCTGACTCAATCAACGTTTGCGCATCAGTTTGACTGATTGCAATTCCGCGTTGGTCTAACGCGTGGAAGAACATCTCAATCGCTTTATTTAGTTTTTGTTTGCCGTGTAACGTGTTATAAATTTGCTCCGTCGCTTGCACTGTGACCATGGCCAATGTACGTGCTACCTCAATCTCTTTGTTATCCTTGCTTGCACGCAATTCATTACTCTTGTCCACGATGTATCGACGCAACCCACTCGCTAAAACACCAATTACAACTACTAATACACTAATTACACCGTTAATTATCGCTTGTTGAATCATTTCCATACTTTACGCACTCCTAATCTTTATGTTTTTTGAATGGTAATCTTAAACACTCATTATAGATTTGCTCACCTGTACCATTGCCACCTAAGTTTTTGTAACTCTCGAATACAGATGTGATTTCGTTTCTTTCTGGTACGGTCATGTACCCTTGGTCTAGTATTCTGTTGCACTCCTTTAACAGATGTACCTTTAATAAGCTTCGTATGCCGTTTCTAATCGCTTTTTGCTCTTCTAACTGTTCCAATAACGCCTTTGTGGAACGATTGCCTAACCACTTAAAAAGCCCTGTTATTAAAGCAACTACTGTACCTATTATCGCTGCACTTAATTGCGCATTAATTTCTACAATATAGTTATGCCACATCATCAATCCCCCTATCAAAAAAGCGCCCATTTTGGACGCTTAAAAATTATGCTTCATCAATCATGAACTCTAATCCACTATCGATTAAAATCTCACGTACTGCTTCTTTTAGCTTATTAGGCACTTTACTAAAAGTGATTTTTTCGAGAATCACACGTTGTGCAAAAAACATCGCCATCATGTCGTCACCTCCTTTAAATAAAATATAGAAAACTAATTTAAAGCGATTAATCATATAACATCATCGCCATTTCTTGAATCAAATCCTCGTGCATCTCATTTTGAGATTCTAAGACTTTAATTTTAGACTCGAGTACGTCTACAAGACTTGCAGATTTATCTGGTTTAATTTCAACCAATTGATTGATTTTTCCGTCAATTTCAAAATCGCTAATTGGCATTTCAAAAGGTTTCGGAAACCGTTGTGCTTCCGTTGCTTCAAAACCGATGGGCTTAATCAACGTAATCAACCAATCATCATCCATCCAATCAACTTGTTGGACATACTCGTTAAATTCATATTCTTTTTGTGGATTTAATTGACTCAAATCAAAAAAGACCGTCTGCTGACCGTCTTGAACTTTCAGTATATTGTTTTGATTGATTTGGTAATCAACCTGTCTGCTATCGTCAACGATTGGGCTATAAATAAATTGCACTATTTCCACCTCCCGATTGCTGTATAGTTATAGGTTTCATTGCTCATATTTCTAACTCCTGCTGTAATAAAATATACATCAAAATTTTCTCTATTAACGCCACCATGCGCTATCATGGTTGACCCTGAAGCAACAGAAACAGAAACCGCCACATCAGTTGTTTTAAAATTAATTGGATAAACAATCCTTTTATAGTTCGTACGATTTAAACCGCCGTGACCTAAACTTGAGGTCATTCCAACTTTTCCTCTACCGTGACAAATAGCTAATCCATTATCAAAATAATAATAGTGTCCGTTAGCATTAGAGCCCATTCGAACAATTTTATTTAATTTAGATTCGATTGCTTGCGCTTTATCATTTATATTTGCTGCTGTAGCAAAATTTTTATTGTCTAAATCTTTTTTTGTAATGTATTTATTTTTATCCTTGTCGTAGATACCATTTCCGAAAATTTGTACGGCATTTGGAATTTCGCCGCGACCTAACATCCCAATCGAATCGTCATCTGCTCCAAAAGCCATTACAACACTTGTTGGCGCTAATGTGATTATTCTTTCGCGGTTATAATACGAATCAGAAATTGTCAATCGAACGTCGTAGGCAACTGATGTTTCGAATGTGCCACTTAAATAAGGATTGAGATTAAATGTTGACTGCGTTGTCGTGGATTCGTATTTAGTTATCCAATTGTTTTTTCCTGCTTGACTAGTAGCTACTTTTATACTTAACTTATCTGCGCTTTTTGTTTTAAAAAACTTACCGCCCAAAAATACTCGAGCAAGAGTTGCATTGGGGTCACCACGAACAACTCTAAACGCAGTAATAGTAGGTGGATCGTACGGTTTGACTGTCACTGTTTTACTTTTACTTGCTTTACGTCCACGCGAATCAGTGACTTCGACATTTGCTGTCAAACTTCCCGACTGGCTAATTGACGTAAAAACAGGGTTTGTACCACTTTGTACACGTCCATCAAAACTTGTTTGAATTGATTGGATTGTACTACCGTGCATCCCTTTTGCTCTGATATTGAATTTAATATCACTTAGTAATTGATAATATCCATCTAAATATCGCCCACGAGTTCCCACGTCATTAAAACTGATATCATCAATTGTTGGTGTGATGTATGATGGGAACTTAACAGTCGTGTATTGTGTTTTAGATCCTATTAATCGATTACCACTATAAGTATCGACAATGATTGCCATTCCGTTTTGAGTAGCGTTTGGAATCAAATCAATAAATTTTGTAGGCACTTGATAATCATAAGTCGTGCTATCAATCATGCTTGCAATATTGCCCTCTGTGCCTGCATAGCTATATCTTATCGAATGCTTGAAATCACCTGATTTACGATTGATTTGAATTTTTAAATTGCTACCTGCGTCTACCGTTTCGGGTAAGTTAAAATCACTACCCCTAAGCAGCGTTGGTAATGACATTGAACCTTTAATGGCCGTTTGTCCCCTGTGCGTCGTTAAATACACTTCGAACGTAAACGACTTTGTACCGTCGCTATTGTGAGTCACTTCAAACGAACCCGTTTTAAGTGTCTGACTACCATTTCTTGGCACTTTATACGGAGTAGATGTATTAAAAATAGTTTGACCATTCGCATACATTGAGAATGGTTGAGGCACTTGATTAAATGGATAGCCTCCTCCAACGGACTGCAAATAGATCTTGTAGTTAATTCGGGTACGATTGCTTGCAACGTCTTGACTTGCTACGTCTAAATCAATTTTAAATTGCGCATAAAATCCGCCCGGTTGGTTACCGATATATGTTGCCACTAAAAGCACCTCCTAAACATTCTTGACGATGTATGTATATCTTTTACCATTGACTGTCTCTTTTTTGAACGAATGATAAGCAACATCAAAAACACCCGTCACAGTTGCGTTGGTGATATGCATTTGGTCATTCGTAAACCAAGCAACCGCCTTATCACCAGAGATAATTTCTAGCCGATCGTTGGCTAATCTTAGCTGCACCGGATCATCAGCTTTGCCAATCAACACACCTTCCTCGCCAAAAAACAGATAGGTTTTAATCGCTTCGAGCGTTAGCTTACCTTTGCCAACATTTGCTTCTATGATTGCGATTCTATCTCTCAACGCAAGTCCATTGCTATCAACGGCCATTTTTAAAGCGTCCAAATATTCTTGTTGTCGTTTAACTTCATCTAAATTTTTATTTAATTCGTCTGGTGTTGGTAAACCTTCTAAAATAACTCGTAGACTTTGTTGATCGGCACTTAAACTATTTAATTGATTGCTTATTTCGTCACGTAGATTATTTACTGCTTGTTCGTCTCCGACATATACCCATTTATAATCACTTGGGTCTGTGCTTGGACTGGATGTGTTGTCACTGTACATCCCCAAAAAAGTACGATTAGTGTCCGTTAAACTAAAATCAATAATTTTTCCTTGTGTGTCTTTATTTGCGTACGCTTGATGTACATAACTGTTTTGACCATCTTTACCAGGTAAACCAGGTCGTCCATCTTTTCCGGGTCCACCTGGATCACCTTTAATTTTTGTCCATTTATATAACTTAGGATCCAATGGGGCTTCTTCCGATTGAGAGGTATATATACCCATGTATTCCTTACCTTCAGGATTAAAGCTAAAATCTATAACATACTCGCCAGCAACAACACTCGCATATGCAGTATGCAAATGTGTTTTCTTAATGACATCTTGCCACTCTAGTTGTCCTTTATCGTTGTAAGTGTAAATCTTGTTGATTCCATTTTCTTCCCAACGCCATACGTCGCTGTACCTTGCACCTTTAGGTTCATCTTCCTGGTTAAAAATTTGGACTGACAAGTCTTTAATAAGATAGTAAGCCATTGCCATTTCTTCGTTGCCCTTCATTGCGATGCAGCGAAAATCGCTCTCAACTTCAATGTCTTTGTTAGTCAATTTAAGCGTTGCTGATGTTTCTGTTTTGTGCGTTTCGTTCCAAACTTCGTCGCTTGCTTCGTTTAAATAACTTTCACGCGTCCATTCAAATTTGTCTACTTGATCAGTAACGTCTAAGCCGCCACGTGTAACTGTTGCAGTCAGTGTCGTTTCAATTTTTCCGTTTTGAAACACGTTACCCCTGCTACTATCGATTGTTAAAACAAAAGGTAGTTGATTAAAGTTAAACGTATACTCTTTAAGCAAACCGCTTAAACGACTCAACTCTGCACTGATTCCGCTTGGCAACTCCTCAAAATTACTTAACTCTACCACGTTCTGTGTTTGGTCACTTTGACTTTGTCGTAGCTCGACTACGCGTGCCTTAATGTACAAACCTTCATCTTTCGTGTAAAACTGGTGGTCGACAATCGTGACAAAGTCACCTAGTTCAACACCGTCGGGAAAATAGTTAAAATCGACGCTATAAGTCACTTTTGGTGCGTTTCGATTCTTTAACTGCCTTAGTGTTTCGTCAAACAGTGTTTTTTGCGACTTTGCCTCGGACTGATAAGTCTTTAAAATATAACCATTCTCCGAACGATCATCATCCGCCCACTGCTCTCCTGCTTGTCTGTCGTATAACACACCATTTTTGGGGTTGACGTAATACCGTTCGTCATCATACGTATAGCCTTTTAGCGTTAAGTGTTTATCACCTTCCGCTTGCCCTACTCCTTTTAAAGCAGTAGCTAAATCAGTAATATCAGCGGTACGCTTTACGCCTTTTAACTCACATCCAACTTCTAAACGTTGTCCAACGTCTTTTCCTCGACGTTTAAAAATATCAACGTATTTATAGATGGCCTTGTTGCCACTAAATCCATAATCGTAAGCTATCTCTATATCAAAACGTTTAGCAATCTGATCTAATCGCTTAGCTTTCGTGACGGTTTCTGTCCACTCTAGTGTTTGTTTTAAGCCTCCCGATTGATCTATTCGAATTTGCCAACCAGTATCTTTTCCTAGTGTTTTCTTAATAAAATCAACAACTGATCCGTTTAGTTTAAATCCATCGATTTCGCTGTTTAGTAATTGACGACTAGCATCTTCTGCAATAACTTCTACGACATCCACATCACTGTCAACGATTGAAATTTCAAATTTCTTATATCGTCCATTTTCCATTAAGTACAACAAACGATTACCCTCTTTGACGTGAACACTATCTGGATGGCTTTTATCGAATGTCACCGTTAATACACTGACACCCGTATCAACTTTTGTCGTGACTAAGTCATTGTAAAAATGTAGTCCGTCTGGCAAATCATAGTTAGCAACTGCTAATGTATTCTCTTGTCGATCTAATATGTAAATCATAAAAACACCTCACGATAAGTCACTTTTACATCCGGTTTTGTCGCAAAATCTGAAACAGACACAAACCATTCGGCTTCACCTGGTTCAACATACAGCCCTTTACTCCCGGGCTTGATTGCTCCTAGCATAGGCAAACCGTTTCTTTTAGCCGTTCCGTCGCGCATATCAATTTGGATTACATCTCCAGTTGACATCGTGTTATCAAAGTTGTAATGCACATCTTCATAACTACTTATTCTCACGTCGTAAAAATGGTTAATTGTAAACGCTGGGTGTTTGTCAAATTTTCTTGAAAATACAATTACGCCATCAATCAATGTGTCAACGTGTTCTCGAGGCACATGACGGCTGACCGTGTACGTTTTATTATTCACTCGATTTTTAAATTTAAAGGTGTATGTTTCGCCCACTTTTTCAATGCCAAGCGTTCCATAAAAATCGACGAAGTAACTTGTTGTGCTTCCAGTAACCGTTTCATGCTTACCATTTATCCCAAAAGTTGGGGTCGTGTAAACGCCATTTCCTGTTTTATTAATTGCAATATAAGCAATCACTTTCCCTTTTGACATCAAACCAAAAAAGATGCCACCTTGTTGATTCGGATTGTCCACTTTTACGATCAAATCAGCTTCTGCTCGATAATTTGTGTTCGTCATTTTGAAGTTTCGCATTAAACTTGGTCCAGCATGTTTGCCTGTGGTATCGCCATAATTCGCACCAAATCCAACACGTGGTTTTCTTGTTTTAAAAAACTTGCCCGAAAAATAATAACTTGGATTAATTAATGACGGATTGCCTGTCGTCCACAGTGAAGCATCTTCTAAATTGTCATGAAACGCTTGAATGAATTCTTGTTTTGTTTCTTCGTCAACTTCTGATGGGTCGCCTAATTGATAAGTACCGTGGGGGCTAGTTAAAGCAAATAGCCCGTTGTCGCTCTTCATCGTTGTTTCGATAATAGGATAATAACGGTATGTCCCATCATTTTTTAGTTTGATTAAATCGGCGGCAGGAAATTCTTGCGTTTTCTCTTTTATGCCATAAGCTACACGCTTTCCATTATGAGTTTTAACGCGTTCAAAATTCATCTGAACATGTACAACTGATTGTCTTTCTTCATCTCTTGCATAGCTAAGATGTTCAGTATTCAACCGAACCGGCCAGTATCTATCCGGATAAATAGAAATGTACAAGTGGTGAATTTCTTGCCGGTTGAGTTCGTGAACTAAAATATCTCGTTCCTTTGCATAATCGTTTGTATGCATAATGAATCGAAACACCCAATCATCTGTATCAGAATCAAGAAGAAGCCCCCAATCAGGAGCTTCAACCAACCCCATATTTCGTGTTAATTCATATTCATTTAATTTAATAATTACATCTGACATCATCCAAATTCACCTACTTCTCTGTGTTTTAATCGGTTTGTTCGTTGCCTGTTCCGTTCAAGCACCCTGCCAACTTGATAAGAGTCCAACTTAATTTCAGTGTCTGCTAGTTGCTGTCCGAACTTTTGCATGATACGAACTAATTCATCTAGTCTCTTTTCAATGTGTGTTGTATCGGTAGATTGAATAAACGTGTCGTTATTACGTGTTTCAGAAAGGCTTGCTAGTTGTCTTACCTTTTTAGCGTTCTGTGGGATACCGATTCCGTCAGCGTAATGTGGGAATAATTTTCTTGTTTCATAAGCTTTCAAGACTTTTGACCCTCTCGGTAAGTCGGGTAAGAACACATCGCGTCCTTCGGGGATAAATGGTGTTCCACCCTTTGGTATAACTAATTCTCTATATACAGGCCCTTTTTGGTCGTTAACAATTGCATGACCACCAGGGTGATAATTAGTACCTCTCGCGTTTTTTCTTCCTGTTACTTTTTCATATACAACTCTTAGTGTTTTTGTAATTACATTACTGATATCACTGAACGCCCCTACAGCAGCTCTTGCATCATTCGCAGGTCCAGAAGCGTTATCATTCGCTTTCAATTTTTTAGTAGCCGGATTGTTATTGTTAAAGCGATCTAACGCTGATACACCTGTACCCGATGCACTTACTACACTTTGTGGGTTACCTTGTAAGAATTTAGTTGCTGGATTATTTGATGCGTAACTGTTTAATGCGTTCTGCCCTGATTGAGAAGCGCTCGTAACATTCGAAGCGTCTCCGGTTAACTTCTTCACTTGTGGTTGCAGCGCATCATATTGCTGAACGGTTAGTGTGCCGTCTGCTACTTTCGCTTTCAAATCCTCGTTATTCGCAAGCATTTGTTTCACATCGTTTGGCAAGTTCATCCAGGTAGTGTACGTGTCGGTTGATTCTAGAACCTTCTCAAGCAGCCCTGGATTATCAACTATTAACTGTTTGGTTTGTTCAGGTAAACCGTTCCAACGCTCTAACATTTCAGAAGAGCTTTGAATCTTTTGAATTGTACCTGAATTATCAGCTTTCAACTCTTTCACTTCGGGTTGGAGTTCGTCCCAAAGGCCTAACTCAAAAATCGCCCCCGCCAATTCTTCTTTTGTGTTAGATTGTACAATCGCTTGTTTCTCTTCGATGGATAATTCGTTCCATTTACCTGTTTCAGATAAGGCCTTGTACATGTTCACACTGAATTTGTCATGTAAGATGGCTTCTTTATCTTCCCAAGCCATGCCGTCCCAGTAGTCGTTAGCAATAGCAGCTTCACCTATTACACGTCTAGCATTTGAATCTAGATCTGCATTATGAACGAGCAGTTTCATCTCGTTCCATTTAGTAACATCCTTTGTTGCATCAATCACCGCTTCGCGCATATTCGTTTTAACTTCCCCTGTTTTCTCGTCAAGGACAATACTGTTCCACGCTTCTGCGGCTTTTCGTCCGGATTTACCTGCCATGTCGGCTACACCGTCAATATCTTTAACAAGTGACAATGCATTATCTAAAAGTTTTTTGTTGCTTGCTAATTGTAATCGGCGCATTTCTTCTGTGCCGTCTAGCACTTTACCGTTTAGCAAGTTGAACTTTTTAGCTAACTCTGGATATTTATCAACAATTGCTTTAATTTGAGAATCTAGACCATCTACCATCGCTTTTTTCGATGTGTCAAAATCTTTAATAATTTGGTCTATCATTTCTTTTGATAAGCCGTTATCTTTTAATTCTTTGCGCATCGATTCTCTTGTTTTAGTCCATTCTGTTAACATGGATTCTCTTTGTTTGCCTAGCGATTTCACCCACTCTGTGGCCTGTTCTTTCGAGGCGTTTCTCACGTCACCGGTCATTGCAGTTAATATCCGCTTACGTTCTTTTTGACTAACACTTAGTGTATTGACATATTCTTCCGCAGAAGATTTATATAGGTTATTAATACGGCCAAGCTCTTCCTGTGTTACTTGTCGGTCATTAGCCATTGCGTTTTTTCGAATTTCACTAATCTTTTGGGTATTCTCTTTAATAACGTTTAAAGACTGTTCGAGTTGAGATTTCTGTTTTTCAATGCTCCGTTTAGTCGATTCGTTAACAAAATCAGGTAGATTATCCAAGGCTTTTTGCATACCTTTGATGCGTTTTGTTATGTTATCTTCAATGGAGTTACCAACTTGTACAAAGCTGTCGGCCATTGCACCTGTATCAGTTTTTACACCTTGTGACATGGCAGAAATAGCGCCTTGACCTTGCAACGTTGTATCTTGTATTTTAGTCAGTACTTTGTCGGTTTCTTCTCCAACGTCTGTTCCCCAACGCTTCACACGTTGAGACGATTCATACAACTGTTCACCAAACATTTTCCAACCTAAATAGATTGCTCCGCCAACACCGATTGCTGCGGCGATTGGCAATAACACACCACTTAATCCACCTAATGCAGTTGTCATTGCTCCAATGCCTCCTGCGCCAGATGCTGCGCCTGCTGCGCTCCCGAGCTGAACTGCTCCAGCGGCACTTTGTCCAAGTGCACCAGCTAATTGTTGAGCGGGTACCACGCCACCTATTAAAGATTTAGCCATGGCATCCATCGCTCGTTTTTTAGCAAATTGTGCTGTTAATTCAGCAAACCCTTTTCCTAATGTTCCGATACCGCTTGTTAGTTTTCCTGTTACATTTAGCACAGGACCAACTGCAACACCAAAAGCGATCATTTTCATAATCATTCGTTGTGTCTTAGGGTCAGCTTCACTGAATTTACGTGCTAAGTCGCCTAGGTTTTTTATTAAAGGTTTTGCACTATTTAGTCCTTCCCTTAGCGCATCAACAAAAGGTCCGCCCAATTCAATTGCTGCATCAACTGCTTCATTTTTTAGCATTTTGAGTTTAGCTTCTGTCGTTTCATAACGTTTGCTAGCTTCTTCTGTTAAGGCAGTATTTTCTTCCCAGGCTTTGTTACCCGTTCGCACTGCATCACTAAATACACCTGATGCGTTTGCTGCGCGTAGTAAGCTATCGCGCAACCGTACTTCGGTAATACCCATATCATCTAACACTTTAATTGCTGATGTTCCACGTTCCTCTGCATGGGCTAAACCTTCAACAAAAGAAAGTAAGGCTTCTGTTGGGTTAGATTTGAACATTTCTGAGAATTTTTGTGAAGTCATTCCAGCGACTCGTGCAAAATTATTTAAAGATTTACCGCCTTTTTCGGTCGCTAATTGCATTTGAACCATCACTTTTGAAAATGCAGATCCGCCAGCTTGAGCCTCTATTCCAACACTTGAGAGTGCTGTAGCTAATCCTAAAATTTCACCGTTCGTCATACCGATTTGATTACCTGCCCCGGCTAATCTAAGTGCCATATCAGAAATTTCACTTTCTGTTGTTGCGAAGTTGTTTCCTAAAGCAACAATAGTAGAGCCTAATCGGTCAAAATCGTTCTGTGACATTTGAGTAATGTTAGCGAACCGTGCTAAAGTGGTTGCTGCTTGTTCAGCGCTCATGTTCGTTGATTCGCCTAAATCAATCATTGTTTTAGTGAATTTCACAACGTTTTGCGATTGGATTCCCAGTTGCCCTGCCGCTTCTGCAACGGATGCAATCTCTTGATGACTAGGAGGTAATTCTTTAGCTAAATTGCGCAATCCTTGTTCTAAATCACGGTATGAATAAATCACACGTCCATTAGCATCTACTACTTCATCGTTGGTTTTCTTTACGCCAGCAAAGGCTGATTCCCACTTAATCGCTGCAGTCGTAGCAGCAGTAACTGCTCCAGTTAGCGGAACAGTTAGTCCTCTTGTTAAAGAACTACCTACACTGCTCATTTTATCGCCCACGCTGATTAGTTTTTCGCTGCTTTTATAAAGCTTTCCGGTCCAACCTTCTGTTTTTACTTGTAATTCTGCCATCGCTCCAGCAGTATCTATCAGTTGTTTCTTATAGGCAGCGAGTTTTGCTTGCGCGTCCATTAATTCTGCAGCAATTCTTTTTGATGAGTCGGTTAGTTTGCCATCAACAAGTGAGCCCTCATAAGCTTCATTCAAAGCGCGCACTTGTTCTTCTTGCGCTTTAATCATGCTTGATAAACCTTTAGAACGTGCTGTTAATTGACCCATTCGGTCGCCTGCTAATTGTGCGGCTCTTGCATTGGCTTGCATTTCTTTTGATAAGTAACGAATTCTTTTTCTCGAATTGTCAACACCTTTACCAAAATCCGCATCATCTAAATTTAAACGGATCATCATATTACCCAATGGTGTTCCTGTGCTCATTAAAGTCCTCCTTTCCTCAATTGATTCACTAGATTAGATAGTGGTTGAATCGCTTTCTTTTTTCTTTTCCCCGTTGTTTTAGCAAGCAAGATATCATCCACATCTAAACAGTCAGTTTGCATTAAATCTCTAATTGTTGTTCCTGGAACAGACTGAATTACTTCTCGGATGAACTGGAGTTGATAGTCATAATATTTTGACCAGCTAACAGTTCCTCCGTCATTACTTTTTTTAGTTGTTCATCATCTTCTTTATTAAAACCAAGTACCCGATAACGGATGATTTCATATATCACGTCACGGTCTAACGCTTCTAATCCGTTGTTAATCGCTTCAGGGGTTACTTCTTCGTTCTCAAATAATCCTGCAACAAATTCAATTTGTAAACGTGCATATTCTTCTTCCGGCACATTTTCTTTGTATTTCTTCTCCAACTCTTTTTCTAAACGGATGTACTCTTGGCGTTTCCCAAAAGGAACAAAGTCTTGCGTAAAAGTTTTAAATTTATTATTAGGTTGTCTTAATTCTAATTTAAATGTGCGTTCCATTGATTCACTCCCTTTTCTTTTCAAAAAAAGAGCTAGCAATTAAGCTAGCCCTGTTTATTATTCTGCTAATGAAGATGCTGCTGAACCAAACAACTCTTTTTCAAGTGCTGTAAACGATTCGCTAGAATCTGCGATACCTACTGTTACTGATTTAGTTGTTCCTTCTACTTTCTTAGAAATAGGTGTTAAGACATACTCACCCGGCTCGGGCGTAAAATCTTCATCAGTTAAAGTTTCTGCTGAAAAACCATCACGTGACCATACGCCTGCATACAATCCAAAGCCTACTTTATTTCCGTGTAGGTCTTCACTTTCAACTAACACAGCGTAATAAGGAGGTTCTGTATCTTCACCAATATAATGTACGCCATTTGAACCTACTACGTGTCCTAACATCTCGTGTTCAATTTTTGATGGAACATCTAACAGGCCAAAGTTTGCTGCGATATTGCCGTGCCCTTTTCGTGATACGTAGTAGGCAATGTTTGATCCATAGATTTTGACAGGTTCGCGTGTCAATCCCGTTAAATCAAAAGAGGCTGTCGCCCCTTCTTTTTGTTTCCCTTCAATTGTCGTCACCGTTGCTTCTGATGCCGGTTGTAACTTATCATCTAATTTTAAAATTTTAATACGACTAAATCCGTATGTTTGCATTCTTTCATCTCCTTTTTAATAGTTGTTATCATAAAGTTTTGTTGTGGTTCGATAACGTCTAGCATCGACATATCTTTTTGTGCCCGAAAAATATTCATCTAAACCACCTGGCATTTGAAAAAAACGTAAGTTTCTCATCACTTGTTTAGCTGCCAATTGAATTTCCTTCACTTGTTGTCTTTTTGGGGCTTCCACGTTAATTTGATAGGTTAAACGTTGGGATAGTTCTTTGTCACTCCCGTAAGTGACACCTACAGGAACTCCTAAAGGTTCAATGATTATAAATGGCTTACTTGTATCCATTGTTTCAGGCGCTTCATAAAATTTAATGCGATTTTTTGTTACGAGGCTTTTAATCGTTTCATGTTTGATAAGTTCGTTATAAATAGTCATCATCATATCAGTCATTCAACCAACTCCTTTAGCCCCTCATGCATTTCTTTAATGGCGGTACTTTTTGATTCATCCGCTGCACGTTGAACAGCCCCCATACCTCTCGGGTTTTGCCGTTTGCCAAACCGGGTATAACCAAATTCGTTTAAATGAACTAATCGCCAACGACTTTTACTACCTTCCCAACCGACATCAATTCGTTTGATACCTTTTTTTGCACCTCTGACATTTGAACGGACCACCTCATCATAAGTTGCTCCTGTGTCTTGATAATAAGCCACGTGCTTTCTAGTGAGCTCTACCATTTTATCTCCTGTATCTCTTAGGGCTTTATTCTCAATACGTGATACTCGGTTTTTACCTAACTTCTTTTCGAGATTAGCTAGTACCTCGTCTACGCCTGTAACTTCAACTTTCAAGACATCGCCCCCAATACAATTTTTATGAATTTGTTATCTTCAAAATCGGGCGATACATCAAGTACTTCCCACACCTTGTCTTTTCCGTAACGGTAATCATCAACAATGACCTTATGCTTATTGTTTGGGATAAAATCAGTGTGAGGGTCTCTTATTTTAATCGTTAAACCCTCTTTTGTACCTTTAGCATTGATAATATTCATGTCTTTTGTACTGGGGCTATAAGCTAAAGCTAAGGCCTTAAAAACAAGGCGTTGTTTTTCTTCGTCAGG
This sequence comes from Atopobacter phocae ATCC BAA-285, assembly GCF_000526675.1. GTDB lineage: Bacteria > Bacillota > Bacilli > Lactobacillales > Aerococcaceae > Atopobacter > Atopobacter phocae. The sequence goes on from NZ_JAGN01000004.1 coordinate 24,685, forward strand.
GTCTGGACCTTCACTAGGTTGATAGACATAAAAACTGACAGGAATTCTTAAATCGCCACGATTTATTGAAGGTTTTTTGTACTTTCTTCTATTCATCACTTTCACCTACCGAGTTCAGCAAGGATTGAGCTAAAATTTCCGCTTGAAAGTTTTCTTCAAAAAATTCCAAGTCCTCGTTATAGTCATAGCGCACTCGGTTATAAACCAATTCAAGATACACCGGATCGTTTGGTGGATCCGGCGAATGAATTAATTGTTGGATGCGGAGGAATGAACCTTTTAACATCCGCATTAAATCATCATCATCTGACGTGTTGAATATACGCAGGTATAATTTAATCGGCTCAAGATGTTCTTCCGCTAATTGTTCTGCTTCTTTTAAGTCCATGCCACCACCTCCTTTATTTCACCAACTCAAGCAATTCTGATTTCTTGGCTGAACTGCTATATGAGATGGAATGTTCATCTAAGTACGATTTGATTTGACTAACCGTCCACGTGCTGTCGGGTGTTCCACTAGCTTTTAAGGCTGTTCGCTCTAGTTCCGCCTCATCTAAGTGAGGCGATGTTATTCCCCCGATTGACCGTCGATTTTCAAAGTCCAAACCGCTGCTGCTTTGTCGTCTTTCGCTTTACCGTATCCAAATGATTTTGCGATATATAATGTTAAATCTTCAAGCGCTAGTGTTTCAGCATAGGTTTGAATATCAACTCCACCGGCTACACGTGCATCGTAACGGCCTTTAACAAATGAGATAACTTTACCCGCTGGAACAGCCAACGATTCGATAATGCTTAAGTTGTAAGGTAATGCTGTTATATACAATCCGTTAGCGTTTAAATGTGTGTATTGAGTACGAACGTCCCAAGCATCTGTTGGGTTAACAAGCAATGCAACTTTGCCTGCTACGTTTAAAGGTTTTCCATTTTCTTTAATCGAGTGGTGTTTATAAATTGCAGTGATTTCTTTTACTGTTGTTTTTGGATCAGCAAATGTTAATGTGCCTGTTGGTTCTTTTTCAGGATAAACACCACCTGAAATGGACACGTCTTGTTGTACTTGTCGGTTTAATCCAACCGGTTTGTCATTTCCGTCACCTGTTACAAAAGCTAATTCTAGTGCAGTTGCAAAAGCTTCCGTGATTTGTGTCATAACAAAACGTTTAATCCATGCTGGACCGTATTTTTCTGTATCTTTAGGAACCACAACAAAAGCTGTTAATTTGCTAGAAATTGTTTCTTCTTCGCTGAATGATGCCTCTAGTTGGCCTTTAATTTCACCAAAGATTTTACCCCAAACAGCTACGCCGCTTGTTTCTGAACGGATAAATTTAACACGTAAGCCGTTATTTTTAAGCCCAATTTCACTTAAAATAGGGTGTGCTGTCACCATATCTTCGAAGATTTCATCTACTGTTGTTTGTGGTAATAACTTAGGTTCTTTTAAGCTGTCTTTGTTAATTTCATTAAAAAATTTCACTTCTTCATTTGTAATTTGACGGTCTACACGTGAAGCAGCTGCAAATGAATCTAGGTCTTGTTTAAAATCTTGTTCCATTCCTGTTCGTAAAGCTTCCATCATTTCAGCGAAAGCTTGTTCTTTTTCTTCGTTAGTTGCTTCTTGGTTTTGCCCTAATGCAAAAAATGCTTCACGTTTCTCGTTATATACGTCTACATAGTTTTTATTTAATTTCATTACCATCTATTTGTCCTCCTTGTATTAAAAAAAGAGCTGATCGATAAACGATTGCTCTTGTTCTTCCGTTTTATTTTCTTGTTTGTTTTGTTTTAGCTGTCTGAGTTTGTTCATTGTTTCTTGGCTTAAAATTGGTGTACCTACACTTGCTAAGAGTGATATGTTTGCGTCGTTAGTAAATAGCACCTCATCCGCAAATCCTAATTCAACGGCTTGCTTCGCTGTAATCCACGTCTCCTCATCCATCCACTGAATAATCTCTTCGTGAGTTCGTCCAGTTTTTAACTGATAGGCGTTTGCTAAGGCATGATTAGCTTGTTTAAGCACCTGTGACGTATGATCCATTTCGTTATGGTCACCTGTCGCTTGTGTCCAAACATTGTGAATCATCAATTGTCCTGCTGGGCTCATTCTTACCGTGTCACCTGCCATGGCGATGACACTTGCTGCGCTACCAGCGGTTACAACATCAATCGTTACATTTCCTTCGTAAGCTTTTAAAGCCGTGTAGATTTCCACTCCAGCGTTCACTAGTCCGCCATATGAGTTAACTGTAATCTTGATATCGTCTCCGTCTAGTTCGTTGATGATATCTTTTGGTGCTGTGTGCTCAATTTCGAAATAGTCATAAACATCTTTGCTGTTGTTGTCAATGATTGTTCCTTTAATTGCTAGTTCCTTCATCGTTTGCTTCCTCACCACCTTTCAGTGTGTCATAGTTTTTGGTCAAGTAGTATCTGTTCATTGCTGGATCGTCAACCGCTTCAAATTCAAACAACGCACGCGTTTCATTTGGTGTTAATGTACCGCTTGAAATAATCTTGTCAATTTGAGTTGCTAATTTCAGTGGGTCACGTGGCAGCACGTTTTGAACTGTTAATGTTTTTCCTTTGTCATAATCGTTTTTATGAATGAAAGCTTTCGTTAATTCATCGGTCATTTTTTTAGTTAACGGTTTAATACACAATTCGCGATATGCATCTAAGTTATATTGCAAGTCTGCCATCTCGCCTTTAATTAAAGCGGGTGGCACTCCGATTGCTCTTGCAACATCACTCATTAGCGACACTTTCAAGCTGTCCAACTCGTCTAGCGACTGATTGGTTACTCCAGTTTTATTGGTAAACTCGTTGTACTCAAATCCGTTTAACTCTGGAACAACAGCAACGGAGCTTGTCCTAAACGACTTATATATTTTATTGATATAATCTTGAAGTTTTTCATTGATTGTTTTTCCGTTTTTGTCTTTTTCTCCACTTACGGTTCCTGTGTGATTCACTTTCACCGTTCCACGAATTTGGTTATTTCGCATGGAGACTTCTACTATGCGTCCAAACAATTCTGCATAATCATCAAACAGCCCTTTAGTGAATCGTTCCAAACTGTCGTTGTTATACCGTAGATAAATGACTTCTTTCATCTGAAACCGGCGATTAAATGTATAATCTTTAACCGTTACTTTTTCAAATGTATCTTCGTAAAGCGCCCACTCGGTTCGGACAAAATCATCTGCAATCAACAGCTGGTTATCCTGTGATAGCACCACAAGAACTTCGTTATCGTCGAGCAGTTTATAAAAGAATGCCTGCCAAAAATCTCCTGCTGACATATCCTTATTTGGTCTGACGTTAAGAATGTAATCCCAATTTTTATCAATTTTCCCGGTTTCATCGCGTATCTTAACCTGCATGGTTGACATCGTCCGACTGACAAAATCAATCACTGTATTTAATGCCATCACTTTTAAATAGATACGTTCTGATGTGCTGGTCATTAGTTCCCAATCCAACATTTCTCGAAGTGCTCGGTTTCGATTAAACACTTCGCCTAAACTTTCCATTAAACTCAATAATCATCCCCCCTTTCTAAAAGTCGATGCTTGCTAATAAATCCAAACCTTCGTTAATGTCCACTTGATCGTTTAATTCTTCTGCTCGATACAAAGCATGTAAGAAAGCATGGAATCCATCTGTTTTCCGTTTAACGATTTCTTTTTTCAAGAATTTTTTTCCGTCATTTGTTTCTTGCACATAAACATTATTGACGTACCAGCGCATCACCGGATTGTCACCAAAAATAAAGCGCCTATTTGCAAAACCGTCCTCGATTCTTGGCGCAAGTAATGGATGGATGCTAGTCGGTCGTCTGATTGCTTCCGCCTCAAACCCCTCTTTCTCTAATAGCGGTCTAAGTAAATCTAATTTAAAGTTATCCGCTACAATTTTATTCACTCCGTACCGTTCTCGCATTTCAATAAACCAATTGACGACGTGACGTGGGTCAAGTGAAGGTTCGTCAACCACTGTTAACAACCCTTGTTTTTCCCACTCTTTTATTGGAGCTTTCTTGTCACCACCAAGTGCATTAGCTGAATTAGAATAGCCATAATGCACGTCTGCAAACTGTTTGATTACAAAGGAGTGATTAATAAATCCATATTCTTCGCCTTTTTTAAACAACAGTCCGCAAGCTGTAAAATCTCGTGTTGAGCCAAAGTCTAGTCCACCAATTGGTGTTAGTCCGGTTAAGTCAAACATTGGACGATTCGTTGCCTTGATTTCTTCCACACTTGCTACCGCATGTGCACCGTCACCTTCTAAGAAATTCATACGCTTAGTTACAAATTCAGGTCGTCCGGACGGTTCGTCATTCAAATCTTGGTATTCGTCCACCATCGTATCGAGTAGACGTTCTGCACGCTCTCCGAGCGGTTTTTGTAATGAGGGGTTCGCCTTTTCCCAATTGTCGGGTTCGTCCATTTCTTTTATATCGTCAATCTCACAAATGAAAGGGAACAGACCGTTAAAAGGCACGTCACCGTTTAATATCCGTTCAGAACGTCCGTACATCATGTCAAAATAGCCTTCTCGTATAAATCCTTTTGTTCCAATAAAGAACTGTCTTGGATGAGGTTTTTTACCTAAACCACCAGTAAATACCTTAACCAATTTTGAATCCTCATATTCGTGAAACTCGTCAAAGATTAAACAACCTTCACGACCACCGTCCTTTGTTCGTGCGTTTGACGTGTGGTATAAAATCTTCGATTGAGTTTCTCTGCTAATAATCCGGCTTTTATACGGTTCAAACTCTCCTAGCGGTTCATCTTCAAATGTCGTGTCTCTTGTTCGAATCGCGCTCAAATTAGGGTCTTGAATGATTTTGTTATAGATTTCTTCAAAACTGACTTTGGCTTGGTGCTCCGAGTTGGCCACGATTGATACGTCATATTCAGGTATTCCGTGTAGTGAAGAAGTTAAAAAATGAGAAAGTGTAGATATAAAGCCGTTCTTTCCTGCTCCACGTCCCATAACCAAAATAAAAATACGAAATACAGGTGTGTTCTTCTTTTTGCTGTACAAAAAAACGAATGGGGCAATAAACTTCTCCCATTCGTCTAATTCAAAATAATTGTGTTCGCTGAATTGTATATAGTTATCAATCATCTGATCATTGAAATAATATAAATCATCCCGTGGTAATATATCTCGCTCTAACCACCCGATTAGTTGTTTTCTTTTATCGTTAAAGACTAACTGATTGTTTTTGAACTTTCGGATATATTCATCCACGTACTTATTACTTAACACTACCTACCGAGCAACCTTGCTTTAGGTGATTTCGTTTCTGATTTATTGGGTGGTAACAAATCGGTCAACTGTTTAATTACCTCTTTATAGGTTCGATCTCGGTTATCATAATTTTCTACAATCGGTCGTTTTCTATCATAAGGTTCCTGCTTATCACTCTGACGGAACTTTTCATACTCCCCATTTTCTAAAATGTCTTTCCAGTTATCATCTAGTAAGATACGAAGCCTTGCCGCTTGGACAATAAGCCCCTCTGCAAGCTTTTTATTTTTTTGGGGGATTTCATCGAGCAACTGGCTTAAACGCTCTGTTTCTTCTTCTACACGTTTCTCTGCTGCATTTATCCGGTCATTTAATAAATCTACCACGGTTAGATTAAGCACCTTAGCAATTCGGTCTAGGGCTTCTAAAGACGGTGATGACACACCGCGCTCAATGCTTGAAAAATAGCTATAACTCAACTTACTTTTTTTGGCAAATTCTTCTTGCGTTAAACCCATTTTCTTTCTGCTTTGTTTGATTTTGGTACCCATATGTTCAATGTTCATGTCATCACCTCTTTTCTTGTTGTGTATAGACAGGGGGAGGGAGTTAAGAAACACCTACGATTGCGGAATAAACCCCACCCACCGGTTCCCAAATTCGTTTTTTCAATGCGATTTTTTCGATGGGGGGTCTAAAATTTTTATCTTGTCTCCTCTATTTCGTCTTGTTTTACAAAATATCAAATTCATCATTCCAGCGTTGCTCCCTAGCCTTCGTTCGATAGTTGAAACGATTATGTCGCTTGTTGTGGCAGTCACGACACAGCGTGCGCAAGTTGTTAATATCTAACGCACATTCAGGATGTGTTTCTAGCTCTTTGATGTGGTCGACTTCTAGTATTATCTTTCGTCCATCTAAGTTGTAGGCTCCTGCTCTGCTTACTCGCCCTTCTGCTTTACACCACTGACACTCAAAGTTATCCAGCTCGATTCGTTCAGCTCTTAGCTTGCGCCATGTAGGTGAGTTATAAAAGCGAGCCCTTGCCTTTCTTGTTTCAACATCAATCTTTGTAAGCCTGTTGCAACTCATAGATGTATTGCTCCGTTAATGCTTGCTGCATTTTAAATAGACCTTCGATTGATAAATTTGAAACGTCTAATTTTAAACACTCTTTTAAGAACACCATATTATGTGGTGATTCAAGTGCTCGTTTCATCAAATAAAAATTAATCGCTGCAACTTCTGCCATGGTTACATCGTGTTTAATTAAATGGTTATATAAATCTTCTGTCAGTTGATCTAGCTCTTCATATCGCTTATTCACTTTTATCACCGCTTTCTAAAATATAAGTATAAAAATAGCACCTAACCTTATTGGTTAAGTGCTTGTGTTATTACTCTGTTTTTTTAGCAAATTTTTTCCTAAGTGCTATTCTTTCTTCTTCTGTCATTAAATTCTGATGTTTAATTTCGTATTTTTTATTTGAAAACAATTTAATTCCAATGCCGATAGTAAAAGATAGACTAAAAATAGCTAATATTATAAATACAATTAACAGTCCAATTAATATTTTTTCCATTTGTTATTATCCTTTCTAAAACAAAACCACCCCGACGAACGAGGTGGAAAATAAAAAAGGGAAACCTATGTTAGTTGTCTTAACCCAAACAAACTTAGAGGATGTTTTCTTACTTTCGTTACATCATAACTATATTACACTTTAAATATGTTTTTCTATGTCTTTTCATGTCTTTTCATGTCTTTTTTGTATACGTGTTTAAAATCCTGCATTGCTTTTCCATGTAGCTTCTGAGTATATCTCACATCATGATGAATGATATCTGCTATTTCTTGCCATGTTTGTCCACTTAAATAACGATAACTTAATATAATTTGAGATAGCTGGTCGTCTACTTGTTTAATCATTTGACTAAGTTCTACTTTGAAGTCGACTAACTTATCAACTCTTTCTTTAATTGATTCTTCTAACTCAAGTATTTTCAAATACTGATCATCAAATGGTTTAGTATTACTCTTTTGAACTCTTTCCTCAATGGCTGGACTAACTAAAAAACCTTCTCTTAATGATTGCTGCTCCGCCTTTAAAGATTTTATCTCTTCGTCAATCCATCGTCCACGCTTTAGAAAGTCATACGCTTCTTGTTTTACCAAATAGTCACCTCCTTATACAGTAATCTTGTTTGTTTTAACGTGACGGTATCCAATACGACCTGCCATGTTGTGCTTTATACGCCATTGATTGACTAGACCTTTTGTTTCAGCTTCGTAAATGATTTCGCCGTCGTTATTTATAAACACTGCCACATAGTTTTTAACTAACTTGTTGCCTTGTCTCTGAGAATTGATGTAATCTTGCTTGTATCCTTGATAAAAAGGCTTAGCTAAGCTTTTTTTAGTAATTGACGTTGCTTTTAGGTGTTGTTTCATTTGCCATCACCATCTAAAAGATTAGCAAAGATGCCCTCAAGTACATTCTCATCAGAACACTCTTCTTTTATTTTTTCAACTGCCATGTCAAGTTCTCCGACGTTTGCTATTATCGGCTCGATTGAAATTAACTTATCATGCTCACCTTTGTCTAAAAATGCGTTAACACTTACTGATTTCGCTTCGTCTGGCACGATTGCTAATACTATTTTCATGTTATTTATCCTCCAATAAATTTTTATCGCTTATCTTTATAAATATTAGTTACGTAATTAACATTTATTGCTCGTTCTCCTACATCTAAATCTTCAACAACCATAAAATTTGTACAATTTAGAGTTGCTAAATTCATTCTTCTAATTACATCGTCCATATCCTCTTTCGTTTCTATATAATCTATGTTATTCCATTCATCAAAATAACCAATATTTAAACAAATAACTGTTATTTCATCTTTCATTATTTTCACCTCCAAAATTTTATTGATTATACTATTTATTTTATTTATCATAATTACACTTCCAACGCTTTATCTAATTGATCTGGTCTAAACCCATTTATAGCTATCTTTTCTCCATTCCGCTCAATCAACACAACTTCTCTGCAAATATAGTCCCACTCTCTATCTTTTATGTCAGTTTCTTCCAAATATTCCTTAGTTGCTTCTTCGTCAATCTCCCAACCCCTTTTTTTAATAAGCGTTGTCGTACATTCGCTTATAACTTCATCAAAGTAAGGAGATTCAATATCTATTGTCTTTTCTAGCAAATCATAGCTATTAAATTTATATAAGTATGCAAAGTCTGAATCGATATCTATATAATCTTTTGATTCTTGTAACTTTTGCAAAGTGTTATTAAAAACATCTAAAGCCTGTTTGTATTCGCTTGATATATATTGTGTGTGACCTTCGTTATCCGTTGCATAGTACAAAATCATTATTACCCCTCCAATACCTCATCTAATTCATCTGGTCTAAACCCATTTATAGCTATCTTTTCTCCGTTCCGCTCAATCAATGTGACTGGCACTGTTTGATAGCCCATATCTTTAACCTCTTGCATGTATAAGCTGTTCGCATTCACATCTTTAACCCAAAAATTTTTACCTTTTTCGCGCAAATGCTTTTTGACAAACTCGCACTGCATGCAGTTGTCTTTTGTGTAGATTGTTATCATTGTGTGACCTCCTCTTCTTCATCAAAATAATCCCAAGCATCATCAATTAATCTAGTTACAGTTTCTTTTATCTTTTTAAACTCTTGTTCTGATTCATTTCCTGTTAACATAAAATACAAACAATATTTAATCGCTGTTTCTTTATCCATTTACAACCTCCATTCTCAATTCAGTTATTTCCAAAACGGAAAACGTTGCTCTGTTTTATTTGACGTTGCTTAGTAACTCATCAATGTTGTAAGGTTCGTCATCTTCCCACTTAATGAATTTGAATTTTTCGATTTCGTTAAAATTAACACTTAAATCTCCATCGTTGCTCCACACCGTGTCAAGTTTTTCAGGCTCCTCTTTATAAGCATACAAATAACCATTTTTATCCCTAGCTATCCAATTACACCCTTCTAATTTTGCAAACTTCAGATAAATAATTTCATCATCAGTTAATTTAATATCTTTTCGTTGTTCAATTGGCGTTTTAGCGTATTTGACTGCTAAATCAAATAAGCCATCTTCGGCATCATAAAACCACACATCCATTTTATATTTACTTTCTTTTGAAGTTTGTAAAATAATCTCACCTTCAAGTGTAACTACATAAGAGTGTTCTGTTTCTCCAAGACTATACCCCAACTCTTTCACACGTTTTATAAATTCACTTGTTTTCATATTCTTCCTCCGTTATCGGGTTTGGAATTTCTATAAAAAATTTCATATTCTCGTTCCATTCTGTGTCCAAAGGACTGCCTACATACATCGGTTCTTGAGCTGCTTTGTTACTATCCCACCAAAGGCAGCAACCATAATCTTCATGCCACGCTTCGATTGGTCTGAGCGTTAACATATCTTCTAAAGCACCTAATCTATTAGTTGATTTTAAATGTGCAAAAAACACATCATAATCTCGATACATACCAATTAAATTATCAGTACCATGATCTTTTAACAGATAACCACCTCCCACACTAGGTGTTGTTAAACGTTCTGTTGTGTATTTCATGTTCTAACCCCTTTCGTTTATAGGTGTTCTCGCATACTCTTTCACCAACTCTGATACTTCTCGAGTAAACTGTATACTTTCAAAGCTTCCCGCCTTTAAATCGATGACTACATTTTTAGGTATAACAATAGCAGTTTCCCCTAATGTTTTAGGTTTTATTTCAAATTTCGTATCATATTCAAAGCATTTATACCCTAGTTTTTTTACTCGCTTTTTTAATTCACTCGTTTTCATTTTCTTTCTCCCCATACCATTTCGCAAACTCCGCAGGATCACTGATCAAATCGTCTAGAACGGTAAATCATCATCTGATATGTCGATATCGTTACTAGGAAAGCTATTATTTAATTCTTGTTGTTTAAAGCTTGATACTGGATTGTTATTAGACTGATTGTCTTGTCGTGATTCTAAGAAAACTAATCGATTGACAAGCACTTCAGTCACATAAACTTTTTGTCCTTGTTGATTTTCATAGTTTCTCGTCTGAATGCTACCCTCAATACCTATCAAAGACCCTTTTTTAAGATGTTCTGCCATAATTTCAGCCGTCTTTTTCCAAGCTACGCAGTTAATAAAATCAGCTTGTGTATTTCCGTTATCATCTTTGTATGTGCGGTTAACTGCTAAGTTAAAGTTAGTGAGCGCAATTCCGCTTTGAGTGTGCTTTAATTCAATATCTCTTGTTAATCGTCCGGTTAAACTTACGTTGTTTATCATTTGCCATTCTCCTCTTTGTGTTTGTATGATTTAATTTTGATATCAATACATCCTTTATCACCGTAATATTTATAAGCCATTAACTTTACGATTTGAGCATCATCATGCCAAAAGATACCATTCATTCCATCCAAAACACCTTTGATATAATTATCTAGATCCGGTTTCTTAATCGGCAACAGTTGCTTTAAAAGTGCCTGTGTCTTTTGTTTAATCGTCATGCTTTTGAGTAATGGCTTGTAAAATGTCAATTCAATTTCTATCGGTCCGTCGATAGCTTCAAGGTTATTGCGTTGTTTTTCTTTCAGGAAAAACGTTTTAATTTGCCGTTTAAACGCTTTTGATTTAGGTGGGTCATAAGTATGCCCTTGTCGTGTAAAACGCGGTCTCCCTTGAGCTACTGGCTCAATATCAATAGACAATTCAATCACGACTTCACCACCCACTGATAAGTTTTAAATTCATCATGTGGCATCATGACATCATCAACTGCCACTTCAAAATAATCACAAATTGCGTACAACGTCATGAACGAATGACCTTCTAACTTCATCGTCAAGAACTGCTTCATACGTTTTTGAGATGCACCTTCTATTAATCGTCCTAAATCACTCATACGAACGTTATGCTCTTTCATCAGCCATTTGACATTGAGTAATATATTATTTAAGAATTCTCTTTCAGCTTCATTAGTCATTTCAATCATTGTTTTTTATTCTCCGTTTCTTTCGAACCACACCGCCAATAAGATTTTCTAATTCTTTTTTTGTCACTGAATTATCTTTTTCTTTGACAGTATCTTGTTTCTCTTTCTTTGCCCATTCAGGCAATTGTTCTTCGCGTACCGGTTTCTTGTATTGTTTATTTTTAAAAGCTACTTGTTCAGCTTTCACTTGTTCCAATGTTTTAATGCCACGATCAGTCCAACTTTCCAAAATAGCATGGGCATAGTTAAACCGCTTTTGTCTTTCACGAGCGATCTTCATCGCTTGAATGACCATTTCAGGTGTAAATCTTGTCAAATGGTCTGTAATTTGCTCGATGATATAAGGGCTTAACACACCAAACTCTTGTTGATAAAAGTCCAATGGATTGACTGCTGCTTGCGTCTTTTGAGCATCATTTTCGTTCGTGGACTGATTTTGTCCATGCTCAAACAAGCCCTCGCGCGGTATGCTGTTTTCTTTACTTTTCTTTACTTTACTTTCCTTTACTTTACTTTGTTCATTACTGTATACATTAACTGGGTTATTGTTAACATTAACTCCGTTGTCGTCAGTTTCTGTTACAATTTTCAAGTTATTGTATTCGTTTAATTCTTTAAGTAAAATAAATTCTTGATAGACCGTTACTTCTTTTCTTCTTCTGACTGCTTCTAAGAATCGGCTTTGAATACCTGAAGAAGTTAGAATCCGATGCGCTTTAAACATCTCTTGATCAAATAAATGTACTTGCACTGCTTTCTTTACAATCTCCGATACGCTCGCTTCATTAACCCCAACTGTGTCAGCAATTAAGAAACAAATATCATCATCCCACCGCATGTAATACCCTTCATCTCTGTAGATATTACCGAGCAGGTCGATTAGTACCGCAATTGAATTCGCTCCGCATGCACGTAATATTTTTCTGATTTTAATATCCTCTAAAAAGTAACAATCCATTGAATAATAATCTAATCCTTGCTTTAAAGGTCTGGCCACTATCTCACCGCCTTTACTGGCGCTATATCCACTGGAACGCCGGTTACTGCTTGTATACGTTGTTTGAAATAATTGGCATCACTATTTGCATCACTTAAGTGAATTAACATAATTTGCTCTAAACGACTTTTGTCTAACCCTTTAAAAAACTCTTCTACATTTTCTAATTCAAAATGACTTTTTAACAATCGACGATAACGATTAGGGTCTATTTCCTGATTAATAAATCGCTCGTTTAATCGGTCAAATGAATAGTTGCATTCTACTAAAGCATGGGTAACACCCTTAAATTGATACTTCACGTAATAGGTGTCAGTCACAAATAACACTTTCTTATCGCTTGGCGTTTGTATTAAATAACCGACTGGCTCCTTAGCATCATGTTGTACATCAAACGGTAAAACGAACCATTTTCCTACATGAAAAGGAACTTTACTTTTAACGGTTTGAACTCGATGTTTAGGCAAATCTAACGCTTTTGCCGTTCCTTTGCTGCAATAAATATCCATCGCACCTCGTTTAATAAAATCATGTGCGAATTTTCCATGATCTGCATGCTCATGTGTGATTAACAGACCGTCCACTTGCTTATAATCAACGGTTATCTTCTTAGGTGAAATTCCGGCTTCTAATAACAAGCTATGGCCACCGTCTTTTATTAGGTAGCCATTGCCTGCTGAACTTGAACCAAATACTATCGTTTCCATAATTAGAATTTCGGTGTTTCAATCAATTCGATTTGTTCACCGGTTTCTCCTTTTGAAACAGTTTTTTCTGTTACTTCTACTTCATCTAATTCTTCAATTTCTGCGTCTATAATTTCACCTGTTTCAGTGTCAATATCAGTCGATGGTAGATCTATCACTTCTTGGTTACTGTAACGTGTCACATCTTTACGCATTGACTGAACAGCGTCATCTGTCGCTTCAGTAAACACTCGTTGTAAATAAGCACTTTCAAAGTTCTTTGGATATTTCTTAACAATGTTATTGCGCATTTTCCGTACAATCATGGCTTCAGAAGATTGTGGCTCTTTCCATGCTGAACTGATATATGGTGTGATGTTATCATCAGCTAATACATCGTCTAAATCTTTTTCGTTTAATTGATCCAATATTTCTTTTTTCTTTTCATCAATCTTTTTCTTTTGACTATCTGTGGCCTTATAACGACTTTCCGCAATACCAAATGTTTCGTTCATCAAATTATTGCGAATGTGAGCCTTTAGGTTGTTAATGACATCTGAACGTTCTGCAATGACGTACTCTGTTTCCCCTGTCGTTTTAGTGATTGGATAAACCACACGTACTACTTTTCCTTTTCCGGTTGGATACCATTCAGGCGGTTTAACTTCTAAACCAACATAACTTGGATATTTGAATTCATCGTTTTCTCGTACTTCCCAAAATTTATGAACAGTATCTACATCTCGACCAAATCGAGCAAGTAATGCATCATTGCCATCACCTTCTACATTGGCTTCAATCATTGACACCCAACCTTCACCAACTCGTTTGTTTCGTGTGATGTAATAAATTTCTCGTGGTTTAGCCGCTGGATTAAGTTGTAGCGCAGCAGTTGTAATCAATGACTCTGTTAACGAGCGCTGATCCACGTCTTTGAATGACTTACCTTTTTCGTCTAATAAATTATTGATGGCCACAACTGCACCCATTACACATTGTTTTTGATATTCCGTCATTTGAATTTCATTGGTTTCAAGTACTCCGGTTATCATTGGCATATAGGTATTTGTCACTTTAACTAAAGCTGTTTCGTATGTTTCTGTCATTTTATTGTCCCTCCACTTTTAATTGGCTATCTTTACTTACGGTTAAGGTAATTAATTGTGTATCAATCGGTATAAATTCGTTCACACTTTCTGCGTTATCAACAAATATCGGCACGAATAGTTTGTAATGACGCATAAGCGTATTGATAATATCTAACCCTGCGTTAATGCGCGCTGCATTATTTAATCCTGTGCTATAATTTGCACCTTTAACAATTGGCTCGCACACTTCTACCAACCCACCATTAATTGCCGTATCAAATAATTTGAATTGAACATAACTAAAATGTTGGTTAATTGTATCGGTTAGTAAGTTAACTTTTGTTCGGATAAATTCTTCTAATAAGTAATAACGTTGTTCTAATTCACCGTATTGCAGCGACAACTGTTTTTCTTCATCGATTAATTCATTCATTCGTTCTTTTTGTTTGTCATACAATACAAATTGATATAACTTATCTTTTATTTGTGATAGTTCAGTGTTTAAATTAACCATTTCTTGTTTTACCGCTTGTATAGATTCTTCTGTATGATTGGTGGCCAAATCAATTTGCTGATTGATTTGTTTAATCGATGTATGAATTTCAATAGCTTCTTCCGTTACATCAAATGGAATGATTGCCTCTTTTTCTTTCGATTGTTTACTTCTCAAATGATTGATTTGGTCTTCCGTTTTTTTCAATAAAGTAGATAAACGATCGATATTATCATCTTTTTCAATTACTTCATTACTCTTATTTACGTTAATTTCTTCTAATTCCTTGATTTCTTTTTTTATTTGAATGCCTTGTTTATTAATCGTTGCTAGGCGTTCGGCTTTCTTTTGATTAAATGTCTCAACTTCTTTTTCATACGCTTGTCTTAGAGTGAATACCTTTTCTTCTGGATAATCTTGACCACACACTGGACAAGTTGTTTGATGTTCATCAAACGCTGGTATTTGTTTATCTTTCGTTTTATAAAAATCTTCTAACAACTTTTCTCTTTGTTCATTTAAACTGTTGATTTGTTTAGCGTTAATCTTTATTTCGCGAATTAATGCTTCGCGATTTATTTTAGAATCTACTAAATCTCTCTTAATCTCATTAAAGTCAGAACTCACTTCATTCAGTAAGGTATTTAATTGTTCATAACTTTTAGTCGTTTCTTCGCGATATTGTTGTTTCGCTTCAAGATAAGTTAGTTCCAATTGTCTTTTCTCTTGTTTTAACTTTTCTTCCTGTGATCCATTTTTTAAATCAGCCACTTCACTTTGTTTATCGTTTAATTGCTGCTCTAACGTTTCTAATTGGTTGTTTAATGCTTTTTTATCTAGTTGACTAATATCAGGTAAACTTCTGTCTACTTCATCAATTCTTGCTGGTAACCCTTTAATTTGTTGATTGATTTTCTTCTGACTTTGTTTCGTTAATTCGATTAAATCATCGGCAGTTCTCTCTTTTAGTAAGTCTGATAGTGGTCTTAATTCATCATTATGATTTAAGATATCTTCATCACTTATTTCTCCTACCATGTCAATCAAGGCTTTTCGTCTTTCTTTCCAATTCATCGTTTCAGCAAAGTACGTCACACTGGTTAGCATGCGAAACATTTTTTCATCAATCAACGAGGAGAGATAAGATTTATAATCACGTTGTGTAACTTCCAATCCGTCAATCGAGTAAGTAGTGGTGTGTCCGTCAAATTCGCTAGTGATTGATCCACGCTTTTTGGTCCAACGTTCTTTTGTCACACGTTCCAATGTTTTAATCGCTCCGTCAACGTCTAACTCAAGTTCAACACCTGTTTCTAAATGGTGAATTTCGTTATTGTCTTTATCCAGCGGTTTCCAATCAAATTGCGTCTTATCGGTGCTGTCTTTACCAAATAAACACCAGATAAACGCATCATACAAACTCGTTTTTCCTGTTCCGTTATCACCATACACACTCACATCTTGACCGTTTGGAACAAACGTGAATTGCTTTATGCCTTTAAAGTTTCGAATATTCATTTTATTTAATTTGATTTTCATGATATAATCTCCTTAGATATGTTTTGTGTTTTGCCTTTCAGACGGCCATCTGAGAGGCTTTTTTGTTGCTCGTAAGTTTTTAACTCCATTTCTAAAACGTCTAAATAGTGTCTATCTCCTGTTTCGATGTAATAACGTACTAAATCGTCAATCCGCTGCTTCATTTTGCTTTCAATCCCAAAGCGAATCCACCGACAAATATCATGATTTGCAAAGCAATAAACATTGTGGACATCATCATCCAACTGATTGGATTGTCGAGTGTGTAAAACACTTTAGCCACTTGTCCAGCTACAAATAGCAATAGTAATATTTGTAGGGTGATGGACACAAACGGCTTAATATTTAACTTCTTGTACATCTTTTTCTCCTTTTTGTGTTGGCGCACATTTTTATATTTTGTTTCTTTCTAAATACTTTTCTAAATACTCAATAACTTCTTTTCGTTTGTAAAAAATGCTCTGACCTTCCGGATACTGTGGCAATCCCATCAAGACTAACTGTCTAATTCTTTGGTCACTCGTTTTAAACTCTTTTTTTACTTGATTTTGAGTCAAAAAAGGATTTTTAAAGTCTTGTAATTGACTCATTAAGTCTTGCGTTTGTTTAATTAAATGATTGAATGTGTTCTCCTTTAATATGTGATACGTGACGTTATTAGCGTCTTTAATTGTTAAACGCTCTAAATCGTCCACGTTGATTGTGAGTTGCATGTTAATCATCCTTTCCAAATGCGTTTCTTAATTCATTAATATCAATTCCAAGTGCATCAGCTAATTTGAATCCCGTTTCTAATGAGGGGTTTTTATTAACTCCTTTTGCGTATTTATAAACATCTTGATTTGCAACGTTTGCTTTTTTAGCTAAAGCGTAAAGAGACATTCCCGACTCATTTACTAACCTTTTAAATTTGTTCATAATACCCTCCCAACACTATATATGGTGTTAATCATTCTATTTATCAACTATATGATGTATTTAAACTTGAATATTAATCTTAATTGAGCTATACTTCTAATAGCATATCGACCCATACCAACTGAGCGATGTGACTACAACGAAAGGCGGTGACAGTATGGGTAAAAATCAACACGTGACACCTCATCCAACGGGTAATTGGCAAGTAATTGGAGCGGGTAATAAAAAACCTACAAAGTTATTTCCTACTCAAAAAGAAGCAGAAGATTTTGCTCGAGGTATTGCTCGCAATCAAAGGGCAGAGTTAGTAACTCATGGACGTAATGGAAGAATCCGGTCTAAAGATTCTTATGGAAACGATCCTTGCCCTCCAAGAGATAAAGAACATTAAATAAAAAAGAAAGAGGTTGATATATATTAATTCTGCAAAATTAATATTCAGTGATAACAGCACACTTGTATTAACTGTTAATAGCAATATTTTTGGGTTACGTTTTTTAAAAAACGATGCTGATTACGGTAGCAAAAAAGAAACTTTTAAAATGCAACATATGTTTCCACTTTCTGCTTCTGAATATCCGTTGTTAAAGTTAGATATTCATAAAGATGCGGGTATATTACCTTCTATTACTGAATTGCTTGAAAATTACCCATACTTTTATATAGAAGAAGAAAAACATGTTGTTTACTCTTCTAAAGCTGTTATTAGAATCGAATTGATTGACTAACAGATAAATCAACTATTTTGTCGTAAACAGCTGAATCAATCGATTGGCCGAGTTCTCCGTAAGAGAAAGATAAACGAGAGGACTTGGCTTTTTTTAATGCTTCTTTAAATGTTTGAGATTCATTCAAAAAACCGTCTGTTCTTTGTTCGATTAACTTGTCAATTTCTTTCATAAATTCTTGATTTGTCATATTAAGTTCTCCTTATTTTTGGTTTAAATTTCACTTCAATTTTTCGTTTATAACTTTCTCTTCCTATTATTACGCCAATATACAGTAGGAAGAGATTTTTACTTATATTCTTCATGTGAGTGTTCCTTTCTGATTTATTCATTGTCATTCACTTTCCTGTGATATAATCACCTTAAAGGAGGTGAAAATATATGGAAGTCACTCAAGTTATCTGTATTAATGACGGGTCTGAAATTTTAATTGACGGGTTCGATAAAATTTCTTTTTCAAACAATGCCTTTGAAAAACGATTAACAAACAGTGGATACACTTGGCAAAAAACTTACCCGGAAATTTTAAATGAAATGGTTGAAAACAAATTCATTATCATCGAACGAAATGATGAAAAAGACGAGTTAACCTACCGTAACCACCCGTTTGTTTACAGAAACGAAATTAATGAACAGAACAAACCCTTGATATTAACGACAAACTCAATAACAACTATCATAAATATTTAGATTTTATTGTTGGCGTGTTGCTTTTCCGATGCAATATGCCAACTTCTTTCTAAAAATGTTTTCTCTGCTTCTTTTAAAACTTCAATCACTTCTAAAGCTGATAAATTATGATGAACTAATAAACTAACAATTCCCGATGCGATTTTTAACTTCTGCTTAGCGTTCATTTTCTTCACCCTCTCACCCTTTCTAATTAAACAATCTCATGTTTTCGTACCGTGAAGTCAGTTGGTAAAAAAATATCATCAACTGATTTCCCAAAGTGTTCAGCTAACAAAAACATTTCATTTTGCTTGAATTGTGATTTACCCAATTCCTTATTTCTATATCCAGATTCACTAATTTGCAATAAGTTCGCTAAGTCACCTTGGGTCTCTTTGTTATTTCTTCTTAATTTGATTAGATTCCACTGCAAGATATCACCTCCCCTTAAGCTCTATCTATATATTACACGGTACGTGAATATATGTCAACATTTAATTTCACTTTTCGTGAATTATTTATTGGAAACAACATTTTTCTATGATATTATATAAATAGATTAAAACTTGAAAGGGGTGAGATTATGAAAAATATAGAAAGAGAATTAGCTGTTTATTCGGGTAATATAATTAGAAAATATAGGAAAGAACTCAATATGACTCAACAGGAATTAGGGGAAAAAGTTGGAGTAAGCAACTCTGCAATAGCAAATTATGAAAAAGGGTTTAGAGCACCATTACAGGATACTCTTTTTAAACTAGCTGATGTTTTTAACGTCTCAATAAATGAGTTTTTTCCAAACACAGAAAAGAATAACGAATTAGACATAATGTACATATACAACCAACTTGAACAAACACGTCAAGAAACAGTTTATAATTTCGCTGAACACCAACTTGAACAGCAACAACTTGAAGAAACTAAAGGAATATACGTTGTTGGGCAAACCGCTGCAGGTATTCCAATCGAGGGAGAACAACCGATACCGCTTTTAGGTGCCGTTACAGTCAATTTACTTGTCAATGGCGATAGCATGGAACCAGTTTTCTATGATGGAGATATTGTGGAATACAAACCGCAACCTACTTTGGAAAATGGAGAAATAGGCGTTTTTGCAGTAAATGGTGGTATTACACTGAAGAAGTTTAGAATTAATGGCGATGTCCGTTTACAATCGTTAAATAATAAATACGAAGATCTTATTATCAAAGAATCAGACGATTTTAACATTTTAGGGAAAGTGATTTTATAATTTGGGATTGGAGATAGTTGAAATGAACTTTGACTTGAAAGCTTTCATTGAAAATGCAATTAAAATAACACATGATAAATTGAAAAAAGACAATTCTTTAAAGAGTGACTATAAAAATAAACAAAATCAAATTGAAGTTAGGCGTACCAGATCAAGAATCGCTTATAATTATATTAAAGTAAATAAATTCAAAAATAATATAACAGTAATTGACTTTGAAACTACTGGTTTGAGTCCAATAAATGATGAGATTATTCAAATTGGAGCTATCAAATACCAAGATGGTATCATTGTTGATACTTTCGATAGGCTAGTTAAACCATCTGGAAATGTTAGCCCTAAAATCGAAAAATTAACTGGAATTACTAATAAAATGTTAGAAAGCGCTCTACCAATTTCAGATCATCTTGAAGATTTATATTCATTCATTCAAGGCGAAACATTAGTAGCACACAACGCTGATTTTGACATGAAATTTTTACTTGAAAATTTTGAAAACTATCAAATTAAACATGAAAACTTTGAAGTTATTGATACCTTAATATTGGCAAGAAAATTAATTCATGATACAAAAAATCATAAGTTAACCACTTTAAAAGAATATTTAAACATAGAAGCTCAATCACACAATGCATTAGAAGATTGTAGAGTTACTGGAGATCTATATTATTATCTAAAAAAAATTGAGGATAATAAACCAGGTAATTACGATGGCGAGCATTATACACATTATGTAGAAACCATTAAAGAAATGAAAAGAAATAAAGAAAACAAAAACGCTATCGATTTATTATTGAATTTAGTTGATGCTGTAGAAGCTGAATCTCGTTTTGAACAAACTGGCCCTGCACCATGGTATTATGAACAACTGGCTATTTTGTACAGAAAAGAAAAAGATAAGCGAAGTGAAATTAAAATTTTAGAAAGATATTTTTCTTTTTGTGAGATATATGGAGGCCCAAACGGAGTAACACACGAAAAATTAATTGAACGATATAGCAAATTAATTGGATAAAGTCACACTTTCTCATCCGCCAAGATAGTTAAATGATCACGACGAAAATGGGGAACGGTTATATCCAGATTTTTATGCGGATGAAAAAGACGATTTATATATAATAGGAAAAGTTATGATTTAAGGAGGATAAATAATGGATAACTATGTACACTATAAACCTGATTTTTTTCAGAAGTATTTTTTAGTATACGATGAAGAAACATATCAGATTGTTTCTAGTCAAAAAGAAGTTGCTAAACAACTACAATCAAAATTAAATAAAAAATTTTTTAAAACAAAATCAGTGAAAGAACAATTAAGTTTGATAGAAAGAGATTTACTAGCAATGGAAGAATCTCTATCACAGTATGAATCTGATATAAAAAGAAGTGAATACCTTGAACAATTTATTGTTTATAAAAAATCGTTCTACGTTAAAGGTACAACCTTTAGTGAACACTTTAATGAAGTTGTTAAAAAGATTATTGAAGAGACTAGCTTTAGCGCATTTGAAGGCATGACTAATAAAGAGATTGAAGAAGACGGTGGGAAAATATATAAACACACTGGATATACAAGAAAATTCCGTTTAGAAAGTGAGCCGGACAACCCACATGATAAAAATGCTATCGCAGTTTTTATTGACAATATGCACGTTGGTTACGTTCCGAAAGAGATAGCTAAAGAAATCCAGCATTTACTAAATGAAAGATACGAATTATCAGGAATAACTGAACTCGTCGGCGGTCCTTATAAAGAGTATGATTACAGTAAGGACAAAGTTGTTACCACTAAAAATAACTACGGTTTAAAAATGGATATCGCAATAAGAGACACTTTTAAAAACGTAGACGGAAAAGAAGAATTATTAAATCTATATAACGAGATTGAAAAAGGTTATAAACAAGGTCATTTTAGTAAAGAATTCTATGAAAAAATGATGAAACAAAAGAACGAATTAATTTAAAGGTGTACTGATTGAGACATTCTAATTGAAATAAACTTTTAAATAATAACGAAGCAAACCACGTTTTCACTTCACTACAGTCATTTATTTTGAAGTATATGCTGTTTTACTTCAAAAGAAAACCAACTATTGTGAATTTCCCAATAGTTAAAACAAAAACCCTACTCTCTCAATCGGGGCGTCAATTTTGTTGGTATGTTAATGAATAATTATATGATGAATAAGTAAAAATGTATAAAGCAAAGGAGGAATTATAATGAACGAATTATCAAGCAAACTAACTTGGACGTTTTTAGAAGAAATAGAAACACCAAAAATCATTAAGGATTTATTATTAGAAGATGAACTTGTTGTTTCATCATACAAAACTTTACGCGATACGGCATCGTTTACCAATAAAAGAATTATCGTAATAGATTCTCAAGGTATAACTGGAAAGAAAAAAGAAATATACAGTCTTCCATACCAATCAGTAAACATGTGGTCAACTGAAAATGCTGGAACCTTAGATCTTAATTCTGAAGTTGAACTTTGGACAAGAGCTGGGAACATAAAAATAAAGCTTGGTAGACAAGTTGATGTGAGACAATTTGAAGGTATTTTAGCTAGAGCTTGTTTATAATTAGAACGAAATTTGATAATTTGATAAGGAGGTGTTTAGGTGAGAAGAACATTACTCTATTACGATTTAATTTTAAAAGAGTCAAATCAAATGAAGCTATTTGGTGAGGGAAAAAATTTAACAAATTCAGTGAAAAGATTTATAAACGATGAAATAGCAATGAAATCAGAGCGTCGATATGTTGATAAATCAACAATGTCTATTTTTGAAATTTTAAACATCAGTGAAAATCATATTTTTGTTAGTTACGGTCGTCTAGAAAGACCAGGTGATACTGCATTCACTAGGTCAAGAAACTCTAAAGACTTTGACGTAGGGATTTCATCAGATTGGGTTGAAAGGTACACATATTTTTATCTCGATATCGAGAATAATCGCATGACCGTATTAAATAATTCGAATGTAACAGGGTTTGCAAGAAATTGCGCTACATTCCTAAATGCTCATTTTCGTCTGAGTTCTGCGTACGATGATGTACAAGTTGTAATTCATTTGGATGAAAAGATTGAAGAAAAAATAAACAAAAATCAGAGTATTACAAAAATAAAAGTCACATATTCTTCAGATAAGTTATATACTAATAGATTTTTAAGCAGAAAAAAACTAGAACACATAAGGCAAGATGATTTAAGAAGCGCTACCGTTGAGCTTAAATTCAAGCCTAATGCTCCAGTTAATTATAAAGATATTGTATTTAATGAAAATAATACAATAGAAGACTATGAGAGCTTATCGATTTCGACTGAAGAAGAAACTTATAACATTATCGAAAAAAGCATAGCTAAAAAAATAGATATAACACTTTCTTCAGATGATATTAGAAACGCTAACATTATAGAAGACACATTAAAAAAACACTTGCAAGACTATTAACTTTTTATTCGCCAGGATCTGACATAACAAACAAAGTAACATTATAAAAATAATAAATCAGAATAAATGTTTCTGTGATTGCAATTAGTAGTAAATACAGTCGTTGAATGGAATCCAGATTTGTAATAGATAAAACAATTAATAATAACGAACTCAATATTCCTATTACTAAAGTTCTGGAAATTATTTTATCATAGCCATAATGTTTCATTAGCTTTCGCGATTGATTGTCAGGTAATGTAACATACAGTCCTAAAATAGTAAATAATGTTCCAAACAAAATTGACGATATTTCAAGAGTATGCTTATCAACTAATTCCAAATTAAATAGATTTATTTCTAATAATTTAGTTGCCGTAAAATAAAGAGAGATAACAATGGTGGGCAAAATTAAATAGATATACAAATTAAAGTGTTCATATATTTCTTCTCTTAAAGCACTAAAAGAATCCATTGATTATCCCTCCCTATATAGTAATATTTAAATCGTTAAAAAAGATAACCCCAGGCACATAGGAATGCTCAGCACAAATGTACCTACCCCATTATGGGACCCAGCGTTCATCCTTCACAAGTTATCTTTATATACATTATACACTTTTTATATGATCTTTTACTAGTTAAATATTCTAAAAAACAAAAAACCCCACTCTGTCGAGTGGGGAAACCCTCTTTTGTGTTGGCGCACGTAGAGAGGAAAGATTAAAAATGATAAAACAATATGAATTAAAAAACGGCGAAAAACGTTATTTATTCCAAACCTATTTAGGTGTTGACCCACAAACTGGGAAACAACGTCGCACGACTCGTCGTGGATTTAAAACAGAACGTGAAGCCAAATTAGCCGAAGCACGTCTCCTCCACGAAATTGAAACACAAGGGTTTGACAACAAACCCAAGCAAGTGAAATTTGAGGTGGTGCTTGGAAAATGGTTTGAGTTGCATAAAAAGAAACTTAAACCCAGTTCTATTATAAATTACGAGAGAGATTCTAACAATCATGTCTTACTTTATTTTAAGGGTAAATACGTTGACAAAATAACAGTGGATGATTGTCAAAAGTTTGTTGTGAATATGTATGATAAAATGACGAACGGTTATAGGCCGGTTGGGATTGCCTCAAAAGTAATGGACCACGCAATCAGACTTGGATATATAAAATCAAATCCTTTTAAATTAGCTGTTAGACCACCAAAATTAAAAACGGACTATACTGTGCCTTTTATGGACAGAAAAGAATTTAATAAATTTATTTACGATTTACACAAATCATCACTTAGTACTCAAAACAAAATAATGATACATTTAATTGCGTTTACAGGCATGCGAAAAAACGAAGCGGCAGCATTAATGTGGAAAGATGTTGATTTAAATAACAATTTAATCAAAATAGAAAGAAATGTTGCTAAAGATAGAGTTGGATATTATATTTCCGAACCTAAAACTAAAGCTGGAATTCGAACGATTGCTATCGATAAAGAAACAATAGATTTGTTAAAGAAATGGAAAATAAAACAAATGGAGATACTTTTTAGTCGCGGACAAAAACACAAAGGACAAGAACAGCTGTTGTTTGCTAACAGAAATAACTCGTTTGTTTGCAGAAGGATTGTTAATGATTTGTTAGATCGAATGACGAACGAAATGAACATAAAAAGGATAACGCCCCATTCGCTCAGGCATACACACGCCTCTCTTTTGCTAGAAGCAGGTGCATCTATCAAAGAAGTGCAAGACAGACTAGGTCACAAGGATATCAAAACAACAATGGATACATATGCTCACGTAACAACGGACGGAAAAGAAAAAACAGTTAATCAATTTATTGCGTTTGTATCAAATGGTTAAGACGTATTCATTTGCGTATTCAAAATGTTTCTTTTATCGAAAAAACGTTTATTTTTATTGGTTTTAAAGGGTTACCAAAAATACACTACCCAACTTATTCAATTGGCTAATTCAAAACAAAAAAATGGATGGGCAAACGCTCCATCCATTTTTTGTTTCTATTTAATTAGAAGGCTCCGCCTCCACCGCCGCCTCCACCGCCAAAACTAGTTCCGCCACCAAATCCACCACCACTACCGGAGAAGTTAGTCGCATTTTTATTTGTTTGAACGGTTTGAGATGTTGTAACTGCTTGTCCAACACTTTGATTAATCATCTGATGTAATAAATAATGTTGCATCATTGAATGACCATAATATTGCGATACATTTCCTGTTGCCAAAACATTCGGTGGAAAATAAGTAGTCATTTCTTTAATAACAGTATCTGCTTCATTGAATAATACACCAAATACTAAATAGTGTTCCCACATAATAATCGATTGTGTCCGGGCGCGCTCCAAATGCGCGATATCATGGAGCATTTGTTTAAATGCATCCCATTCTTTGCGTGCTCGTGCGCCTTTATCTGTATATGAAATAGGGTATTTACTAGCAATGTACAAACTATAAAAACCAAGACCAGTAGATATTGTCCCTATTAAAGGCACCATGAACCTTAACCAAGAGAGAGTCATCGGAACATCACTAGTAAATAGACTGAATATTATAATACCCAAACCTATTTGTATTTGTAATATACCTAATGCAAATAAGCCTGCACGTTTCTTTTTCTCTCCATAATCAAGACGATGCGCTTCTTTTTTCAAATAGCCTTCATATTTTTTTAAAGATGATAGGAATTGAGAACTATTCTTTTTAGCATAATGATCTAATTCTTTTTTCTTTAGTTGATTATTTTGTCCAATTTTTTCAAACATCCAGTTCAAAAAATATTGTTCTGAATACGATAGTTGATCTGAATCTACAGAAGGCACTCGATAAAAAGTTATTTGCGGCATTGCTCGATGCTTAATAACACTTTTTTTAGATTCTATCACTTCGATTGTTACATGTTTCCGTCGAATCAAATCTAACATCGTTGCCGAGACAACTTGACTGGATACATCTTCCAAATATACTGCTTGATTGACAATAGCAGGCGCCAATTGGTTAGGTAGCTCATAAAGATGATTCGGTACATGACCACCATGTTCCATCATCCTTTGATATTTCATATGAGATTTTATACTAATAATCCCGGTGCCAATTACACTGATTATTCCAGTACCTAAAGCCACCCATCGCATTATATTTGTTATTTTTTCAGTTTGTTTCAAATCATCTTCTCTTTTTTGTGCTAATGCTCGTTCCTGCCTTAAAATATCGTCCAACTTCTTCTCTTTTACTTGATTAATATTATTTGGTACCAATGCGGTTGGAAAAATAACATGAGCTTCCATAAACGTTTGTTCAGGGTTAACATCAATCCCCAGTGTCACCACCTTCCGATTCTCCTCAATTTGAATCCAACCAGCATAATCCCCATGTGCCCAAGCCTTTAATTGATCATCACTTACAGGTTCTGGAAGATGAATATGTACGCGCACATTATTTAATGGATGATCCCATTGTTCACCAATTACTCGATAATTAAGCTCAGCTATATCTAAATAGCTTGTTATCAAATGGGGTACTCGATACTGAATTTGTAATGTTTTACGATCCTGTTCTCCAGGTGAAAATATTTTAAATGCAATCAATCCATTAGAAGTTTTTTTCATTTGATAAGTTCCATCCACTTCAGATGTATCTTGTTTCATTATCTGCATGTCGCCTGATTCATTTTCGACACGTATATCAAATGTCCGAGGGGCTTCAAAAACTCCAGTTGAATCGTATTGATATAATAATCCTTGATATTCATCATCAAAGTCATACTGATACCGTTCAGTTACTTGTGCAGATCCATCCCGCTCAATATGATAGTCAATATCCACCTGATTAATCTCGTAATCAACAGCTTCAATAGCTATTGGATGGTGGATGACACTCAAAAAAAATATTACACTCAAAAAAAGTATCCATCTTATCTTTTTCATAATAATTTCCTCACGATCTATTGTATTCGCTTTGGATAAAAACAATCTTTCAAGATTAAAAGAAGAACGACTATTATAAAACGTCGCTTAGGAATCACTAAAAAGCACCACCAGTAACATTGTAATGACGTTTAAAGAAATATTTACCAGCTAAACTAGCAGCTGCAATAATGATATACCCAACTGCCGGCAAGGTTGGATTAATAGTAGCTGGTATAGCCGCTTGAAATACCGAAATAAAGCTAATCCACAAACCCATCGTAATAAAAGATGCAATAATATATTGCGGAATACCACGTTGTCCTTTAGGCGCATCTAAGTTTGGTGCATATTTTATTAAAACCATCATCATCAAGCCACCTAAAATATAGTTGATAATTAAACTAAGTAAACCCATTCCTTGAGCTGTTTGTGGATTCATTAATAAAGTGAATCCTGAAATCATAGCAAACATTCCACCTAACAATAATCCACCATCAATGGCTAGTTGCCAACTTGGTGAGCGTTCTGCTCCATTTGCTACATGTTTTGATTGTTTGCCATGAACAAGCGTATTAGCGTATTCTCCAGCTGTTCCATATAAGTGCTTCGCTGTAATCCCTTGTTTCTGTGATTCAATCAACTCTGGTAATAAGTGATGCAATTCGCTAACAATCCGTGCTTCACTTGCACCATAGTGTCTCAATTGTTTTTCTAGTTGATGAACGTATTGATCATTTTTCTTTGTTAATTGTTTTTTTAATTCAACATTCGAATGATCCATTGCTTCTAAAGTTCGAATATCATGAGGCGTTTCTTCAGTTTTGGGTGTTGATTCGATTTCTAAAAATGCTTTAATTTTATCTAACATAATCGTCTCCTAATATTTTAAGTAATATGTTTTTCACGATCATTTAAAAGTTTATACGTTGAAGCGGAATAACATAACATCGCCATCTTCTACAACATAATCTTTTCCTTCTAAGCGAACGCGTCCTGCTTCTTTTGCGGCTTGCATTCCACCGTATTCTACTAAGTCATTATAAGACACCGTTTCTGCTCGAATAAACCCTTTTTCAAAATCACTATGAATAACACCCGCTGCTGCTGGAGCTTTCATTCCTAACTTAAAGGTCCATGCTCGCACTTCTTTTTCACCTGCAGTGAAATAAGTTGCTAATCCTAATAAACGATAAGCTTTTTGGATTAATACATCTAACCCAGAACGTTCGATACCCATTTCATCTAAGAACATCGCTTTATCATCTTCATCTAACTCGGCAATCTCTTCTTCAATACGGGCACAAATAACAACTACTTCAGCACCTTCTTTTTCAGCGTATGCTTCAACTACTTGAACTAATGGATTGTCACTACCTTTAGATACTTCATCTTCGGAAACATTAGCAATATACAAAATAGGTTTAGCCGTCAATAAAAATAAACTGCGTACAATTTTTTGTTCTTCTTCTGAAAATTCCATCGAACGAACTGGACGTCCTTCTTCTAACGCTGGCTTTATTTTTTCTAATACTTTAAACTCTTGAACAGCTTCTTTATCCTTTGCTTTTGCCATCTTATGTACACGACTATAACGACGTTCAACGGATTCTAAGTCAGCAAAAACAAGCTCCATATTAATTGTTTCAATGTCATCAATCGGATCAACTTTTCCACTAACATGTGTAATGTTTTCATCTTCAAAACAACGAACAACATGACAAATCGCATCAACTTCTCGAATGTGACTTAAAAATTTATTTCCTAAACCTTCACCTTTTGAAGCACCTTTTACAATTCCTGCAATATCAGTAAATTCAAAAGTAGTTGGTACAGTTTTCTTTGGTTGTACTAATTGTGTTAAATGATTTAATCGATCATCCGGTACTTCAACAACTCCTACGTTTGGATCAATCGTCGCAAACGGATAATTCGCTGCTTCTACTCCTGCTTTTGTAATTGCGTTAAATAAAGTGGATTTCCCAACATTTGGTAGTCCTACGATTCCTGCTGTTAATGCCATTTTTTATCCTCTTTCTTCAATTAATATTATTTTTTGTATTTACGTATTTTGCTTCGTGACACGTTTCAATTTACGATTAAACTCTCGCCGAGGCATCATCACAATTTGACCACAATTTAAACACTTTATCTTAATGTCCATCCCCATTCGGACAATTTCCCAAGCGTTCGTCTGACAAGCGTGTGGCTTTTTCATTTCTACTTGATCATGTAATTGATATTCTTTTAATTGCATCATCTCATCCTCAATCATCAAGTGTAATTTCTAATAATTCTAATATACGAGCTAAATCTCGTTCTGACAAATACTCAATTTGAATTTTCCCAGAATGTTTCGTTGCTTGTTCCACAATGGATACATTCGTTCCAAATTTATCCATTAACTGCTCTTCGTATGCTGTAATGAATGGTGATTTTTCTTTTTTAGTGCGTTCTTTTTTTATCGATTCCTCTGGATTGGAAAGTGCTTGTAAATATTGCTCTGTTTGGCGCACATTCCAATGCTCTTTAATGATTAATTCTAACGTATGTAATATTTGCTCTTCCTCTTTCAAGCCAATCAACGCACGTGCGTGTCCAACTGTGATTATACCTGATTCAAGTGCTTGTTGCGCTTTTAATGGTAATGACAGTAAACGGACAAAGTTGGCAATATACGACCGACTTTTTCCAACTTTATTACTAACTTCTTGTTGAGTTAAATGAAGCTCATCCATTAATCGGCGATATGCTTTTGCTTCTTCGATGGCTGACAAATCTTCTCGTTGTAAATTTTCAACGATGGCAATTTGAATCATTTCCATATCATCATATGCACGAACAATAGCTGGTATCGTTTCTTTACCAGCTAAACGACTAGCCCGCACACGTCTTTCTCCAGCAATCAAATCATACCCTTTAATTTGGGATTGACGAACAATCACGGGTTGAAAAACGCCTTGTATTTTAATCGATTCAGATAATTCTTGTAGTGCATCTTCATCGAATGTCATTCGTGGTTGATATGGATTCGCTCGAATTGCTTCAAGTGGTAACTCCATGACTTGTTCGTGCGTTGAATCCGTCATGGGATTATCAACTGATTGACTATCTGTTCCTTGTGATACTGATTTATTCTGCTTTTTGTCTACACTCTTCTCTTTTATTGATTCATCTGCATCAAATGAATCATGAAAAAGTGCATCAATACCTCGTCCTAACCCTTTATTCTTTCGATTCTTCATGTGCTACCACTTCCTTTGCTAATGCCAGATAAAGCTGGCCACCTTTCGATTGTAAATCATAATCAATAATTGATAGACCATGGCTTGGTGCTTCAGACAATCGGACATTTCGCGCAATAATTGTTTTGTATACTTTTTCTTTAAAGAATTTTTCCACTTCATTTCGAACGTCATTACCTAAATTTGTGCGAGAATCGTACATCGTCAATAGCACACCTTCAAGTAATAAATTCGCATTATAATATTTTCGAACCATTTGAATCGTATTAATTAATTGCGATAACCCTTCTAAAGCGAAGTACTCTGCCTGAACTGGTATTAAAACAGCTTCAGCTGCTGTAAATGCATTAATCGTCAAATGGCCTAAAGATGGTGGGCAATCAATATAGATGTAATCGTAATCTAATTCCGCACGTTCCAACGCTTCTAATAAACGTTTCTCTCTTTTGGGCTGATTCGTTAATTCGATTTCTGCTCCGGCTAACTGAATACTTGCAGGAACAATATCCAAACCTTCCCGACTTGAAGGTACAATAGTCTCTTTTAACGAAACATCATTAATGAGTACATCATATAAATCATATTGGACATCTTCATGATTGACACCAAGACCACTTGTTAAATTTCCCTGAGGATCACTATCAATTAATAATACACGTTTTCCCAAATAGGCCAAGCCTGCACTTAAGTTTACAGCAGTTGTTGTTTTCCCAACGCCACCTTTTTGGTTCGCTATTGCAATAATTCGTGCCACATTAGCCCCTCCACATACATATTTTCTCCATTTTATCATACCAAAATCTGACCTATCTTTATAGCGTTTTTAACCTGATACGTGAAAATCTTACGATATTATCAATTTAATAGCCAAATAATGAAAAAAAGACCGGAATCATACCAGCCTTTTCATAGATTTTACTTTTAAAATATGTTTATTGTTCTTCTAATGAAACATCTTGTCCAAAAATCCGCATTTTTAACGCAACACCTGTTGGCGTCCCTGCAGTACCACCTAATCCTGTTTCTCGTAATTCACGTGGCATCTGTTTTCCAATTTTTCGCATTGCTTCAATTGTTTCGTCAGCCGGTATAATGTTTTCAATCCCTGCTAATGCCATATCTGCTGCAATTAACGCATTACCGGCACCAATCGCATTTCTTTTCACACATGGTACTTCTACTAAACCAGCAACTGGATCACAAACTAAACCTAACAAATTACCTAATGCGGTTGAAAAAGCATGCGCACTTTGTTCTGGTGTTCCGCCTGCTGCTTCAACTGCCGCTGCTGCTGCCATAGCACTCGCACTTCCCACTTCTGCCTGACAACCACCAACTGCCCCTGCAATCATCGCATTATTAGCCACAATCATTCCAAAAAGCGCACTAGTCAATAAAAAACGTATTTTAGCATCTTCGTCTAGTTTTAAAGTATCCGCTACTGAAAACAAGACACCTGGAATTGTTCCACTAGCTCCAGCAGTTGGTGTAGCACATATCACACCCATTGCTGCATTCACTTCATTGGTGCCTAATGCATTTTGAACAGCTTTTAACATTTTATCGTCTGAGAGTGTGTTACCTTTTTGGCGGTAACGTTGCATTTTTAAAGCATCTCCACCTGTTAAGCCAGTGGGCGAATGAACACCATCTCCTGTAATACTACGTGCAACAGCTTTTTCCATCGTTACTAGATTTTGTCGCATCCCCTCAAGTACTTCTTCTTCTGTTTTTCCGGACACTTCAACTTCTTGTTCTAACATTAATTGTGATAAACTTTTATTCGTTTGTTGACTCGTTTCCACAATTTCTTTTATCGACATAAACATTCGCATAATCTCTCCTTACTTTAAGATGTATATAGACAAATCATCTGTTTTTAACTCACGTAATCGTTGCTCTTTTTCATTCGTTAAGAATGCATTTAGTTCAAAGTGCGTTAAAACTTTTTGGTTCTTTTCTTGCACAATTCGGTGAGTAACTGGTAAATCGAGATCTTGTAACAAGTGTTTCACTTGTTCAATTTTTTTATTATCTTCTGAAATTGCAATAACAATTGGCAAAGGCCCTGTTGGTTGAATCACGAAATCTTCTACTTCATAATGTCGTACCTCAATCGTTCCGCCACCAACAGAAGCGCCGATTAAACGTACACGTTCTGCTCCACTAATTAATTCCACATCTGCAGTATTTTCATGATGAATTGGACTCTCTTCGTTTTTTCGTTCAATAAATTGAATATCAATTCCTTGGTCTTGAGCAATCTCAATTGCATGTGGTACACGCGTATCTTCTGTGCTGAAATTTAATACACCACCAACAATGGCATAATCTGTTCCATGACCTTGATGAGTTTCTGCAAATGACTCATAATAGCGACAGATTACTCGCTCTGGTGTACCTTGCAATAAACAACGTGCTGCAAGAGCAATTCGTAAAGCACCAGCTGTATGAGAACTTGACGGTCCTACCATAATTGGTCCGATAATGTCGAAACAACTCCGATAGTTTATGGATTTTGACATATTCGTCCCTTCTTTCTTTTATAAAAAATGAACGCAATCATTCAATCGCATTATAACAAACTACATGATTAATATGGAATCATGTAGCTTGAAAAATGATGTATCAATTATTATATCATATTATTCAAGTTGTACCGATAAATACTGTTCTTAAGCATGTATTTATCTAGTATTTAAGCAGCTTTTGACTCATTAGTTCCACGTAATTCATCTGCTGTTTTTATTGGCATATTTTTAAAGACAATTGATCCTAAGAAACCAGCAGCAACACTAGCAACAATACAAATCGATGCAGCAATTAATACTTTACTTGCTGGATTGTAAGCAAACATTACTGCGAAGCCTGCAATAGGAGTTGCTGTTCCGGTTGTTTGATTAACTAATCCCATTAAAGAAATAGCTATGCCACACAATGCACCACCGACAAAGTTCGTTATATATACGGGTATTGGATTGGCAGAAATTAAATCAGCTTGAGTCAACGGTTCAATTGCTACTGAAATCGTATCTTTATCTGAACCAAATTTCATACGTTTAAATAAGACAAAATTCATGAAACTTGAACCGAATACAGATAGCGCACCAATCGCCATAGGAACTCCCGTTAATCCCATCATTGCAGTTAAAGCCATGGAAGAAAGAGGCGCAGTTGCTACTACTGTAATTACCCCACCTAATACAATCCCCATAACGATTGGGCTTTTATCTGCACTAGTTATTAAAATTTCACCAATACGTAATAAAGTAGCATTCACAACAGGCGTTGATAATTGTGCGATAAAACGAGTAAGAGGCGCTGCAAAAACAATAATTAAAATAAGATCAAGTCCACCTGGCAATCTTTTCTCCATTTCAAGTAACACAAAAGAAATTAAATAGCCTGCTACAAAGCCTGGCAATATCCCCATGCCTGCACATGTTAGTCCAACTAAAACGGCATATACTGGGGTCACTCCTAGCGCTAAAGGCACCAAAATAGCTGCAGCTACTCCACCTAAAGACCCATTTGAATCGCCCACTTGTTGTAAGAAATCAAAGCCTAGTACACCACCAAAAAATGATGCGTGAAAAGCTTCTACTAAAAAACTAGCACAGGCGGCATTGGCAAGAGCGCCCATTGCTTTCGTTCCATAAGGTGCTTTGTAATTGAATAAAGTGAAGCAGCTCAATACCACTAGCAAGGCTGCCGTTCCAGTAATGACTTCCATATGATTAATCCCCCTAAAGTTTTTTTGATAGCTTCATCATAAATTAAAATGTAAACGTTGTCAATAACATTTTATTATTATGATAATTAATTATTATTATGTTGAAAATGATGTTGTAATCGATTACAATCATATATGAGGTGAAAATAATGAACAAAGACATGCTTGCTCACTATACTCAAATAGTGAAATATTTTGGACAAATTCTTGGTCCCCATTATGAAATAATTTTACATGTTATGGATCCAGATGGTGGTAGTCATATTGGGGCTATTGCCAACGGGGAATTAAGTGAACGTAATATGGATGCTCCTTTAACCGATTTTGCATTACAAATGGTGCGTGAAAAAAAATATTTAACTAGCCCTTTTATTTCAGGTTATCGTGGCATTATGCCAAATGGCCGTGAATTTAAATCGAGCACAATGTTCATCACTGACGACGATAATCAACTATTGGGGCTATTGTGCGTAAATTTTGATATCAAAGCTTATGAAGGGATTGCGAATCAAATTCTTAGTTTAGCAGGCAGTCCAAATCGGGTAGGTGCAACTAATGAATTAGATCTTGACTATACCGAACGTTTTGCACCAAATATTGAACAATTAATTCGTCAAACAGTTCCTGAACATTATTTAGATCCAAATATTCGTCTTTTACCAAAACAACGCCTCGAAATTATTAAGGATTTGAATCATCAAAATATTTTTCAAATCAAAGGAGCCGTTACAGAAGTAGCTAATGTTTTAAATATTTCCGAACCAAGCGTCTATCGTTACTTAAAGCAAGTAAATGGTGAATAAGTAAAAAGGCATCAGCGAGTGATTTGAACTGCTCCCTGTCAAGTAGACAGGTAAAAAATAAATTTTATGCACCTATGGTTTTTCATCCATAGGTGTTTTTTATGCTGGAATGGCTAACCCCATCTTTAAGGTGATTCGTTTAGTGTTAAAGAAATGAATATATTGATCAATATCTTTTGTTAAACTTTCAAATGTATCATATTTATTTAAATAATATAATTCTGATTTGAGCATGCCAAAAAAGTTTTCCATTGGACCATTATCGATACATTTTCCTACACGTGACATACTTTGAATGGCTTG
>NZ_JAGN01000005.1 GCF_000526675.1 Atopobacter phocae ATCC BAA-285
TCAATTTATTAAGGATCACCAAGCCATTCAAAGTATGTCACGTGTAGGAAAATGTATCGATAATGGTCCAATGGAAAACTTTTTTGGCATGCTCAAATCAGAATTATATTATTTAAATAAATATGATACATTTGAAAGTTTAACAAAAGATATTGATCAATATATTCATTTCTTTAACACTAAACGAATCACCTTAAAGATGGGGTTAGCCATTCCAGCATAAAAAACACCTATGGATGAAAAACCATAGGTGCATAAAATTTATTTTTTACCTGTCTACTTGACAGGGAGCAGTTCAAAACAAGTTCCCATCTTTTTCATTTATTCGATAAATGACATAGAGAGAAATCACAGTAGTAATAAAAACACCATCTAAACTTAGTTTAGATGGTGTTTCTATAGTTAACGTTTATACCCATTCAAACCCTTTGGATTGGATGAAAGAATGACTTTCTTCGGGTCCTGATTGGCCAGGCTCATATTCGTATAGTGGAGCAGAGTGTTCAGTCCAATTTTTTAATATTTCATCGACAAATTGCCAAGAATATTTTACTTCATCCCAATGTGTAAAATATGTATTATCTCCATCGATTGCGTTTAAAATCAATCGTTCATAATCTTCTGGAGTGTTCATTTGAACAATTTTATCATCAAAGTTATGAAGATTGGTTTGATCGAGAGCCATGTCTTGAAGTTGGCTTTTCTTATTGACTGTTAATGCAAATCCCTCATTTGGAGCAATATGAATGGTAAGTACATTTTGAAGTGGAATATTGTGTTCATTTTTAGTGTTTGAGAATAAATTTTTTTCAATTGGTTTAAAGAAAACATGAATGACAGTTTCTTTTTCTTTCATTTTCTTTCCAGTACGAATAAAGAAAGGAACACCTTGCCATCTAAAATTATCAATATAAAATTCACCTGCTACAAAGGTTTCTGTAGTTGAATCTTTAGAAATATTTTCTTCATCTCGATAACCTCGATATTGTCCACGAATAGTCTTCTTTAGAACAAGTTGATCCGTTAAAGGTTTTAAGGCTGCAAGTGCTTTAATTTTTTCTTTTCTTACATCAGAAGAATTTAAGTTTGCAGGTGGTTCCATTGCAAGTAAGGAGATAATTTGTAAAACATGATTTTGTACCATATCTCTTAAAGCACCACTAGTATCATAGTAAGCACCGCGTTCTTCAACACCAACTGTTTCAGCTAGTGTAATTTGTACATGTTCAATATAATGATGGTTCCATAGAGAATTAAAAATAGGATTAGCAAAACGAATGGCTGAGATGTTTTGAACCATTTCTTTTCCTAAATAATGATCAATTCTAAAAATTTCATTTTCACTGAAAGCCTTGTTAATTCCGTCATTTAATTGTTTGGCACTAGGGTAATCATGGCCAAATGGTTTTTCAATAACAAGACGTGTATATCCGTCTGTATCTTTAAGTCCCTCAGAAGCTAAATGACTCGTAACGGTCTCGAAATGTTCAGGTGCAAGTGCTACATAAAATAAGCGATTGCCTTGCGTTTCATAGGTAGATTCTAATGACTCTGTTAATTTTTTTAATTCTTGATAATGAGATCGATCATTAATATTATGAGCGATATAGTAAAAATGGGAAATAAATTCTTTTTTTATTTGATTTTCATCAGATGAATCATTTTCATCCGAAATGGCTTCGAAAACAGTTTGTTGTAATATCTTATTATCCCATTCTCTTCTTGCTGTTCCTATTACAGCAAAGTTTTTATTTAAATAACCATTTTTGTATAATCGGTAAATTGAGGGAAACAATTTACGACGTGCTAAATCACCAGTAGCACCAAAAATAGTTATTAAAGTGGGCCTTTCAATCGTTTCCATATAGAACCTCCTCGTCAAATCCGTTCACACTTAGTTTAAACGATAAAGGTCTCGATGTAAATTATTCTGTCTAAATGATTCATTTAATATTCAAGCATAAAAATCAGATATCTTATTTTTTAACAATTGCTAATCGTAGAAAAATTGGTTAAACTACTGGAAGAGAAGGGAAGATTGTATGATTAAATTATTAAAAACATTATTAACTCAACCAGAACAATTAAATCAAATGATGCGACGTCGTAAGCCATCATATTGGCAAATATATTTCTTTACTGTAGCAATAATGATGATACCTTTTATGATTCAAATGTTAACAGTGAGTTATTCCATAAAAAATGATATCAACCAATTAGAAGAGCATATTCCGACATTTGAAATTGATAAACAAAATTATTTAAAATTAGATAATGATTCAAAAAAAGGATTTGTTTATTATTCAGATACTTTTAATTTTATTATGACAGAAGAAGATCAAGCACCAGTAAGAAGTGACGATCAATTAATTTCTGTCGAATTTTTAAAGTCTAATGTCTCAATAAAGACAGGTATTCAAGATTTTAGTTTAAAATATTCGGAATACCCAGAGCTTAATCAGCAGGTCGTTAAAAAAATAATGAGTAGTCTCTTTAATAATCCGCTAATCATTGTGACTTACTTTACAGTATTATCTTTTATTGTTAGCACAGTTTATTTATTCTTTATTCAATTTATTTATCGCATCGTATTAAAAGCAGTTTCGACTATGATGGGCGTACTAATCTCTCCATTTGCTTTTAAACGTTTAACAATCGTTCTTAGCGTCGTTCCAATTTTTATATGTGCTTTGCTTAATGTGGCACTACCTTTCAATTTTTCATATTTAGGTGTAGGAATATTATTGTTCATTATCGGTGCGATTCGTGTATTTTTAAAAACAAAATCTAAAACAAAGCAATAAATATAGGATGGACGAAAGGGAGGATTGTTTGTGAAAATAATTATCTCACCGGCTAAAAAAATGAAGAAAGATACCGATTCTTTTTCAGATTTAACGCAACCTATTTTTTTGAATGAAGCAACTATCATTCTTCAGACGTTGCAGCAGTTATCTAATCAAGAATTGCAGTCTTTATGGAAAACTAATGATAAATTGACACAAGAAAATATTGTCAGACTGTATGAAATGGACCTTTATAAGCTATTGACTCCAGCTATTATTGCTTATGAAGGAATACAGTATCAATATATGTCGCCTGATATATTCACGAATGATGAATTAACTTACATTCAGTCTAATTTGCGTATTTTATCTGGATTGTATGGTGTTTTAAAACCATTTGATGGTATTGCCCCATATCGGCTTGAAATGCAGTCAAAGTTAGATATTAATGGAATTAAAGGATTGTATAATTTTTGGGCGGAAAAAATATATAATGAAGTAAGTGATGATTCAAAAATCATCATTAATTTAGCATCTAAAGAATATGCTAAATGTGTTTCTAAGTATTTAACTTCGGATGATCGACTAATTGATATTTATTTTGGAGAATTAAAGGATGGGCGTTTTGTTCAAAAAGCGACGTATGCAAAAATGGCAAGAGGAGAGATGGTTCGATATATGGCTAAGCACAATATTCAAACAATTGATCCAATAAAAGCTTTTAATGAATTAAATTATACATTTGACTCAGAACGATCGAATAATCATCAGTTCTACTTCATAAAATAAAAAAACGTTTGTTACTGGAGCCTAATAGCTTTCAGTAACAAACGTTTTTTATTTGGAATGGCGTTTATTTAAACGATTATTTCGTTTTCTTTGATCTGATATTTTATCTTTAATTTTCTTTTTATACCCAGGTTTAACACGTTTCTTTTGTTTTTTAATATAGCCTAAAGTGTTAGCTTCAAGTTCTACTTTTTTGTCTTTTTTTCTAATGCGACGATTTAATCGACTAGCTGTAGGGACTAACTCTTCATCTTGGTATTGAACTTCAATAAAATTAATCCCACGTTTTTCTAATGCCTGAATGGCTGGAACTAAATCAGGATGATAGAAAGTAATTGCAGTTCCTTCAATCCCTTGACGACCTGTTCGTCCTACACGATGAATAAAGAATTCTAATTCATCAGGTATGTCAACGTTGATAACATGAGATACTCCAGGAATATCAATTCCTCTTGAGGCTAGATCACTAGCGACTACATATTGAAATTCTAAATCACGAATTCGTTTCATAATGCGACGGCGTTCTCTATTTTCTAAATTACCATGAATTTTAGCAACTTTTAAACCACGTTGTTCTAAAGCATAATGAATAGAGTCAACACGTTCAATCGTGTTAGCAAATATAAGTACTAAATAAGGATGTCCAATTTGAATAACTTGATGTAACAAATCGATTTCATTTTTTGATCGAGTATTTAGTAAATAATTAGTAACGGTTGATGTTACTTCATTTTGATCTAAAGAGAAAATGGTTGGATTTTCCATATATTTTTTTAAAAAGGCAAATAGTTGTTGTGGGATAGTCGCACTAAAAGCGTATATTTTTAAATTTTTTGGCATGCGACTAGCGATTTGATCGATTGTATTTAAAAAGCCTAAATCCATCGTCATATCTGCTTCGTCTATAACTAGATGTTGAGCGGTATGAATATCAAGCCCACTATTTTGAATGAGATCATATATTCTTCCAGGTGTTCCGATGACTACTTGTGGTTGTCTTCTTTTAAGTAATTCTGTCTGACGTGCTTTGTTACTACCACCGACTAAGTGATCAATTACAATTGGTTGGTCCCGAAATTTTTCAATCGATAAAGCCATTTGATATAATTGTTCAGATAATTCACGACTTGGACTTGTAATAATTAATTGTGTTTCTTTTTGTTCAGGATCGACTTGACCAAGTAATGGTAATAAAAAGCCATGACTTTTTCCGGAACCAGTACGTGATTGTGCAACGATACTTTCCCCTCTAAGTATGGCAGGTATTACAGTCTCTTGTATAGGAGTAGGTTGTTTAAAATTTAAGTGATTGATTGCTTCCAAAATAAATGGAGGCAAATTATAAGTTGTAAAGCTCATTGAATCATCGCCTTTCTTACGATATGTATCATAACTATATTTGATGCGTTAGCATGTATCCATTGTAACACAATGTTATACAGACTCCTACAGTACAATTTTCTGTTGAAAGAAATATTAAATTTTTTTGTTTATCGTGATGAAAGGAATGAATTTTGTTATACTATAAAAAGCGTATAGAATGAAAGTAAAGAGGGAAGACATGGCAAAATCAATTCGCATTAATAATCATGAAAAAAAACGATCACATATACCTTTTCGATTAAATTTATTATTTATCATTGTTTTTGTAGCTTTTGCGGCACTAATCATTCGTTTAACTTTTCTTCAAATAGTAAAAGGGCCAGAATTTACAGCTCTTGTTGAACGAACGGAGACAACTATATCTAATCAGTCAGTACCACGAGGACTAATCTATGATTCAAAAGGACGTATTTTAGTAGGGAATGACCCAGAACGAGCTATCATTTATTCAAGAGATATTACGCATGATGCCTCTGATATTGTAGCAACAGCTAATGAATTAAGTCGATTGATCAAAGTACCAATTGATAACTTAACTGAACGAGATTTAAAAGATTATTGGGCAGCAATGAATCCAAAAGAATTAGTTAAACGAACACCTAAAAATCTTGGGAAATTGTCGCCTGGTGATGTTTATCAAGAACAGTTAAAACAAATTAAATCGAATGAAATAGAGTATGATGATAAGACCAAAAATGCAATCGCAATTTATAAGAAAATGAATGGAGCATATGCTTTATCAACGGTAACCATTAAAAATAAAGGGGTGACTAACGATGAAGTGGCTGAAGTTAATGAGCGATTGAATCAATTAGATGGTATTGATGTTTCAACAGACTGGACACGTCACTATCCTGAAAAAAATTTATTAAGAAGTTTATTAGGAAATGTTACTACTGAAACAACAGGTTTACCTGAAGATCGTGCAACTGCCTTTTTAAACAAGGGATATGCTTTAAATGATCGTGTAGGTAATAGTTACTTAGAAGAACAATATGAACCGATTTTAAGAGGAACAAAAAGAAAAATAAAAAATATAACCAATGCACGCCGAGATGTACTCGATTCTAAAATTGTATATGATGGTAAAAAGGGTGATAATCTCGTTTTAACATTAGATGTTGATTTTCAAAAACGAGTAGAAGGTATTGCTGAAGAAACTGTTAGACAGTTTAAATCTGGATTAGCAGATCGGGCATATATCGTTGTCATGAATCCAAAAACAGGGGATTTACTAGCGGTTGCTGGGAAAAAATATGCGTCTTCAGATGAAGAAGTAGAACGAAGTGATAATGGTATTTTGGATGATTCTCTAGGTGCAATAAATAGTTCTTACGGTATGGGATCTTCAATTAAAGCAGCGACCGTTTTAGCCGGTTATATGGATGGTGTAATCACTCTAGATGACAATGTTATTGTGGATGAGCCAATTGTATTTCAAGGTTCTCAACCGAAGTCTTCTGTCTTTAACCGTGATGGACAACAAATTCCGATGAGTGATATTGATGCGCTCGAACGCTCTTCTAACGTGTATATGATGAAACTGGCTATGCGAATGGGTGGACAGTCTACTTATGAAAAAGGTGGACTTCTTGATATTCAAACCAGCGTGTTTGATAAATTGAGAAACTATTATGCACAATTTGGTTTAGGTGTAAAAACGGGAATTGATATTCCAAGCGAAAGTGTTGGCTTTAAAGGGCAGTCAAGAGAAACCTTTTATGCCTTGGACTTTTCTTATGGACAGTATGATTTATACACTCCATTACAGTTAGCTCAGTACATGAGTACGATTGCTAATAACGGAATCCGTGTTTCTCCACGGCTTGTTCAATCAATTTATGATACTTCGGACAATGGCGATATTGGCTCATTAAAGGCTTCTATGCCGACTAAAATAATGAATCATATTGCAGCAAATAAAAATGAAATTGATCGTGTTAAACAAGGTTTATATCAAGTAGTTCATGGCTCAAAAGGGACTGCTTCAATAGCTTTCAGTGGTTTTAACGTAGATGTAGCAGGAAAAACTGGAACTGCCGAGGCCTTTTATGATGGTCCAATTGTTGATCAAAAGGGAAGCGCAGTAATTAACTCGACATTTGTAGGATTTGCACCGTTTGAAAATCCAGAAATTGTTGTTGCAGTAGTATTACCTTATCAATCAACTGGTGAAGAAGATACTTATGCAACTAACATAGCACGTAAAGTGTTTGACTTGTATTTTAATCAAAAATGGAGTGTACCTAAAGTTGAAGAAAATTCCGAAACGCAAGATACTCCGCCTGAATAATTTTTTCATTAAAGATATAAAGCTAGTTAATCGATATTTCGATTAACTAGCTTTTTTTTAACTTAATTTAATACTGTAAAAAAACAGAATGTCATCGACATTCTGTTTGAGTAACTGATTAGTTATTTAATTGCAATAATTTGAGCAATTTGACTATATGTCATACCTGGACTTAATTGATACTCACCTGGTTGTATGTTCACATCATAACCGTTTTCTGTTAAATAAGCTGAAAAATCAGCTTGACTGTCAATTAATCCCATATTAGCTAAACGACTTGATACATCGTAAGATGATTCGCCTGGATTAATTACTAATGTGCTTTCACCTTCAGATGACTCTTTTTCACTAGAATCAGCAGAATTTTCATTTTTAGATTCTTTAGTACTATCTTTCTTATCATTTTTCATTTGCTCTTTTTTAAGATCTTCGATTTCTTTTTCTTTATCTGCTTTGTATTGTTCAAACTCAGCTTTTAAGTTGTCATATTCTTTAGACGCTACAGCATCTTGCGCCATCATATTAGTAATGGAAGCAGGTAGATGTGGCTTAACAAAAATCATTGCTGTAACAATGATTGCAGATAATAAAAAGCCGATTCCAATTGATCTAAAAGTAGTTTTCATCATTTTCCTCCTATCTTAAAGATTGTTCTTCTAAGTAACTATCAATAACTAGTTGAACTGTAGAAACAGGTACATTTAGTTCATGAGCGATATCTTCAAGCGCTTCACCCT
The DNA here is from genome assembly GCF_000526675.1 of Atopobacter phocae ATCC BAA-285. Lineage (GTDB taxonomy): Bacteria > Bacillota > Bacilli > Lactobacillales > Aerococcaceae > Atopobacter > Atopobacter phocae. Next base: position 7,989 of record NZ_JAGN01000005.1, read on the forward strand.
GATTATATAAAGAAATGATTGTCTCTTTATTTGAAAGAGTACTATTAAAGAAATCATAAGATGACTCAATAGTAGATTCTTCTTCTTCTGGATAAAATTGATATCCCATTTCATCGGACTTCTTGCCATATGAATCATAATCGTCATAATCATTACTTAATGATGAAGTAGAAAATGATTCATCCGAGTCGTAGTCTAGATATTCAGTGTTATCCTTTTCATACGAATGATCTAATTCATTTGTTGGATAAATTTCCTCATTTGTCAAACTATGTCTTGGATTCAACTGATCTTCCAATTCTTGAATTTGACGTTTTAACTGATAATTTTCTCTACTTTGCTTGAGCAATTCATCATTTAAATTTTTGACATCTGCGTCATTTGTTTTACTTGCAGGGATGATTAGCGAAATAATAAAGCTAATAATCGCAAAGATAAGTAATACGATAATTATTGACCATTGCATATTTTTACACCTCTCTTATTTATTTAAGTTTATAATTTAATCATAATCGACCCTTTACATGATTGCAAGATTTTATCATTATTAATATAATAGATTATCTAGCAATAAGTTATTGGACCATCATAAATTATAATTAACACAGTTTATCCTATAAAAAATAAAGATCAAAATCAATTCACAGCACTATAATTTATTTAAATGTTAATGATTACGTGATAAATCATATGTATGATCAGAATTAGATTAGTTTTCATATAAAATTTTGATTCAAACACTAGATAAATTAAAAAGATAATGTTATAATGTTGTAGTTGGAGGCTTTGTCCTCTTGTGAATTTGAAATGCTAGAGGAGGTCAGTTCAATGCGTGTAAATATTTTATTAGAATGTACAGAGTGTGGCGATCGTAACTACTTAACTAAAAAGAACAAACGTAACAATCCAGAACGTTTAGAAGTTAAGAAATATTGCCCAAGATTGCGTAAAATGACACTTCACCGCGAAGTGAAAAAATAATCATTAGAAGAGCTTATACCATATTCGGGTATAGGCTTTTTTTATGAAATATTTCATTAAATTTTTCAACTGAATCATATACAATATGTTACAATAAAGATAATGTTCACAGTAAAGGAGGTAACATGTGCGAGTATATAATAGACGATCATCTTTTAATATTAAATATAACCAAAATATTGCAACAACAGTATTTTTAGCAATTCAAATTATTTATTTTATCTTTCTAGAATGGCAAGGTGGATCAACAAATAGTGCCGTATTACTCACTTATGGAGCAAAAGTTAATCCTTTAATTACAGTGGGAGAGTATTGGCGATTGATTACCCCCATTTTTATCCATATTGGATTTATGCATTTAGTGATCAATAGTTTATCCTTATATTACTTAGGTGATATGATTGAACGTCTTATCGGCACAGTGCGATTCAGTATATTGTACTTATTAAGTGGACTAATGGGGAATTTAATTAGTTTTGGATTTAGTCCATCATTGTCAGCAGGTGCATCAACATCCATTTTTGGATTATTTAGCTTCATGGTCGTGTTAGGCTATTTATTTCCTTATAATAATTACTTAGCACAAACTGGACAAAGTTTTAAAGTGTTAATTGGGTTGAATATCATTTTTGGCTTTTTCAGTGGTGGCGTTGATAATTTTGGACATATTGGTGGCATTATTGGTGGTGTACTTATTGGACTGTTACTTGCAACGCCTAAAAATTATCCAAGACGATTTTTAATTATGCTATCAGTGACATTAATTTTTATATTAATTAGCATTTATGCTTTTTATCGTGGTCAAATAATCACAATCAATCAGTATGGAATTTAATTTATTTAAAAATATAAAGGGGTAGAGATTATGAACTATATCATCGGAATTGATTTAGGTGGAACAACTGCAAAAATTGCTTTAGTCGAACCAAATGGTGAAATTTTCAGTAAATGGGAAGTAAAAACACGTATTGAATCAGAAGGCCAATACATCATTCCAGATATTATTGAATCTATTCAACACGTATTAAAAGAAAAAAATATTTCTCTAGAGAATTTATTAGGAATTGGTATGGGTTCACCAGGACAGGTAGATTTAGAACAACGAACAGTTGTAGGTGCGTACAATTTAAATTGGAAAACTGTTCAGCCGGTTGGAGCAGAATTGACTAAAGCTTTTGGTGTCCCAGTATATATTGACAATGATGCTAACGTAGCTGGCTTAGGTGAGCGTTGGATGGGTGCTGGTAATAAAAGTGATCACGTTGTATTTGTTACATTAGGAACAGGTGTAGGTGGCGGTGTTATTGCTAACGGTAGATTACTACATGGAATTAGTGGATCAGCTGGCGAAATTGGTCATATGACAGTTGAAACAAATCATCCATTTACTTGTACATGTGGCAAAGACGGATGCTTAGAAACAGTAGCAAGCGCTACTGGATTAGTTAATCTAGCTCGTTGCATGAAAGATAAAGAGACCGAACCGAGTCAATTGAAAGAATTACTTGAAACAGCAAATCAAGTAACGGCTAAAGATATTTTTGATTTAGCCAAAGAAAATGATTCAATGGCGTTAAAAGTTGTTGAACAATTCAGTCAATACTTAGGTTTAGCTTTAAGTCAAATTGCCAATATTTTAAATCCAGAATTTATTGTTATTGGTGGTGGTGTTTCGCAAGCAGGGCAATTTCTAATTGATCATGTCATTCCTCATTATGAAAAATATTTATTCCCACAAATTAAAGAAACTTCACATTTAGCGTTAGCACAATTAGGAAATGATGCTGGTGTTTTAGGTGCCGCATCACTTGTTTTAATGAATGAATCTAAATAAATAGGAGCGATAAGTAGATGAGACAAATCACAGTACTTGGCTATATCAATATAGTATTATTTATTATTTTAATTGGTTACGGTGGTTGGTTACTTTATTTATACTTCATGCGAAAAAAAGTAACGAAACTGCTTGATTCTGAAGCATTTAATCATTTAATCCGACATACACAATTAATTGATATTCGTGAAAAGTCAGAATTCAATGAACAGCATATTTTAGGTGCTAGAAATATTCCTTTTACAGAGTTTAAGCAACGAATGCATGAAATAAGAAAAGATCAACCAATTCGTTTGTACGGAAATGGTGTTACTTTACCAGGACGGGCTGCTTTATTTTTGCACAAAGCTGGATATGAAAATATTTTCATCTTGAAAGATGGATTTAGTGCATGGACTGGAAAAGTTAGTCCGAGAAAGTAATAGTGTTCAAAATAAAAAGCAGTTGGTCATTAAATGACTAACTGCTTTTTTAAGTTTCACAAATGATTGTCTATTTAGAAAAAAATTGTCCATACACAGCAATACCTGTTGAAATTAAAATAGTTCCAACCATTGCAAAGAGCATTAACCATACAACAATTTTTGTGACGATATCAAAAGTCGTACGTTTTTTAGGACTATTTTTTCCGCGTTTATAAAGTGGTTGATTCCTCATAGTATGCCTCCTCAAACTGATACTATATTATTTTACTGTATATTTAAAGAAATGCAATACTTTTTAGATTGAACTTATAGATTTGAGTAACAAAACTAAAAAATAAGCACGACATTCTCTAAGGTCTAAGATGTATGTTATAATTATAAGGAAATAACGGGTGTAATATTTAATAGGATAATTTCTATCGAGATTAACCAATTAAAATCGTTAATTAATCTTTTAGAATATTTAATTAAAGGAGCGGATTGAATGAACAAGCAACAAGTAGGCGTTATCGGAATGGCCGTAATGGGTCGTAATTTAGCTTTAAACATCGAAAGAAATGGGTATAGTGTCGCTTTATATAATCGGACACATTCAAAAACGCTTGAAGTAGTTAATGAAAATCCAGAAAAAAATTTATTGGCAACTGAAACGATTGAAGAATTTGTATCATCACTTGAAATCCCTAGACGAATTATTTTAATGGTTAAAGCAGGTCAAGCAACTGATTTAACTATTCAATCATTATTACCTCATCTTGATAAAGGTGATGTATTAATTGATGGTGGGAATACTTTCTTTAAAGATACGATGCGACGCAACACAGAACTTGCGTCATCTGGAATTAATTTTATTGGTACAGGTGTTTCTGGCGGTGAAGAAGGAGCTTTGTGGGGACCATCGATTATGCCAGGTGGCCAAAAAGAAGCATATGAATTAGTTGCACCAATGTTAGAAAAAATAGCTGCTAAAGCAAAAGATGGAGAACCTTGTGTAACTTATATTGGAGCTAATGGAGCAGGTCATTATGTAAAAATGGTTCATAATGGCATTGAATATGGTGACATGCAGTTAATTGCAGAGAGTTATGACTTATTAAAACGAGGTCTTCACTTACCACATGAAGAATTAGCTAAAATATTTGCTGAATGGAATACGGGTGAATTAGATAGCTACTTAATTGAAATTACAGCAGACATTTTAAGTAAAAATGATCCTAAAACAGGTAAGCCAATGGTGGAATTAATTTTAGATGCAGCAGGTAATAAAGGGACAGGTAAATGGGCTAGTCAATCGGCCTTAGATTTAGGAGAACCTTTACCTTTAATTACTGAATCTGTATTTGCTCGTTATATCTCTGCTTTAAAAGATGAACGAGTTAAAGCTAGTCAATCAATTCCAGAGATAAAAGGCCAACGTCAGGATGATTTAAGTACAGACGAATGGGTAGAAAAAATCAGACGAGCATTATATTTTAGTAAAATTATGAGTTATGCTCAAGGTTTTGCTCAAATGAAAACAGCGAGCGGAGTATACGAATGGGACTTACAATTAGGTAACATTGCCAAAATTTTCCGAGCTGGTTGTATCATTCGTGCAGGATTCTTGCAATATATCACTGATGCATATGAAAAAGATACATCATTGACTAACTTACTATTAGACGATTACTTCCAAAATATAGCAATGTCTTATCATCAAGATGTTCGAGACGTTATAGGCATGGCCGTTCAATTAGGTATTCCAGTACCGACATTAAGTTCAGCTATCGCTTACTTTGATTCATATCGTTCCGAACAATTACCTGCTAACTTAATTCAAGCTCAACGTGATTACTTTGGAGCACATACATATCAACGTATTGATCAACCTGGAACATTCCATTTCAATTGGCAAGATGAAACAGAAGAAGGTTGGGAATAAAAGTAGTTAACAATTTTAAATAAGAGCAATTATATAAAGGGGATAGTAGTTTTAAAGCTATCCTCTTTATTTTATTGTCATAAAGTAGCTAGTTTTCTCAAATATTAATTTCTTGAAAATAACTAATTTTTTATAATATGTTGTAGGTATTTTTAAACATTACACTATCACTAATATTTATAATTATTATAAATATTACCCATAGCACATTAAAAAACAATTTGAACAATCTTAAAGATATGTGATATAATCAAAGCGTTAACCCTTAGTGAAAATTGACTTAAAAAATTATAGAGGGATGGTATCATGACGAATAAAAAACAACGCGTTTTGATTATTGAGGACGAGAAAAATTTAGCTCGTTTTGTTGAATTGGAATTACAGCATGAAGGTTATGAAACACAAATTGCTGCTAATGGTAGACAAGGGTTAGAGTTAGCTCTAGAAGAAGATTGGGATATCATCTTATTAGATTTAATGTTACCTGAGTTGAATGGATTAGAAGTTGTTAGACGGATTAGACCGTCAAAAGATACACCAATTATTATTATGACAGCTAGAGATTCAGTGATGGATCGAGTTTCCGGTCTTGATCAAGGAGCAGATGATTATATTGTTAAACCGTTTGCCATTGAAGAATTATTAGCACGTATTAGATCATTATTTAGACGAATTGAAATCGAAGAAGATATTCGTAACAATAAGCAAACAATGATTGCGTTTAAAGATTTATCAATTGAAAAAGAAAATCGTATTGTTCGTCGCGGTGATGACATCATCGATTTAACAAAACGTGAGTATGAATTATTATTAATGTTAATGGAGAATATTAACGTTGTCCTATCAAGAGAAGTATTACTTGAAAAAGTATGGGAATATAAAAATGAAGTAGAGACAAATGTTGTTGATGTTTATGTCCGTTATTTACGAAATAAAATCGATCGACCACATGAACCAAGTTATATACAAACTGTACGTGGAACCGGTTATGTTATGAGGGATGTTTAATGAGCGAAAGTCGTTGGTATCACGTTCGGAAAAATCAACCACAACGTTTAAAAAAATCTTGGTGGCTGTTTTTAACAGTCACTTTTTTTTCGGTATGTCTTATACTAAGCACAGTATTTTTATTTTTATTTTTAAATTATGCTTATGAGTCATCGGTTAAAGATGCGAAAGAACGTGCAAATTATAATATTTCATTACTTCAAAATGAAAATGTTCTGACTTCTTTTAAAATTACTCAAAATTCGTTTAATTTTAATCAACCATATTTAGAGGACGCTCCATATTCAGACGTCGTCAATCATCCTTTAGAAGTTCGCTTTTTTAATCGGTCACGCGAAGCGATTTTTTCCACTGTCAAAAATCCAGTACAAATGGATTTTACCAGTTTACCAAGATCGCGAGCGACTCAATTTGGAAAAACTAAAGTATTTCAAATGTCTGGTCCGATATACAACCATTCGTCCAATCAATTACTTGGTTATTATCAATTTGTTGATTATCTGGGGGATTATAAAGCGTTAAAAAGAGAAGCTGTAAATCAATATATTATATTTGTTATTTTTTCTTTATTATTTTCAACAATTGCAGGCTATATAATGTCAACAATCTTGTTCCGACCTATTCATCGTTTATCCAGAATAATTACAAATGTTGATGAGGATAATATTCACCAAGTTCTTCTTCAAGAACCTAAACGAAAAAATGAGTTTTATGATATTATTTTTCATTTAAATCATTTGTTAAAGCGGATTTCTTATTACTTAGATCAACAAAAACATTTTGTCGAGGACGCGTCTCATGAACTACGTACACCAGTAGCGATAGTCGAGGGGCATTTAAATTTACTTAATCGTTGGGGGAAAGATGATCCAGAAGTATTGGAAGAGTCGTTACAGGCGTCATTATCTGAAATTGGACGTATGAAAATTTTAGTACAGGAAATGCTTGATTTACAACGAGCTGATCAAGCGGTTATGATGTATAAAGAAGAAACTACTGAAATTGTGAGTCATACTAAAATGATTCATCATAACTTTGAATTACTTTATCCTGATTTTATATTTTTCTTACATAATGAACTTAATACAGATCAAGTCTATGCACAAATATATTCCAACCATTATGAACAAGTTCTTGTTATATTGTTGGATAACGCTGTAAAATATTCATTAGATCGCAAAGAGGTTCATATCTCGCTATCGTTAGATTCGCAAAATATTCATATTGCTGTACAAGATTTTGGTGAAGGAATGAGTAGTGCGGATCAAGCAAAAGTATTCTCTCGATTTTTCAGAGTGGATAAGGCACGATCTCGTGAAAGCGGAGGTAATGGGTTAGGTTTATCAATTGCTAAAAAGTTAATCGATAATTATAACGGAAATATTCGCTTAGAAAGTGTTCTAAATCATGGATCAATTTTTCGAATTGTCTTGCCTTTGAAATCAAATGATTCAGAAGACGATGTCATATAAAAAATACCGCACGAATGGATTATCTATTATCCGTTTGTGCGGTATTTTTTAATGGTCAGGATCAACGATTGTTAGTGCAATATTCATGGATTGAATAATGTTAATCCATTCATCGCTAATTTTATTGTCTGTCACAATATGATCAATGTTACTTAATTCGGTAATAAATGAGGTTGAAATAACATCGAATTTTGACGAATCGACTAAAAGAATAACTTGTAAAGAATTTTTTATAATGGTTCGTTTCACTAAAATTTCGTAAGAATAGGCACTTGTAATTCCTAAAGATTCATGTACCCCAGCTGCTGAAAGAAAAAATTTAGAAACACGTGTATTTTCAATCAATGACAGATTACCTGCTGATTCAAACATACCATTAGTCCGATGGAACATTCCGCCAGAAAGAATCATATTTGCATTTGATTTAGGCAATAAATGTAATAAATTATTAGCACTATAGACTAACGCAGTAAAAGATAAATCTTCACTAATTTGTTGAGTCATTTTTTCAGTAGTTGTTCCAATATCAATTGCTATAATATCATCTGGTTCAATCATAGAGGCAGCTGTTTTCCCAATGGCAAATTTTTCTTTTGTCATTTTTTTAGAATTTTCTGATAAATTATATTGAAACTCTTGAGGTAAAGTTGCGTCATTGGACTTTGAGTAATTCATTTTTAAGACAGCTGCACCATGAAAATTATCAATAACTTGTCTTTGTTCTAATTCTTTTAAATCGCGACGAATAGTCATTTCTGAAACATTTAAGTGTTGTGCCAAATCCTTTGCGGAAGCACCATTAGTATTTTGTAAAATATGAATGATATCGTCTTGGCGCTTTTCTTTTTTTGACAACACAATCCCTTCTTTCATTCAAAATTTATCGCTTTGAATCTTAAATGGCCTTTATTATTATATCATATTTCTAAATTGCAAAAAATCATCGTTAAAAATATTCTTATTTAAAATCTCTATATTTTAAATCATAAGAAAAGCCAGCTAGTGTTTGGCTAACTGACTCGAAAGATAATAGAGATTATTTACGTTTTTGCTGAATATTTTTATTTCGACCTGTATTTAATTTTGGACCTTTTTCTTTCACTATATTTTGTTTAGGTTCTACTGTTTTTGCTTCTTTTAAAGGCATTTTAAATGATGGATTGTTTCTTAATTCTTCATCAATTTCTGCTTTAATTTTTGGACGAATATAATTGTTTTGAATCCAAGTTTGCAATACAGCAAGCAATCCACCTACAAACCAGTAAAGCGATGTTCCAGCATTTGCATTTATTGAGAAGAAGAAAATCATTGCCGGATTCATATAAGTCATAACTTTCATTTGTTGACGTTGTTCTTCAGGCATTGATTGCATCATGAGTTGGCTTTGAATTAAATAAGCTGCACCAGCTAAAATAGCTAATATAATACTGCTTTTACCTAAATCTATTGTTAAGAAGGTACTTTTAGCAATATTAGGAGTTAATCTAATAGCATTATACAGAGCAATAAAGATTGGCATCTGTATAAATAGTGGTAAACAGCCAACGCCACCTAACATAGAAACATTGTTATCTTTATAAATGTTTCTCATTTCGATAGAAGCTTGATTTCTTTCTTCAACCGTTTCCGCATTTTTCAAACGTTCTTGAATTTCATTTAATTTCGGTTTAATAAACGCCATTTTTTCTTGAGTTGTCAATTGCTTACGCATTTGACTAAATTGTAACGGCATTAAAACGAGTTTAACAATTAAAGTTACAAGAATAATAGCTAAACCATAGTTATTATTAAAAACTCCCGCTAACGTGTCCAATAGATGAATGGTTGGAACTACTAAATATTCATACATAAATCCTGTAGGGTTACCACTCTGGTCTAATCTCATACATCCAGCTAATAGTGGTAATACTATTGCTAGAAGTAATAACTTTTGTTTTGAATGTTTTTTTATCATAAGTCACTCTCCAATTTTTAAATAACATCTCTATGTTAACTAACAAATCGTAAAAATTCAATTGAAATTTAAAGAATGCATTGAAATATAAGTAATATAATTTTTAAATAATATCAAATGATGGATATACTACTTGATTGTCTAATATATCTTCTTGTATAAGTTCGGTTACTTTTCCTGCTGGGGAAGGTGACTGTTTTACAATATTAATAAAATGTTCGATATCTTTTGTTCGACCAACTGCAAATATTTCAACGCTACCATCAATTAAGTTTTTAACGGTTCCCTTAATATTTAAACGATCGGCACGTTCTTTAGTCATATATCGGAAACCAACCCCTTGTACTTGTCCTTTAACAATTAAATGAATAGAACGCATGTTGATTCTCCTTTCCCTAGGTTAATTTTGAATCAAATATATCAACTTTCCTATCTCGATTCAAGCATGGTATACTATATCAGAATAAGATAAGGAGAATGAATGATGGTAAATAAAAAAATAAAAAAGAAAAAACAACAAACAAAAAAGAAAAGTCAAAGAAAAAAATTATCAATTGAATTTATTGCTTTACTAATTATTCTATTTTGTTTAGTAGGAATTTTTAATTTAGGAATTATTGGACAATGGATTAATTTATTGTTTGCTTCTATAGTAGGAACATTACATTGGATTGCTTTATTTCTTATAGCATCATATGCACTATTTCGAATGATTAAAGGTAAATCATATAGTGAAACGAATAAACGGATAATCGGTATTACATTATTAGCGATAGGAATTATTATTATAATACACTCTCAGTCATTAAATATCGATGGAAATCAATCTTCAATATGGACTTCTACCATTCAAGCATTACAAAGTATGTTTCGCACGAAAACCATCACAAATGATATAGGGAGTGGATTGATTGGTGGCATATTATATCAGATGATGTCTATTCTTTTAGGAAAATGGGGAAGTTTATCTTTTGCAGTGATAATTATTCTTTTTGGAGGATTAATTACAGTTGGAGCAACTTGGGCTGATGTAGTAGCTCAAGGACGATTACTTTACGGAAAGATAAGCGATACATTTAAAAATATGTCTGGATTGAACCACAGCCCATCGTCAATAAAAGAAGGTAAACCAAAAGAGAGCATTGCAGCTCGTTTAAAAAATCAAGCGAATCAGTTGATTGTTTCGGATGTTTTAGATGATGACAATCAACCTGCTCCTAAAGAAGGTAAAGTACCAGCTGATGAGAAATTGCAAGAGATAGAAAAAATAAGTAGTATACCATCTCAACTGAAGAGTGAAACTCAATCGGATGAAGCTACAGCCGTTTTAGAAAAGATAAAAAAAGAACGAGAAGCTTATGAAGCTAAGTTAAAAACGAAAAAAAATGAACGAACCTTACTTGACGTAAACGAAGATGAACAAGCAAGTTTGGATGAAGAAGTAGAAAAAAATTATTCAGATGAGCATTTGATAAGCAACAAAACTTTTGTTTCTATGCAAGAAGCTAATCAATTAAAAAATAAAAATTATCAGTTACCGCCATTAAATTTACTCAATAAAATTGAAACAATTGATCAATCCAGTGAATACGATGTGATTGAGAAAAATATTATTAAACTAGAATCAACATTTAAAAGTTTTGGCGTTGATGCAACCGTTGTTAATGCACATTTAGGACCAGCTGTTACTAAGTTTGAAGTTAAACCAGCACTAGGGGTTAAGGTAAATAAAATTGTTCAATTAACAGATGACTTAGCTTTAGCTTTAGCGGCAAAAGATATAAGAATTGAAGCACCGATTCCTGGCAAACCATTTGTTGGTATTGAAGTTCCAAATCAAACAGTCAATATGGTAAGTTTTAGAGAGGTCGTTGAGCCTGCTATTCAATCTGAAAACATTTTGGATGTTGCACTTGGACGTGGAATGAGTGGGGCAACTATTTTAGGAAACCTTGCTAAAATGCCTCATTTATTAGTTGCAGGAGCAACAGGTAGTGGAAAATCGGTTGCCATTAATGGAATGATTACTAGTTTATTATTAAAAGCAAAGCCAAACGAAGTAAAAATGTTAATGATAGATCCAAAAAAAGTTGAATTATCTGTATATAATGACATTCCTCATTTATTGACTCCAGTAGTGACTAATCCTAAAAAAGCCGCACAAGCTTTACAAAAAGTCGTGGAAGAAATGGAGCGTCGCTATGAATTATTTGCGGCAAGTGGCACTAGAAATATGGCAAGTTACAATGAAGAAGCGAAAAAATATGCAGATGAAACAGGGAACGTTCCAGAAGTTCTTCCTTACATCGTTGTTGTTGTCGATGAATTAGCTGATTTGATGATGGTTGCATCGAATGAAGTAGAATCTGCGATTATTCGATTAGCACAAATGGCTCGCGCGGCGGGTATTCATATGGTGCTAGCCACTCAACGTCCATCTGTTGACGTTATAACTGGGATTATCAAAGCGAATGTACCGAGTCGAATTGCTTTTTCTGTTTCTAGTGGAACGGATTCAAGAACTATTATCGATTCTAATGGTGCTGAAAAGCTTTTAGGACGAGGCGATATGTTATTCTTACCGATGGGGGCAAGTAAACCTGATCGTGTGCAAGGCGCTTTTATTTCTGATGAAGAAGTGGAACGAATTGTTAACTTTGTGAAAGAACAAGAAAATGTTGATTATGTTGCAGAGATGAGTCCAACTTTGCAAAGCGAGAGTAGTACAGACGAGCCAGAAGACGAACTATTTTATGAAGTAGTGGAATTGATTAAAAGTCAAGAAACAATTTCTATCTCAATGTTACAACGCAAATTTAGAATTGGTTATAACCGTGCAGCACGATTAATTGATGATTTAGAAGCTCGTCAAATGGTTTCACCTCCTGAAGGATCAAAACCCCGTCAAGTGTTAATTGAATCGAACAGTCAATCTGATATACAAACAATAAACTAAAAAAAAAGTTTAATGTTAAGATTTAGTCATTAAAAGAACCAGTGACAACGTTTTTAATTCGTGTAAACGGTTATAAAACGATTGCGAAACATTTCTTTTTTTAATTCTTAATTGTTTTTTATTAACAATATGCTATACTAAATGTAGTTAAAAAAATAACTGAGGATGGGGTGTCACAATGTTAAAATCAAAATGGATCAAAGCATCGGTAGGGGCTTTCGCAGCTTTAGCGTTAACAGCATGTAGTTCAGGTAATGGTAACGATAGTAAAGCAACAGAAAGTAAAGACGACCAATTTACAGTAGCGATGGTTACTGATATCGGTGGTGTTGATGATAAGAGTTTTAACCAAAGTGCTTGGGAAGGGTTACAAGCATGGGGGAAAGAGAATGGATTAGAACGTGGAGCGGATGGTTTCGACTATATTCAATCTAATTCAGATTCAGATTTTATTCCTAACTTAAATACTACAATTAATAATGGATTTGACATTACAGTTGCTATTGGATATAAGCTAAAGCCAGCTATTACCGACATATCTAAAAAACATACTGACAAGTATTTTGCAATAATTGACGAAGTGGTGTTGGCAGACAATGTGGCAAGTTATACTTTTAAAGATAATGAAGCAGCTTTTTTAGCAGGAGTAGCTGCTGCAGAGACTACTAAAACAAATAAAGTTGGTTTTATTGGTGGAGCACATAGTCCTGTTATAGACCGTTTTGAAGCAGGTTTTGCTGCTGGAGTAAAAGCGGCTAATCCTAATGTTGAAGTCAATATTGAATATGTAGATAGTTTTGGAGATGCAGCTAAAGGTAAGCAATTAGCAGCAGCAATGTACGCAAACGGGGCAGATATTATCTACCAAGCTGCTGGGGCTTCTGGAAAAGGTGTTTTTTCCGAAGCTAAAGATATTAAGAAATCTGATAGTTCAAAAGCTATCTGGGTTATCGGTGTAGACCGTGACCAAACAGACGAAGGAAACTATGATGGTGGAAACTTAACTTTAACTTCTACACTTAAAGGAGTAGGAGCAGCTATTCAAAAATTAGCTAATGAAGGTCTTGAAGGTAAATTCCCTGCAGGACAACACATTATGCTTGGTCTAAAAGAAGGAGCTGTTGACTTAACTGATGGTAATTTAACTGAAGAAGTTAAAGCAAAAGTTAATGAATTTAAAGAAAAAATCTTAAATGGCGAGATTGAAGTACCAGAAAAACCATAACAATCTTACTGATTGGTTTGAGCTCTAGAGCGTCAATATTGCTTTAGAGCTCTTATTTTATATTTATTTTTTTGTCGTTTATGGGCCTATCATTGATTTAAAAATTTGATAGGTTTCTATTTATAATGAATTAAGTATATAGAAAGAGGTGTTTTTTTGAGTAATCAGCCTTATGTAATCGAAATGGAAAATATTACTAAAGTGTTTGGGAATTTTACAGCAAATGAAAATGTTAACTTTTCACTAAAAAAAGGTGAAGTACATGCTTTACTTGGAGAAAACGGTGCTGGTAAGTCGACATTAATGAATATTCTTTCGGGACTTTTAGAACCAACATCTGGAACGATTAAAGTAAATGGTAAAGAAGTATCGATTGATTCACCAAACAAAGCCAATCAATTAGGAATTGGAATGGTCCATCAGCATTTTATGTTAGTTAATAAATTTACCGTTACAGAAAATATTATGTTAGGTAAAGAAATTAGTAAAAAAGGTATTATCAATAATAAAAAAGCACGCGAAGAAATACTTGAATTATCTAAGCGTTACCAACTTGATATTGATCCGGATGCAATTGTTGAGAACATTTCAGTTGGAATGGAGCAGCGGGTTGAAATTATTAAAACCTTATATCGTGGTGCAGAAATTTTAATTTTCGATGAGCCTACAGCTGTTTTAACACCACAAGAAATTGACGAATTAATTGTTATTATGCGCGAATTAACTAAAGAAGGTAAATCCATCATTTTAATTACGCATAAATTGAATGAAATTAAAGCAATTGCCGATCGCTGTACTATTATTCGCAGAGGTCGTTCAATTGATACGGTCAATGTAGCAGGTGTATCTACACAAGAATTAGCTGATATGATGGTAGGTCACCAAGTGCGATTTAAGACAGATAAAAAACATCCGAAAATTGGACCAGTGACTTTAAGTATTCGTGATTTGGTCGTAAAAGATTATCGCAATTTAGTTGCTGTTGACCACTTAAACCTAGATATTCATGCGGGAGAAGTTTTAGGAATTGCTGGTATAGACGGAAACGGTCAATCCGAATTGATTCAAGCAATTACAGGATTAAGAAAAATTGAATCAGGAACAATTTCATTAAATAATAAAGATATTGCAAATTTGCCACCTCGACAAGTGACCGAGTCAGGAGTAGGACATATCCCGGAAGATCGACATAAGTTTGGTCTTGTTTTACCATTGAGTGTTGAAATGAATATGGTTCTTCAAAGTTATTATAAAGAACCATTTTCTAAAAAGGGTGTATTAAATTTCAGTGATATTAATCAATATTCCAAACATTTAATGAAAGAATTTGATGTGCGAGGAGCTAGCGAAAAAGTACCTTCAAAATCATTATCTGGTGGCAACCAACAAAAAGCGATTATTGCGCGTGAAGTTGATCGTAATCCTGACTTACTTATCGCTGCGCAACCTACACGTGGATTAGATGTGGGTGCTATTGAATTTATTCATAAACGATTAATTGAGCAACGTGACAAAGGACGTGCTGTATTATTAATGAGTTTTGAATTAGATGAAATTTTTAATGTATCAGATCGAATTGCAGTGATGTATGAAGGTAAAATTGTGGCGATTCTTAACGCAAAAGAAACTAATGAAAGTGAAATTGGTTTGCTAATGGCAGGATCAACGCTTGAAGAAGCTCGTTTAGACCAAGAAAAAGTTAATGAAAAACTTTCGAATGAAATAGAGAAAGAAGGTGTCGTCATTGAATAGTAAATTTAAAAGTATTCTAGCACCCGTATTGTCAGTTATATTTGGACTTCTTTTAGGTGCTGTTCTAATGATTTGTTTTGGATTAGATGCCATAAAAGGATACTCTGCTTTGATACAAGGATCTGTGGGTTCGCCGTTTTACATTGGTGAGACATTAAGACAATCTGCACCATTAATTGTTATTGCCTTAGGGTTTGCAGTAGCTAGTTCAGCTGGATTCTTTAATATTGGGTTGAGTGGACAAGCTGTTTGTGGATGGTTAGCAAGTGTTGTTGTGGCAGACGCATTAGGCAGTCTTCCTAAAGTAATTGTTTTACCAATAGCAATTCTTGCTGGGATGACAGCGGGTGCATTATGGGCTGGAATTGCTGGGGCTTTAAAAGCTTTCTTTAATACAAGTGAAGTTATTGTAACGATTATGCTTAATCATACAGCTTTTTATGCTTCAAACTACATTGTTAGAAATGTGTTAACAGACAGTCGAGATGCAACTGATGCTATCTCACAAAATGCGTCTCTTCGTGTCGATTGGTTATCTAATGCTTTTGAATTTTCAACAATTCATATGGGAATTATTATTAGTTTAGTAACAGCAATATTACTGCATTATTTAATGAATCGCACGACCTTAGGATTTGAAATTAAAGCAGTTGGTTTAAATAAATATGCTGCTGATTATGCTGGTATTTCATCCAAACGAATTATTATTGTATCTATGTTGATTAGTGGAGCCTTAGCTGGATTAGGTGGTGTAATGGAAGGATTAGGAACTTTCCAAAACATCTTTGTATTCGGCTCATTACCTACAGTCGGATTTGATGGATTAGCTGTATCTCTTCTTGGACAAGGAAATGCGTTAGGTATTATATTTAGTGGTCTTTTATTTGCTATGTTAAGAATTGGTGGAAATAGTATGCCATTGATGGCTCGTGTGCCGAATGAAGTGGTTGATATCGTAATTGCCTCGATTATTTTCTTTATTGGAATTAATTATGTTATTAAATTATTAGTTAATATGAAAAAAAATAAACAGGTTAAAAATTCATTGAATAAGGAGGTGGAGTAGATGAATCTGATCACTTTATTATCTATTGTTGTATCTAGCGCCTTAATTTATTCTGCGCCACTAATATTCACTGCTTTAGGCGGTACTTTTTCTGAGCGAAGTGGTATTGTCAATGTTGGATTAGAAGGTATCATGGTTGTTGGTGCGTTTGCTTCAGTTGTTTTTAATTTGACATTTGGTCATATTTTTGAAGGATGGACACCTTGGATTGGATTGCTAGTTGGGGCATTGTTTGGTGCAATTTTCTCATTAATACATGTTGTAGCGACCGTTCATTTGCGTGCTGATCATATTATCTCTGGTACAGTTGTTAATATGTTAGCCCCTGCTTTGACTGTTTTCTTAACACGTATTTTATACGAACAACATGGGCAGACAGAAATTATTAAATACAGTTTTGGTAAAACAACTATCCCATTTCTTTCTAAAATACCATTTATTGGACAGATATTTTTTACGAATACTTCTGCTCCAGCTTACCTAGCCATTGTTGTTTCGTTTATTTGCTGGTTTATTCTATTTAAAACAACGTTCGGACTTCGCTTGAGATCTGTAGGGGAACACCCGCAAGCTGCTGATACATTAGGTATTAATGTATATTTGATGCGTTATAGCGGTGTCATTATATCGGGTGTGTTAGGTGGAATTGGTGGAGCTGTAGTTGCTCAATCAATCTCATTAAATTTCTCTGTCTTAACAATAGCAGGTCAAGGTTTTATTTCGATGGCTGCGATGATTTTTGGAAATTGGAATCCTATTGGTGCAATGGGTGCAGCTATTTTCTTCGGATTGGCTCAAAGTTTAAGTGTAATTGGTAGTTATATCCCTATCGTTCAAGATATTCCAAGTGTATGGTTATCAATTGCACCATATTTAATTACTGTTGTTGTTCTTGTGTTATTCATTGGACGTAGTGATTCTCCAGCTGCCAATGGAACAACTTATGTTAAAAGTAAATAACAGATTTGAATAATAAAAAAAGAGATTTTCTATCTGATGAAAATCTCTTTTTTATTCTGATTTAGTTTTTATGAGAAATATCGTTCAAAATAAAAAAAAGACATTGAAGAATATTTCAGAAAATTAATTTTATCTTCACCATTATTTTAAGAGGTAATAAGATTATAATAAGTTTGAAAAAATAAAAAAAAACATGTACAATTCACTATTGTAGTAATAATTTATTATTATTTTCTTTTAAAAATAGCGTTTATAATGTGGAACGTGTATAATTAGTGAAAGAAGAAAGTCGCAAAAAAATTAAGAAAGATCCTAAGTAGGTGATGAAGTGAAGCAAATTGGTGATGTGCTAAAAGCTGCTCGATTAGAGAAAGGTTTTTCATATCAGGACCTAGAACAATTAACAAAAATACAACAAAGATATTTGGAAGCAATTGACGAAAATAATTTTGATGAATTGCCTAGTCAATTTTATACGCGTGCTTTCGTTAAACAATATGCAGAAGCAGTTAATATTGATGGAGATTGGTTACTCAATACTTTTGACTTTTCAACGTCGGATTTGAAAGCAGCGGAACAATCAAATGAACCATTAAATGTTCCTTCTCGACGAGCGTCTCGCGCTGGCTTTTCAACGTGGCAAGTTGTGACAGATACTGTTCGTAGCTTTTTGCCACTCTTTGTATTGTTAGGGTTTGTAGTCATGTTAATTATTTTACTTGTTACAGCGTTTAATCGTACTGAAAATTCTCATGGAACATTTAATCGTCCAACTATTACACAACAAACTCAAACGGAAGTAAATAAAGAGAAAAAGGAACCAGAAACTAAAATTAAAGAAAAAGGAATATCGGTTGATTATTCAATCATTTCTAATGATAATCGATTTAGTTATTTGGAAACAGATGATGTTGACTTACCTGCACCAATTAAAATTAGTAGTTCAGAAGATGGACAAACGTGGATTAGTGTACAAGCGGATGATGTTGTTCTTTATGAAGGATTACTAAGTTATGGTAATTCTGAAACACTAGAAATTCCTAAAAACACAAAAAAAATAGCAATCAATGCCGGATATGCTCCAGCAACATTTATTGAAATTGAAGGAAGAAAAATGGAATTTCCACAAGATCCAAAACAATATCAGACGCAATATTATGAGTTAACTTTTAAAGCATCTGATCGTGATGAATAGAGAGGGGCATAGCATTGAATTTACCTAATAAATTAACTGTTATTCGTATGTTCTTAATTCCAGTATTTGTGTTACTTATGCTATTAAGTACCAATGCTAATGAAGTTGATGGATGGCGTATTGGCGCGTTTATTATATTTTTAGGAGCTAGTGCAACGGATTGGTTTGATGGATACATAGCTAGACGTGATAACTTAGTAACTAACTTTGGAAAATTCGCTGATCCGTTAGCTGATAAAATGCTTGTAATGTCAGCGTTTATTATGTTAGTAAGTATTAATCAAGTACCTGCATGGATAGCTGCTATTATTATTTGTCGAGAATTAGCAGTAACAGGATTACGAACAATATTACTTGAAAAAGGCCAAGTGATGGCTGCAGCTAAATCTGGAAAAATTAAAACAATGACGCAAATGTTAGCCATTCTATTTTTAATTTTAAATGATTGGCCACTAACATTTACTGATGGTAAGATTGGTACAGCGTTGTTGTATGCGGCATTATTAGCAACTATTTATTCTGGTTACGAATATTTTTCAAAAAATTGGCATATTTTTAAATCTTCTATGTAATTTAAAGTTGGGATTTTGCCCAACTTTTTTTATTTTGTCATTAAATATTTTAAACTACTAAATTAGTATGTTTCTGTAAATAAAATTTTTTTTATTTTATAATAAAATTAATCAGGAAATTTTACGTCTTAAGAAGTGAGGTTCTAACAATGAGAGCTGAATTAATTGCAGTAGGTACAGAATTGTTGATGGGTGAAGTTATTAATTCAAATACTAGTTATTTAGCAGATTGGTGTACTCAGTTTAATTTGGATGTTTATCATCATCAAATTGTAGGAGATAATGAGCAAAGATTATTGGATGTATTTAATCAGGCTTGGAAAAGAAGTGATGTGGTTTTGATTACAGGAGGCCTTGGACCAACACCAGATGACTTAACGAAACAGACGATTGCTAAATACTTCGAGTTACCCCTTATTATGGATGAATTGAGTGTAAAAGGAATAAAGTTGAGGTATGAGCAATTGCAAAAAGAAATTACGCCAAATAATTGGAATCAAGCCAAATACATTAAAGGTGGTATACCTTTAAACAATCCAAATGGACTAGCGGTAGGAGTGTATTACAAACAGAATAGCAAACATTTATTTATTTTTCCTGGTCCACCATATGAACTTAAAGAAATGTTTGAACAAAGTGCTTTACCTATTTTAAAAAAATTATTCAATCAAGAAGGTGTTTTAGAGAGTCGAGTAATTCGATTATTTGGAATTGGTGAATCTGTTCTTGCGAATCAATTGAATGAAATATTGATGAATCAGACTAATCCAACGATAGCATTGTATGCACTACCTAATGAAGTAATGATAAGATTAACAGCTCAATCTGATACAACTGAAAAAGCTATTTCTTTAATTAATCAATTGGAAAATCAAATCAGCTCAATTATAGCACCTTATGTATATGGCTATGGCAGGGAACAAGCATTAGAAGAAATTGTGGTTCAACATTTAATAGACCAAAATATTTCAGTAGCAA
This sequence comes from Atopobacter phocae ATCC BAA-285, assembly GCF_000526675.1. Classification (GTDB taxonomy): domain Bacteria; phylum Bacillota; class Bacilli; order Lactobacillales; family Aerococcaceae; genus Atopobacter; species Atopobacter phocae. The sequence goes on from NZ_JAGN01000005.1 coordinate 28,288, forward strand.
CTGCGGAAAGTTTGACAGGGGGATTAATTGCACATAAATTTTCAAATGTGTCAGGTGCTTCCTCTGTATTTAAAGGAGGCATGGTGACGTATCAAACATCTTTTAAAGAGAAATGGTTAAATATTCCACAAGAAATTATTGATAAAGAAGGTGTAGTCAGTGCAGAAGTTGCTAAACAAATGGCTCAATCAATTAAATATTTAGCTCAGTCAGATGTAGGAATTGGAATTACTGGAGTGGCTGGACCGTCAACACTTAACAATAAACCCGTTGGTACCGTATTTTTAGCAATAGCTAAACAGGACAAAATTTATGTGTACGAAGAGCATTTTGGTGGCAATCGACTAGCTATTCAAGAAAGAAGTGCAATGCAAGCATTGTTCTATTTAAAAAAATTATTCTAAAAAGAGAACATATATTCTCTTTTTAGTTGATTTTAATGTTTAAACAAGTTATTCTATTAAAGTAAGAGGTATGGATAAAATTAATTTATTAGAAGACTTAAATATATCAATTGAGTGTTAAAGAGGAGAATTTAAATGGCTGATAAAGATAAAAGACAAAAAGCTTTAGATGAAGCATTGAAGAAAATTGAAAGAAGTTATGGAAAAGGTTCGATTATGAAAATGGGTGAAAAAATAGATACAAAAATTTCAACCATTTCTAGTGGATCACTTCAACTTGATGTAGCTTTAGGAGTAGGTGGATATCCTAGAGGAAGAATTGTTGAAGTATATGGTCCAGAATCATCAGGAAAAACAACTGTTGCTTTGCATGCAATTGCAGCAGTTCAAAAACAAGGTGGTGTTGCAGCTTTTATTGATGCTGAACATGCTTTAGATCCGGAATACGCACATAATCTAGGCGTTAATATTGATGATTTATTTTTATCACAGCCAGATACGGGGGAGCAAGGATTAGGCATTGCGGATGCATTGGTTTCATCTGGAGCAATTGACATAGTAGTCATTGACTCAGTGGCTGCACTAGTTCCACGAGTTGAAATAGATGGAGAAATGGGAGATTCACATGTTGGTTTACAAGCGCGTTTAATGTCTCAAGCACTTCGTAAATTATCAGGATCAATTAATAAAACTAAAACAATCTGTATTTTTATTAACCAAATTCGTGAAAAAGTTGGTGTGATGTTTGGAAACCCTGAAACTACGCCAGGTGGACGTGCATTAAAATTTTATTCAACAGTCCGTTTAGAAGTTCGTCGTGCTGAACAAATTAAAGATGGCGCGGATATCGTGGGGAATAAAACACGAATTAAAGTAGTTAAAAATAAAGTTGCACCACCTTTCAAACAAGCGTTAGTTGATATTATGTATGGAAAAGGTATTTCACAGTCTGGAGAATTAATTGATATGGCTGCGGAATTAGATATCGTTAACAAAGCGGGTTCTTGGTATAGTTATGGTGAAGAGCGAATTGGACAAGGACGCGAGAACGCTAAAAAATATATTGAAGACAATCCAGCAGTCTTTCAAGATATCGATATTAAGGTAAGACAGCATCATAATATACCAATTGTCGAACGTGATGTCTCAGCAGTTGTTCTACCAAAAGATAAAAAAGAGCAAGTAGAACTTCCAGTTGAAAAAGAAGAAGTTATTGAAGAAAGCTAGTCATCAAAATAAACACTCGCTTTGGCAAAGATTGTCAAAGCGAGTGTTTTTTAAATTTTAAAATACACAATCAAATTAACACATTGTATTAAAAATTGATTGCTTTATTAGAATGATTAAAGGTTAGCAAATAAATTAATTAGACTAATTTCTTTATAATTATTATTGTTATTTTTAATGAATATGGATTAATAATTGAAAACGGTATATCATTGACTTTATTAGCTAGAAACGCTATGATTAGAGATGTGCATAAATCATTACGCATATTAACATTTTAAATTAAACAATTGGACGGAGGTGACTACATGAAAGTCAACGTATTAACAGTTTCCTTCGCGATAATTGCTTTAATTTTAGGATGTCTCGTAGGTTACTGGTTAAGAAAAAGTCAACACGAAAAAGAAATTTTAGGTGCTAAAAATTCAGCAGCAGCTATTTTAAATGAAGCAACTAAAGATGCAGAACGTTTAAAAAGAGACGCACTGGTTGAAGCACGTGAAAAAAGTCATCGTTATAAAGATGAAATTGAAAAAGAACTAAAACAACGACGACAAGAACTAGCACAACAAGAAAAGCGATTACTCCAAAAAGAGTCGAATTTAGATCGTAAAGACAATAATTTGGAGAAGCGTGAGCTGACATTAGAAAAGCGTGAAGAAGATTACTTAACACGTGATCATCAACTAAAAGAAAAAGAGATTCAAGCTGATGAATTAATTGAAGCACAAAGTAAAGAGTTAGAACGTGTCGCCATGCTTTCTCGTCAAGAAGCACAAGAGATAATTATGAAAACTCTTGATCAAGAGTTAGAACACGAAAAAGCAATCACCATTAAAGAATCAATTCAATCAGCTAAAGATGAAGCAGAAGTTCGTGCAGCTAATATTGTTTTAGAAGCGATTCAACGTTCTTCAGCAGATTTAGTAGCTGAACGTACAGTGTCAGTTTTATCTTTGCCTAGCGACGATATGAAAGGTCGTATTATTGGTAAAGAGGGACGTAATATTAGAACATTGGAAGCCTTAACGGGAATTGACATTATTATTGATGAGACACCAGAAGCAGTCGTTTTAAGTGGATTTGATCCAGTTCGACGCGAAGTTGCGAGACTAACGTTGGAAAAATTAATTTCAGACGGAAGAATTCATCCGGCTCGTATTGAAGAGATGGTTGAAAAATCTCGTAAAGAAATGGAAGTTCGAATTCGTGAAGCAGGAGAACAAGCTGTTTTTGAATTAGGAATTCAAGCTTTACATCCAGATTTAATTAAATTATTGGGTCGATTACACTATCGAACAAGTTATGGTCAAAATGTGTTAAATCATAGTATTGAAGTAGCTAAGTTAGCAGGAGTTATGGCGAGTGAATTTGGCCAAGACCCACAGCTAGCTAAGAGAGCAGGATTATTACATGATATTGGGAAAGCAATTGACCGAGATGTTGAAGGATCACACGTGGAAATTGGGACAGAACTAGCTCGTAAATATAATGAGCATGAAATCGTCATAAATTCTGTGGCGTCTCACCATGGAGATATTGAACCAAACTCAATGATCTCAATATTGGTACAAGCTGCTGATGCTTTATCTGCAGCAAGACCAGGAGCTCGTAGCGAATCACTTGAAACATACATACATCGTCTAGAGCGTTTGGAAGAAATCGCAAATGAAGAAGACGGCGTGACAAAGAGTTATGCAATTCAAGCAGGTCGTGAAATTCGGGTAATTGTAGAACCAGATCAAATTAATGATGCTAAAGCGACTATTTTAGCTCGTGATATTAAGAATAAGATTGAAGAAGAACTTCAGTATCCAGGACATATTAAAATTACAGTAATTCGCGAAACGCGTGCCGTAGAGTATGCGAAGTAGTCAAAAGGAGCACTCAGGTGCTCCTTTTTATTTTTTATAAAACGATTTGACCATTTCTATTTGATAATTTTGTCAGAATTTATATGAAAAGAAAGAATATGTTATAATAATTAACGAGTGTTTTTCAGCAAAAGATAGAGTTTAAAAGGAAGTGATAGGATGAGTAAAACAACACCGATGATGCAACAATATCAAGAAATAAAGAGTCAATATCCAGATGCTTTTTTATTTTATCGTTTAGGTGACTTTTATGAGTTATTCAATGAAGATGCAATTAAAGCAAGTCAAATACTAGAAATTACATTAACAAGTCGGAATAAAAATGCTGAAAATCCTATCCCGATGAGCGGTGTGCCGCATCACTCGGCTAAAGAATATATAAAAACATTGATTGATAAAGGATACAAAGTTGCAATATGTGAACAAATGGAAGATCCTAAATTAACAAAAGGCATGGTTAAGCGGGAAGTTGTTCAAGTCATTACACCGGGAACTTATCTAGAAGATGATGATCATCGTCAATTAACTAATCGGTATTTAGTTTCATTAGTAAAAGTAAAAGATGATTATGGAATCAGTGCAGTAGATTTAGGTACAGGAGAATGGATTGCAACAGAAGTTTCATTGTCGAATCTTTCGACAGAAATTGCTAGTTTACATCCAACTGAAATATTAGTTGTCGATCCTTTAATTTTAGATTCAATTGATGAACCACTATGGCGTGACGTATTAGTGAGTACGGTAGAAATAAGTGACCAATTACCAATGCTTACAATTGCCAATGGTCAAACTATTCCAGAATCGAGTCGCTATAGTGCTAAAGTAATTATGAGTTATTTGATGCAAACACAAAAGAAACAAATGACTCATTTAAAACCGATTGAATACTATAAACCAAATCATGCGATGTATTTAAGTCTAGAAGCTAGAGAACATTTAGAACTCATGCAAAATTATCAACGCAAGTCAAAAAAAGGATCATTACTAAATGTATTAGATCGAACTCAGACAGCCATGGGAAGTCGATTATTAAAGAAATGGATTGAGAAGCCACTAATTAATGTTCATGAGATATCAAGAAGACAAAATGGCATTCAGATGTTTGTGGATCACTATTTTGAATTAATGGAGATTAAAGAATATTTAGAACGTGTTTACGATTTAGAACGTTTGGTGACACGTTTGTCATTAGGCAGTATACGTCCTCGTGATTTAAAACAGTTAGAACGTTCATTAAAAAATTTACCATCTTTATTTGAAACAATAAAAATGATTGATGGTGATGCACTTTGGTTAGAAAAAATTGATGAAATCATGAGTGTATTAGTATTAGGAGATTGGATTGAAGAAATTATTGTTGAAGATCCGCCATTAACATTTAAAGATGGTGGCGTAATTCGAGATGGTGCTAACGAAGAATTAGATCGTTATCGTGATATTATTTTACATTCGAAAGAGTGGCTACTTCAAATTCAAGAAAGAGAACGACAAAAGTCGGGAGCGAAAACGCTTAAAATTGGCTTTAACAAGGTATTTGGTTATTATATTGAAATTACAAAAGCACAGTTAAATCATGCAGATGTGACTGGGTATGAGCGTAAACAAACATTAACCAATGCGGAACGCTTTATTACTGAAGAATTAAAAGAATTAGAGACAGATATTTTGAATGCTGAGGCAGAAATTGAACGACTTGAATTGAAAATATATGAAAAATTACGTCAAAAACTATTACCATATCAAGAACAATTACAGAAATTAGCTCAACTTGTAGCAGAAATTGATGTAATACAAGGATTTAGTCAAATTGCTCAAACTAATCAATATGCTCGACCAATTATTAATGAAAAGGATCGTTCAATACATTTGAAAAATGCGCGACATCCTGTAGTAGAAGAAGTATTAGAAGCAGGTAAATTTGTCCCAAATGATATCATTTTAAGTGATGCTCAACGAATACAAATGATTACAGGACCTAATATGGCTGGGAAATCAACGTACATGAGACAAGTTGCACTTATAATATTAATGACTCAAATAGGTAGCTTTGTACCGTGTGAATCTGCAACTTTACCTATTTTCACTAAATTATTTACGAGAATTGGTGCCAGTGATGACTTATCTACCGGTAAAAGTACTTTTATGGTTGAAATGATGGAAACAAAAGAAGCTTTAATAAATGCTGATCGTTACAGTTTAATTTTATTTGACGAGATTGGACGAGGGACGGCGACTTATGATGGGATGGCTCTAGCCCAATCTATTATCGAATATTTAGCAAAAGAAATTCCAGCCGTAGTTTTATTTTCAACACATTACCATGAATTAACAAACCTATCTGATGAATACGCTGGCATTCAAAATGTACATATGGAAGCCTTAGAAGAAAATGGACATTTATCTTTTTCACATGTAGTAAAAGAAGGATCAGCTGATAAAAGTTATGGTATACATGTTGCAAAATTAGCAGGAATGCCCAATCAAGTTGTAGAGAGAGCGCATAATCTACTAAGAATATTCGAAGATAAAGAGTTACCACGTTTAGAAAATATTCGGAATAATAATCATGCGTCTGTTATTACGACGGATTCTACTTTATTGAAACGTCATGATGAGTTAAAAAATAAAATATTAGCAATCAATTTGTACGCGCAATCACCATTAGATGTCCTAAAACAACTAGAAGAGTTGCAAAAGGAGTTGAACATGAATGAGCAAAATTAAAGAGTTAAGCATTCAATTAACTAATCAAATTGCGGCTGGTGAAGTAGTGGAGCGACCAGCATCGGTTGTGAAAGAATTAGTAGAGAATGCAATTGATGCGAAAGCAACAAGTATTATTATTAAATTAAAATCAAGTGGCTTGGAATCGATAGAAATTATCGATAATGGAGAAGGCATGGATGAAACCGATGCAGTCAGAGCTTTTGATCGTTACGCTACAAGTAAAATAAGTCAACAAGAAGATTTATTTCGTATCAAAACATTAGGTTTTCGTGGAGAAGCATTGCCAAGTATTGCTTCGGTCAGCGTGATTGAATTAGAGACATCGGATGGAATGAACGGAACGGGTGTAAATATCGCATTTGGGACAATTAAAGAAGTTCGTAAATTAGCGAAGAAAAAAGGAACAAGTATAAAAGTATCGCAATTGTTTGGTAATACGCCTGCCCGTTTACGTTTTATGAAAACACTTCAAACAGAATTGAAACATATTATCGATTATGTTAATCGTTTAGCGCTAAGTCGATCAGATATTCAATTTGAAGTATGGCATGATGAACAATTGCTTATGAAGACGCCCGGTAACGAACAACTCATTCAAGCGATTGCTGGAATATATACACCAAAAGTTGCTCGACAATTGTTGCATATTTCTGGTGAAAAAGATGACTTTAAAGTAGATGGATATATTTCACCACCACTGTTAAGTCGTTCCAATCGACATTACATCTCACTATTAATTAATGGACGATATGTAAAACATTTCCCCTTATTTCAAGCCATTGAACGTGGTTATGGCACAACATTAATGACGAGAAGATATCCCATTGTCGTGTTAAGTGTGACGACTGATCCAATGTTAGTTGACGTTAACGTACATCCAAGCAAATTAGATATTCGATTAAGTAAGTCAGAGCAATTAGAACAATTACTTATTGAATTAATTAAATCGAAAGTTCAACAAACTATTCGTATTCCAGAGAGTAACACATCAGAAAAGTATGTTAAACCAATCAGACGGGTTCAAGATAAATTGGATTTACCCTTTAATCATTTAGAAGAAATTCACCATAATAATCCACCTCATGTTAAGCAATTAGCTGATATGAAACAAACGGATGATTATGATGCTAAAGAAGATAGAGAAATGACCGATATGGAGTTAAATCAAGTATCAAGTTACTCTTATAATGCAAGTAATGTAGATGAACCGATTCAAACATTAATAGCCAAAGAAAGCATTTCTGAAAATTATAAGGACTATACGGTTGAACATGATGAACCAACTACTCGTCAAACGAGTGAAATAAATGACCAATTAAAAAATACTTCTCAATTACCTCATTTAGAATATGTTGGACAAATTCATGGAACATATTTAATTGCTCAATCAGAAGATGGGTTTTATCTAATAGATCAACATGCTGCAAAAGAGCGAATTCAATATGAAAAAACGTTAAAACGGCTTAGTCATCCGATAATTAAACAGCAACAGTTATTATTGCCTGAAATTATTCATTTAAGTCGAGACGAACACTTATCCGCATTAGAGAAAAAATCTATTTTTGAACAATTAGGTATTCTATTTGATGACTTTGGGGGTACGGATTTAATATTTAACTCTTATCCGAATTGGATGAATCAACAGACTTTAGTAAATGATTTAACCTTTATCGTTAGTCAAGTGGTTCATGGAACAGTTAAATCCATTCAAGATATCCGAGATAGTCAAGCAGCGATGATTAGTTGTAAATCATCAATTCGAGCGAACCATTACATAAATGATCACGAAGCAAGTGAATTAATTAGTGAACTATTGACAGTTGAAAATCCATTTAATTGTCCGCATGGTCGTCCGACAATCGTTCATTTTTCAACTTATGAAATTGAACGACTGTTTAAACGGATTCAAGATTAATCAAACTAGTTAAAGATAAACATAATGAAAGAGGGATAATATGTCAAAATTTGAAAAAGAAATTAAAGCATTAGATGAAATTAGTTATAAAGTAACACAAGAAGCACATACAGAACGACCATTTTCTGGCGTATATGATGAATTTGATGAACGAGGTATTTATGTTGATATTGTGAGTGGGGAACCTCTCTTTTCATCTAAAGATAAGTACGATGCGGGCTGTGGTTGGCCTAGCTTTACACAACCGATTAAAAAAAGAGTAATCTCTGAACATCGAGATACATCGCATGGTATGGAACGCACAGAAGTAAAAAGCAAAGAAGCAAGTAGCCATTTAGGACATGTATTTACTGATGGACCAGAAGAAGCTGGTGGATTAAGATACTGCATTAATTCTGCAGCATTAAAATTTATTCCCTATGACGAGATGGAAGAAAAAGGATACGCAGAATATAAAGAATATGTATAAATTATTAAATGAGGTCGGTGAGAGTTTGTGTTGTATGATTATTTAATTGGCAAATTAGTTCATTTAACGCCAAAGACGGTTACATTAGAAGTTAATCAAATAGGTTATTTAATATATCTGCCGAATCCTTATGCTTTGCAAGATCGTATGAATGAAACTTTAAAAATCTATGTACATCACGCAACAAGAGAAGATGATGAAAGTTTATACGGTTTTTTAGATCATGAAGATCGTTTATTGTTTGAGCAATTAATTAGTGTATCTGGTATTGGACCTAAAAGTGCTTTGGCGATAGTAGCAAGTGAACACTTTGATGGATTTGTGACAGCAGTTGAAAATGCAGATCAAAAATTTTTAACAAGATTTCCAGGGGTTGGGAAAAAAACAGCAGCACAAATTATTTTAGATTTACAAGGAAAACTAGTCGCTTCTACGCAATCAATTGTTGAACAAATTCCACAATCATTAATAGATATGAGTTTAGCGTTAGAATCACTAGGATACTCTAAACGAGAAATAATTAAAGTAGAAAAAGAATTAAAAGATATAGCGAAAACTACTAATACTCAAACTTTATTAAAACAAGCATTTAAATTATTATTGGATAAATAAAAGAGGCATTGAGGAGGAGAAAAATGACAGATTCATTTAATGAATGGACGAATGAAGAGCAATTAACTGATCATCTGAATGATGAGCGAATCGTTGCATCCACTTCAATTGAAGATGATGAACAATTAACACTTCGCCCTCAATATTTAAATGAATATATTGGGCAAACCTCTTTAAAAGAAGCATTAACCGTGTATATTACAGCCGCTAAACAGCGAAAAGAAGCATTAGATCATGCTTTATTTTATGGACCACCAGGACTAGGGAAAACGACATTAGCCTTTGTAATTGGTAATGAATTAGGCGTTAATGTTCGAACAACTAGTGGACCTGCTATTGAAAAAACAGGGGATTTAATTGCCATTTTAAGTGAGCTACAAGCAGGCGATATTTTATTTGTTGATGAGATTCATCGATTGCCTAGACAAGTGGAAGAAGTATTGTATAGCGCAATGGAAGATTTCTATGTAGATATTGTTGCTGGTACTGGTGCAAGTGCACAAAGTATTCATTATCCATTGCCGCCATTTACGTTAATCGGAGCGACAACTCGAGCGGGTCATTTATCTGCTCCGTTACGTGACCGTTTTGGAATTATAGAACGCATGAATTACTATACACATGAAGAACTTCAAATTATTGTTAAGCGTTCAGCAACTGTATTCAATAGTTTGATTGATGACCAAGCAGCTTTAGAAATTGCCATTCGTTCGCGAGGCACTCCACGTATTGCCAATCGATTAATGAAACGTATTCGTGACTTTAGTCAAGTTGCGAAAGAGGATATGATTAGTTTACAATTAGCACGTCAATCACTTAGATTATTAGGAGTAGACCAAGCAGGTTTAGATGAAGTTGATCGTCGCATGTTGCTTGCAATGATTGAATTTTATCAAGGTGGTCCAGTTGGCTTACGCACATTGGCAGCTAATATTTCAGAAGAACAAGAGACAATTGAAGATATGTATGAACCTTATTTATTACAACAAGGATTTATACGACGCACACCACGAGGGCGAGTAGTAACAGATAAAGCATATTCACACTTAAATATAAAAAGGAATTGAGGGACTTTTTTGAATTACACAACAGAAGATTTTAATTTTGATTTACCAGAAGAGTTAATCGCACAAACACCTTTAAAAGATCGATCGAGCTCACGATTAATGCATTTGATAGTTGATCAAGAATCTATTTCAGATCAACATTTTACAGATTTAACAAGTCATTTGAAGGCAGGTGATGTTCTTGTCTTAAATAATACGCGAGTACTTCCTGCACGGTTGCATGGGGTAAAGGAAGAAACAGGCGGCCATATTGAACTTTTATTACTGCATCAAGAAGAAAATGATGTATGGGAAGTGTTAGCGAAACCCGCTCGTCGTGCTAAGGTTGGAGCTATTATTGATTTTGGAGAAGGTATTTTAAAAGCAGAGGTCGTTGAAGATTTATCTGAAGGTGGAAAAAAAGTACGGTTTATTTATGACGGTGTATTTCTTGAGAAATTAGAAGAGTTGGGTGAAATGCCTTTACCGCCATACATTAAAGAAAAATTAGACGATCAAAGTCGTTATCAAACAATTTATGCAAAAGAAAATGGTTCGGCTGCTGCGCCTACTGCCGGATTACATTTTACACCTGAATTAATGCAAGAAATTGAAGCAAAAGGTGTTGAAATTGCATATGTTACATTACATGTTGGCCTTGGTACATTTCGTCCAGTAAGCGTTGAAAATTTAAATGATCATAAAATGCATGCTGAATATTATCATATTGATGAGGATACTTGTCGAATTTTAAACAAAGCAAGAAAAGAAGGGCGTCGAGTGATTGCTGTTGGAACCACTTCTATTCGTACATTGGAGTCTGTTGTTTCAAGTCGTGACGACTTATTTGTCCCAACTAGTGGATGGACCGATATTTTTATTTCTCCAGGCTATTCATTCCGAGCTGTTGATGCGTTTGTAACTAATTTTCATTTACCTAAATCAACATTGATTATGTTAGTTTCCGCATTTGGTGGACGTGATTTTATTTTAAAAGCATATCAACATGCTGTTAATGAACAATATCGTTTCTTTAGTTTTGGAGACGCTATGTTTATTGAAACTTCTCGAAGCAAAAATTAAAAGCTGGTGAGCATTGCTCCCAGCTTTTTTGATTGTATCGAATATGTTAAGATAGATTTAAATCATTTGACTGTTTTGGGTTTAATCCAGTCCATTAAAAAGCTAATACATACGACCATTACTACTTCAATAACTGCTGTGATACATGCACCGATAAAGTTATATGTACCACCCATTAAGGAAGCACCTAAAAAGAATGTCATTTGAGTTAATATAAACGCCCAAAAGAACACGACTAAATATTTCATTTGACTGCCCCATTTCTATTACTAATCTCGTTTCAAATTTATTTTAACGCAAATTATCAAGGAAAGGAAGTGTTTCATATGATAACGCCGATTGACGTTCAAAGTGATTACTCATTTTTAAAAAGTGCATTAACTATTACTAAGTATGTTCAATCTGGACAAGATTTAGGATATGAAACATTGGTACTTGCTGACCAAGATTCTATGATGGGAGCGATTCGTTTTCAAACAGCTTGTTTAAAGGCTCACATTAAACCGATTTTTGGCTTATCCCATCAGTTGTCGTTTGAACCTGTTTCAGAACAATTAAGTGGTTGGGCAGATGGTATTTTTATAGCCTTAACTAATCGAGGATATCGTCAATTATTGAAATTAAGTACGCAACCTGATGATAAATTCTACTGGTCATATCTTCAATCAATGAATGAATGGAAAGATGATCTTGCATTTATTTTTAAATTACCCTCTCAAGCAAATAGTTCATATTATCATCAACATTTAAGTTATATGAACCATTTAGCCAAAGGTAATCAATCAATTTATTTCGGAATAAACACTTATGAAACAGATCGTTCTTTCTGGGAACAAATCAATCAATATGATGCATTACAACCAATTGCACTTCAAACCGTTCGATATATAAACCCGCAAGATGAAATGAGCTTACAAGTTCTTCGTTCCATCGATCAGTCGGATGCTCTTGAGATAACTCAACGATTGGATGGTCATCAATTTTTTATTACTAAGCGAATTTTTAGTCAAAATTTCTCAAATGATTATATATTGCAAGAAGCACTCAAAAATAATGAGCAATTAATGAAACGGGCTGTAGTTAATATACCGATTAATCAAAAATTGCTTCCTCGCTTTACAGATGAATATGTTGCTCAAAAATTAAAAAAGGCAACAACCGATCATCATCAAATTGTGCAAGAGTATTTAAAAAAATTGTGTTTTGAGCGTTTAACTGATTTACAATTTGATGCGGACGAACGTTATATCCAACGCCTTCAATATGAATTAAAAGTGATTAATCAAATGGGTTTTTCTGATTATTTTTTGATTGTTTGGGATTTATTAGAATATTCACGCTCACAAAAAATTGCCACGTCTCCAGGTAGGGGATCAGCTGCCGGTTCATTGGTCAGTTATTTACTACAAATTACTGGTTTGGATCCGATAAAATACGATTTATTATTTGAACGTTTTCTAAATGAAGAAAGATTATCAATGCCTGATATTGATTTGGATTTCCCAGATAATCGTCGAGATGAGATTTTTAAATACGTTGCCGAAAAATATGGAGAAGACCACGTTGCACAAATTGCTGCGGTAGGTACATTTAAAGCACGCCAAGCGATTCGTGATGTCGCACGTGTAGCAGGTTTAGCGACTGAACAAATCAATCAAATAGCTAAACTAATTCCTAAAACTTTGAATATTACGTTGAATGAGGTGTATGACCAATCTGTGCCGTTTAAACGATTAATCAATGAGACAGCAGTAAATCAAAGAATCTTTGAAATAGCTTGTCAAATTGAAGGGATGGCGCGACATTTAACAACACATGCTGCAGGAATTGTGATTAGTGAAGAACCTTTGACACATTTTACAGCACTCTATAAACGACCAGATCAATTATTACCACTCACTCAAATGCAAATGGGTGAATTGGAACAAATCGGTCTATTAAAAATGGATTTATTGAGTATTCGTAATTTAACGATTGTAGACTGGGTGGTTCAAGAAATTAATCGACATCAAACTTTTAACGTAGCAGATATTCCATTAGATGATGCGGCTACTTATGAATTATTTAAAAAAGCCAATACGGATGGCGTCTTTCAATTTGAATCAGATGGAATCAAACGCGTTTTAAAGCAAGTCCAACCGCAGTCTTTAGAAGAGTTATCTGCTGTGAATGCTTTATTTCGTCCAGGACCAATGGAGCAAATTAGTTTATATGTCCGTCGAAAATTTAAAAAAGAACCAGTGAAGTACATTCATCCCTCCATTAAACCTTTGCTCGAAAAAACTTATGGAATTATGATTTATCAAGAACAAGTGATGCAAGTAACCGGTCAAATGGCCAGTTTTTCTTTAGCAGAAGCGGACATCTTAAGACGAGCAATGAGCAAAAAATTGCCACATGTGATAGAAGAAAAAAGAGGTGCCTTTGTAAAAGGTGCGATGAATAATGGATATACTCAATCAGAAGCACAAGAAGTATTCCATTTTATTGAACGCTTTGCTAATTATGGATTTAATCGATCACATGCAATGGCATACTCTCTGTTGGCATACCAAATGGCATATTTAAAAACTCATTATCCTGCAGAATTTTATTTTGCTTTACTGGAAAATGTTAATCTATCATCCGACAAAGGAAAAAAATATATTAGCGAATTAAGAGAAGCAAATATTCAAATTAAAGGTCCTGATATTAATTATTCGAGTTTCAAGACAACATTAAATAATAAAACTATCCAGCTAGGACTTTCTTTTGTGAAAAGTGTTCCAAAAGATTTAGTCAAGCAAATTATAGCTGTTAGAAATCGTCAAGGCCATTTTGAATCGTTAGAACAAGTATTAACGGTTGTTGATAAAAAATATCAGACAACCGATCATTTTACACCTTTAATTTTATCTGGAGCATTTGATTCACTCAAGGTGACACGACATACAATGATTGCTACTTTACCTGCATTAATTGAACAATTTCAATTGTTTGGTTCAAATAGTTTACTATCACAAAAAGAATTAGGAATTGTTTATAAAGAACGAGAAGAATTTCCTTTAGTCGAACGTTTAGATCAAGAAAATGAATTTTTGGGATTAACCATTAGTCCTCATCCAATTGAGTCAATGGAGTGGATAAAAAAAATCTCTCATTGCACGAAGCTAATCAAAGCTAAAGGACAAAAACAACGGTTTGACACGATTGTATATGTTCATGATATTAAGCGAATACGAACGAAGAGTGGAGAACCTATGGCCTTTATGACAGTTAGTGATGAGACTAGTCGAGTGGAGTTGATTGTTTTTCCAAAAGATTATTATCAAATGATGACAAAAATAGATGCCCATCAAATTATTTATATACAAGTTAGAGGAGATCTATCTAAATCGAAAGATTGGCAAATGATTTTAGAGCAAGTATATGACTTAGAATTGATTAAAAAAAAGATCAGTGCTCAAGATAAACGTTTATTTATTAATTGGTCAGAAAATTTTTCGGATAAAATGAATCAAGTCATCAAATTACTTCAGAAATATCCCGGCTATTCAGATGTGATTTTTGTACAACAGCCATTAAGAAAACCATTCCAACTAAAACAAGTGAAACAAGTTGAAATTACCAACCAATTAGTTCAAGAATTAAAAGACAAGTTAGGTGAAGATAATGTAGCAACTAAATAATTATCAAAATTTAGCTTAAAAAAGTTGCAAATAAAATAGAAAACGCCATGAAAACGTTTAATATCACCAAAAAGAAAGACAAGTACATCTTTTTTTGATATGATTAGTAATGGAACTGTAATAAAGTCTAAAATTTGATTGATTAAGTGAGGGATAACTTAAAATGAAAAAAATTGCTGTACTAACAAGTGGCGGCGATGCGCCAGGAATGAATGCTGCAATACGAGCAATCGTACGTAAAGGTATTTATGAAGGTTTTGAAGTTTACGGTATATCATATGGATTCGCTGGTTTAGTAGCTGGGGATATTCGTCGAATAGATGTAAATGACGTTTCAGATATTATTAGTCGTGGTGGGACGGTGCTTTATTCTGCACGCTACCCTGAATTTGCTAAAGAAGAAGGGCAAGAAAAAGGGATTGAACAACTGAAAAAATTTGGAATTGAAGGTTTAGTTGTTATTGGTGGTGACGGCTCATACCAAGGAGCAGTTGCTTTAACTAAAAAAGGTTTCCCAACTATTGGTGTACCTGGAACGATTGACAACGATATTAAAGGGACAGACTATACAATTGGATTTGATACGACAATAAATACAGTATTGGACGCTCTTGACCGCTTACGTGACACAGCTACAAGTCACATGCGTACATTTGTTGTAGAAGTAATGGGACGTAACGCAGGCGATATTGCTTTATGGACAGGTATTGGATCAGGTAGTGAACAAATTATTATTCCTGAGCATGACTTTGATATTAAACGCGTTATTGAAGAGATTGAAGACGGTCTTAAACGCGGTAAGAAACACACTATTATCGTTTTGGCAGAAGGTGTTATGACTGCTAATGAGTTTATGGATTTATTAGCTCAAGAAAGTGGTAATTATGATACACGTGCCACTGTTCTTGGACACGTACAACGTGGTGGAGCTCCATCAGCACGTGACCGTGTATTAGCGAGTCGTATGGGTGCTAAAGCTGTTGAATTATTGAAACAAGAAATTGGTGGAGTTTGTGTTGGAATCAAAAATGAACAAATTATTTACACAGACATTATTGAAACATTAAATGGAGAACCACATCGTCCGTTACTTGAGTTGTATCAATTAAACAAAGAAATTTCATATTAGGAGTGGAAAATTAATGAAAAAAACAAAAATCGTATGTACCATTGGACCTGCTAGTGAATCGAAAGACGTATTAAAGCGTCTAGTTGAATCAGGAATGAACGTTGCCCGTTTAAACTTTTCTCATGGGGATCATGAAGAACATTTAGCACGTATTAACACAATTCGTGAAGTTGCCGAAGAATTGGGAACAGAAATTGGTATTTTATTAGATACTAAAGGTCCAGAAATCCGTACTCATAATATGGAAAATGGTTTACTTGACTTAAAACAAGGTCAATCAATTCGCGTAGCAATGGAAGAAGTCTTAGGAACTCCAGAACGTTTCTCAATTACATATCCTGAATTAATTAATGACGTACATGTTGGTTCAAAAATCTTATTAGATGATGGTTTAATTGAACTTCAAGTAACTGATTTTGATAAAGAAGCAAACGATATCATTACGACTGTTTTAAACCCTGGAATTTTGAAAAATAAAAAAGGTGTTAACGTTCCTAATGTTAAAGTAAATTTACCGGCTTTAACAGATAAAGATCGTGCAGATATTGTATTTGGTATCGAAAATGATATTGACTTTATTGCAGCAAGTTTCGTTCGTCGCGTTAGTGATGTAATTGAAATTCAAGAATTATTAGACAAGCACAACGCAAGTCATATTCAAATCATTCCAAAAATTGAAAACCAAGAAGGTGTCGATAACATTGATGATATCTTAAAAGTTTCTCAAGGTTTAATGATTGCTCGTGGTGACTTAGGGGTAGAAATCCCAGCTGAAGAAGTGCCTATTGTTCAAAAAGAATTAATCAAAAAATGTAATTCTTTAGGTAAACCAGTTATTACAGCTACTCAAATGTTAGATTCAATGCAACGCAATCCACGTCCTACACGTGCAGAGGCAGGAGACGTAGCGAACGCTATCTTTGATGGTACTGATGCAGTTATGTTAAGTGGTGAAACAGCTGCCGGTGATTACCCAGTTGAAGCAGTTCGTACAATGGCTAACATTTGTGTTCGTACAGAATTAGCTTTAACAACAGACGATATCTTTAAAATGCGTGCCTTTTCAGATTCAGATGTTGCAGAAGCGATTGGTCGTTCTGTAGGACATACAGCACGTAATTTAAATATTAAAACGATTGTTGCAGCAACAGAATCAGGGCATACTGCTCGTATGATTTCTAAATATCGTCCTAACGCACATATCGTGGCTGTAACATTTAGTAAACGTCAAAAACGTGCTTTAGCATTATCATGGGGTGTATATCCTCACGTAACTACTCGTCCCAACACGACAGACGAAATGTTTGAATTAGCTACTGAAGTGGCAACAGAACGTGGTTATGCAAGTGAAGGCGATTTAATTTTAATTACTGCCGGTGTTCCAGTTGGTGAACGAGGAACAACTAATATCATGAAAGTTCAAGCGATTAATACAATCTTGTTAAGAGGACAAGGTATCGGTCGTGACAACATGGTAGGTCAAGCTGTTGTAGCAAGTTCTCCTGAAGAAGCAATGAGCAAAATGAGTGAAAATTCAATTTTAGTTGTTAAATCAACAGATCCATCATATAATGATGCGATCTTGAAAGCACAAGCATTAATTATTGAAACAGGTGGATTAACAAGTCATGCAGCTGTACTAGGAATTGATCGTGGTATTCCTGTAATTGTAGGCGCTGAAAATGCAACATCAATTATTGAAGATGGTCAAACATTAACAGTAGATGCACGTCGTGGCATCGTTTATGCTGGAGAAACTACAGCATTTTAATGTAATAAAGAATTAAATTGTATTATTTTTATCAGAGACTAGATGTACTGTTGATTATAAATCAATTGCATCTAGTCTTTTTTAAAGATAATATTATACTATAGTATTTTTTGAAAGCGCCACAAGTTGATTAAGTCAATCATATGAAACATTTTTTGTTTGAATATTAACAAAACTCAATCTTATAGTTTTGGATGAAAACATTTAAAAATCACGTTTAAAACCTTTAATCAGTATGATTAAAATTATATATAATAGGCTAATGGATGTTCCTATACTATTTTTTCATATGATAGACTTGCTTGTTTGTGGTAAAATAAAAGAGAACGAAGGAAATGAAAGGAGTGAATATATGATTGGAACAATCGTAACAGCTTTAGTGATTGATATTAATGCCGACAATATATTTGTACAAAAAGAAGGCCGCACAATGGCTGTCAGTAAAGAGGATTTAAAAAAAGCTGATGTAAAGACGATTAATTTAGGAGATACAATAACGGGCTTTGTTTATGAAGATCGTTTTGGACAAATGCGTTTAACGCCAAACCTACCTAATATTATTAACGAGCAATATGAATTTGTTGAAGTTGTGAAAGTACGCAAAGATTTAGGCGTGTTTGTCGATGTTGGGCTTGAAGATAAGGATATTGTTGTATCAATGGATGATTTACCAAGTGAGAAGCATTTGTGGCCAAAAGTTGGCAACAAACTCTGCTTAACTTTATATACAGATCATAAAGAAAGAATGTGGGGTAAGTTAGCGGATCATTTAATTATGCAAAGTAAATTAGTTAAAGCACCAGCCGACTTATTCAACAAAAATGTAGAAGCAATCTGTTTTGAAGTAAAACTCGTAGGAACACGTGTTTTAACGACAGAAGGTTATTTAGGTTTCTTACATCCGAACGAACGAATTGAAGAGCCAACCCTGGGTGAACTCATTTCTGCTCGAGTAATTGATGTAAAAAGTGACGGAACAATTAACATTTCAACAAAACCACGAGCTCATGAAGCGATAGGTGAAGATGCTGAAATGATTTTAGAAATGTTACGTCGTATGCCAGGCAATCAATTGCCTTATCATGATAAAAGCGATCCTGAAGAAATTAAAAGCTACTTTGGTATTTCAAAAGGTCAATTCAAACGTGCAATTGGTCATTTATTAAAAGCACGATTAATCAAAAAAATTGACAATGGGATTGAACTCATTAAATAAGGAGGGTTAGCGTGGGGCAGCAAACCAATCGAACGATTCAACAAAAATTACAAGCCGCAGGTTATAAATTAACGCCTCAACGTGAAATGACACTTCAAGTGTTGTTAGATAAAGATGAAGAACATTTGAGTGCGGAAGAAATTTATATGTTATTAAAAGCTAATTACCCTTCAATTGGCTTAGCAACAGTTTATCGAACGTTAGATATATTAACTGAGATTGGTGTTATCTATAAAGTGAACTTTGATGATGGTTTGGCTCGATATGATTTGAAAACAACGGGTTCTGAACACTTCCACCATCATTTACTTTGTTTAGAGTGCGGCAAAATAGATGAAGTATTTGATGATTTACTAGTGGATATCGAGCCAATCGTTGAACGAGATTACCAATTTAAAGTAGTTGATCATCGTTTAACTTTTCATGGTATATGTGCAGAATGTCAAGCTAAGCAGTTAAATAAAAAAGGATATGCTAATGAGTCAAAATGAGCATCCTGTAATTGTTGATTTTATAAATTATTTGAAAACAGAACGCGGCTTAGCACCATTGACGGTAGAAAGTTATTTAAGGGATATTAAGCAGTTTCAGGAATTTTTAATCAATGAATATCAGTCTAGTCAGCATTTGACCTCATTTGAGATAATTGATATACAATTGTTTTTAGGAGAATTAAGCAAACGAAATCTAACCGCATCAACAAGACAACGTAAATTGTCTTCGCTGCGGTTGTTTACAAAGTTTTTAATTCATGAGCAGTTACGTCAAGATAATCCACTTGTTACGATTGCTTCTCCTAAAGAAGGAGACAAACTTCCTAAATTTTTATCAATCAATGAGATGCAACGATTACTTGAAGCACCTAAATTAAATACTTTATATGGTGTTCGAGACCGTGTGATGTTAGAAGTAATGTATGCCACAGGATTACGTGTGAGCGAGCTTTGTCAATTATCACTTGATCAAACACAATTAGATTTTGGTTTTATTCGAGTAATTGGTAAAGGTAAAAAAGAAAGACTGATTCCTATAAGCGAACGTTTAAACGTTTTTTTAGATCAATATTTAAACCAAATTCGTCCTCAATTATTAAAAGATAAAGAAACGAATTTAGTTTTTTTGACACAAAGAGGTAGTGGTTTTACACGCCAAGGATTTTGGAAAAATTTAAAGAAATATTTGATTGTCGCTGGATTAAGCGAAGATATTTCACCACATACATTAAGGCATTCATTTGCTAGCCATTTGCTTCAAAACGGGGCAAACTTGCGAGTAATTCAAGATTTACTTGGTCATGAAAATATAAGTACGACAGAAGTCTACACGCATTTGAATACAAGTCATTTGCGACACATATATAATCAGTCACATCCAAGAGAATAAATAGAATAGATGAGGTGCAAAAAATGGAATTTAAAAGAGTACACGTTATTGTAATGGATTCAGTTGGAATTGGTGAACAACCTGATGCAGATAAATTTGGTGATGTTGGAGCACATACCCTTGGACATATTGCCGAAAATATGTCATTAAATCTTCCTGAAATGGAGAAAATGGGTCTAGCTAAAATTGAACCATTAAATGGAATACAAGCAATTGAACCAGAAAAAGGATATTATACGAAATTAGAAGAAGAATCAGTGGGAAAAGATACGATGACTGGTCATTGGGAATTAATGGGTTTACATATCGACACACCATTTCGTGTATTTCCTGATGGATTCCCTGATGAATTACTGGATCAAATTAAAGAACATACAGGGCGTGGCGTTCTAGCAAATAAACCAGCTAGTGGAACAGCAGTTATTGATGAATACGGTGAAGAACAAATGAAAACAGGCGATTTAATTATTTATACTTCTGCTGATCCTGTATTACAAATTGCTGCTCACGAAGAAATTATTCCATTAGAAGAATTATATGAAATTTGTGAATATGTACGTGAAATTACTTTAGATGAACCATACAAAATTGGTCGTATTATTGCACGTCCATATGTGGGAGAACCAGGTAACTTTACTCGTACATCAAATCGTCATGACTATGCACTAAGCCCTACAGGTAAGACAGTATTGGATCAATTAAAAGCAGCTGATTATGATGTAATTGCAGTTGGTAAAATTAACGATATTTTCAATGGTCAAGGAATTACTGAATTCGTTCGTACGAAAAGCAATATGGATGGCGTTGACAAATTAATAGAAGTAATGAAAAAAGACTTCACAGGTATGAGCTTTACAAACTTAGTAGATTTTGATGCTTTATTTGGACATCGTCGTAATACGGTAGGATATGGCGAAGCATTACAAGATTTTGATGCACGTATTCCAGAAATCAAAGAACACATGCAACTGGATGATTTATTAATCATTACTGCCGACCATGGAAATGATCCAACATTCCCTGGAACAGATCATACACGTGAATATATTCCAGTTTTAATTTACAGTCCAAAATTTAAAGGAAATGGTTTAATACCAGTTGGACATTTTGCTGATATTCAAGCAACTATTGCCGAAAACTTTAATGTTGAAAAAACAGAATTTGGTACAAGTTTCTTAGATCACTTAGTATAAAATAACTAAAAAATCCGAGGTGTATTATGAGCATGAATATTTCAACACAACTAGCAGAAACAAAATCTTTTTTAGAAAATAAACTTGACGTTTTACCTAAGATTGGACTAATTTTAGGTTCAGGTTTAGGCGTATTAACAGAAGAATTATCAAACAAAATTGAAATTCCTTATGAAGATATTCCTAATTTTCCAGTATCTACTGTTGAAGGACATGCCGGTCAATTAGTAGTTGGTGAATTAGCAGGTGTTTCAGTTTTAATTATGGATGGGCGTTTTCATTTTTATGAAGGCTATTCAATGGGTACAGTGACATTTCCTATTCGTGTGATGAGTTTATTGAATATTGAATCATTAATTGTTACAAATGCTGCTGGTGGATGTGATCCAACATTTACGCCAGGTGATTTAATGATTATTGATGACCATATCAACTTCTTTGGTACAAATCCATTAATTGGACCAAATATGAAAGAATTTGGGCCGCGATTCCCAGATATGTCAGAAGCATATTATAGACCATATCGTGAATTAGTAGAGAAAGTTGCTCAAAAATTAGATATTTCAATTAAACACGGTGTGTACATTGGAATGACTGGTCCGACATACGAAACGCCAGCAGAAATAAAAATGGCTCAAGTACTTGGTGCTAGTGCAGTTGGAATGTCAACAGTTCCAGAAGTTATTGTGGCAAATCATAGTGGTATTAAATGTGTGGGTATTTCCTGTATAACAAATATGGCGGCTGGTTTGCAAGTTAATCTAAATCATGAAGAAGTAGTTGAAACAACGCAACGTGTTAAAAATGTTTTCAAACAGTTAGTGACAGAATTAGTTGTTGAAATTCATAATAGCAAATAAAAGAGATTATTGATGAGGTGAGAAGGTGTTAGTTAGATGTAAACCAGAGCAACAAAAAATTGCCATGGGATTATTGTCTTATATTTCAGATTTTAAAGACATGGATCGTTTGAACCAACTAATGGATACATATCGGGAAAATGAGCAGAAACACTTATACTTGTGGTCAGATAAAGAAACAGACAATTTTGTAGCAGTAATCGGTGTTGAAATTGGAGATGAAGTTATTATTCGACAATTAGCCGTTAATCCATCTTTTCGTAATGAAGGAATTGCACATCAAGTATTAGATCAATTGCAACAAATCTTCCCGAATAAAAACATGATTGGTACTTTAGAAATGAATTCAATTGTTGCTCATTGGGAAAATGCTAATTACCAAGCCAATAATTCTAATGATGGGAAGATTGATTAGTGATTAAGTCAGTTGCAAAAGAGACTTCTTTTGAGGGAACTTCGAATGAAGTGATGCAAATAAAAATTGATCAATTTGAGGGCCCGTTAGATTTACTTTTGTCTTTAATTCGTTCTTTAAAATTAGATATTGAGACTTTACCAATTAGTGAAGTAACGACGCAGTATATTAATTATATTCACTCCATGCAAGAATTATCGCTTGAAGTAGCCAGTGAATATTTAGTGATGGCAGCTACACTAATCGAAATTAAAGGACGAGAGCTACTGCCACAAATTGAAAAAGAAGTAGAAGAAAACATAGATAGTCCCAAAGAACAATTAATTCAACAATTAAAATTGTATCAACAGTACAAGGCAATGGATGAAACCTTTAAATCTCTTGAAGATAAACGTGGATTTCATAAGCATCGTCCCCCTGCTGATTTATCTGACTTAGTGGTTCATGTACCGTTAGAATCAGGAGAAGTTGAATTACAAGATTTATTTCGTGCATTATCTAAAATGTCATTACGTTTTAAATTAGATCAACCCATTGTAAGAACAATGGTAAAAGATCCAATAACTGTTGAAAAAAGTATGAAACGATTAATGAATCGATTAACCCAATCCAATCAACCCATTCGATTAATCGATAGTATTGACGTATTAAATAAAACAGCTGTAGTGAGTTATTTTTTAGCGTTTTTACAATTAGTCCGTAATGGTGATATAACATTTAAACAAGAACATCGAAATGATGATATTTGGATTGAAAAGATGAGCAAGGACGATTAATAAATGAAATTATTACAACAAATTGAAAGCTTACTTTTTGTTTCAGGTGAAGAGGGAATTAGTATAGAAGAACTAACAATGCTGCTATCTTCATCTGAACAAGAAGTGAAATACAATATTTTAACATTACAACAAGCCTATCATTGGAGGCCATCTGCTTTAACTATTATAGTAACAGCTGGACGTTACAAAATTAGTACTAAAAAAGAATTTTACCCAATCATTGAACAGTTTGCGCACTCTCCACTTCAAGTGAAGCTGTCACAAGCAGTATTGGAGACTTTAATTATCATAGCCTATCGTCAACCGATAACTCGTGTTGAAATTGATCATATTCGTGGTGTGCAGTCACAAGCAGCCATTCAACGTTTAATTCTTCGCGGATTGATACAAGAGTCAGGAAGACTTGAGAAGCCAGGTCGTCCAAAATTATATGAAACGACAGATTATTTTCTAGATTATTTTGGGTTGAATACAATTGATGATTTACCCGCATTATTTGATCCAATTGATTTAGAAATCAAACAACCCATTGATTTGTTTGATAAAGATAATTTTGAATAAAATGAAGTGAAATAAAGGAGCTTATAAATGGAACGATTACAGAAAGTCTTAGCACAAGCAGGTATTGCTTCTCGAAGAAAATCCGAAGAAATTATTCAGTCTGGTCGAGTGACGGTGAATGGTCAAGTAGTGACAGAGTTAGGCGTTAAAGTAGGAATGAATGATCATATTAAAGTAGATGGCGTTTTAATTACTAAAGAAGAGAAAGTCTATTATTTATTCTATAAACCGAAAAATGTATTGTCGAGTGTGAGTGATGACCGGGGACGTTCAGTCGTTGTCGATTATTTTGAAACAGATAAACGTATTTATCCCGTGGGACGACTAGATTTTGACACAACTGGTGTTCTTTTAATGACAAATGACGGAGAATTTAGCCAATCGTTAATGCATCCTAAATTTCAAGTAGAAAAAGAATATATTGCAACCATTTCAGGTGTTCCAACGGATGAAAAACTTTTACGTTTGGAACGAGGTATTCAACTTGAAAAAGGAAAAACTAGTCCAGCAAAAGTAAAAGTCATTAAAAGAAACACAAAGAAAAATACAGCTATTATTTCATTAGTCATTCATGAAGGATGGAACCATCAAGTAAAAAAAATGTTTGAAGCAATTGGACATCCCGTAATGAAACTTAAAAGAGAACGTGTTGCCTTTCTGACATTAGGTCAGTTAACACCAGGCGAACATCGTCCATTGAAACCTTATGAAATTGTCAAATTAAAACAACTTAGTGGACAAGATAGTAAAAATTAAGTAAAATGCAAATGTAATAAAAAATCAATTGATTCGTCTTCAGGGGCGGGGTGCAATTCCCCACCGGTAGTTATAGTCTACGAACTCGAAAGAGCCGAACTGGTGAAATTCCAGTACCGACAGTATAGTCTGGATAAAGAAGATGGGGTTTTTAATGGACTCTATTTTTCTGACGAGAAATAGAGTTTTTATTTATCCTTCCTGATATGAATCGTTAGGAGGAAATCATTATGGCGTCACAATCAAAAATTAATCGTCAAATAGGTGCGGCAATTTTAGGGGCAGTGGCATTTATTGTTATGTTTTTTCATTTTCCCATTATCCCATTTGTACCGTATTTAAAAATTGATTTTAGCGACACAATTCTTTTGCTAAGTGGATTATTGTATGGGCCTCAAGCTGTACTGATGACAGGTTTCATACGAAGTGCATTACATTATATTCAAACAGGGGGAGACTTAGGATATCCAATCGGAGTAACAGCAAGTTTTATTGCTTCTATTAGTTTGTTATTACCTGTACTACAAGCAACTAAAACGGAATTATCTGTAAAAAATTTCGTGAAAGGTAGTATTTTTGGAATCATTATCTTAACAATTGTTATGGTGATTTTGAATTGGTTTGTCCTTACTCCAATATATTTTAAATTATTTAACTTACAAATTGAATCGCTAAAAGAATTGATTGTTTATGGTATCGTACCATTTAACATGATTAAAGGTGTTTTAGTTTCAATCGTGAATTTACTTGTGTATTTAAAAGTATATCCATTTTTACGTAAAAGATTAAAAGTAAAACCAACATGCACAACCACAAAGTTAAAATAAAAAAATGAAATAAATTAAAGAAGAGAAGATGTCGTCACTATATGATGAGCATCTTCTTTTTTTAGGACATATGCTTGTTACTGAATTAATTAGTGGAATTTAGTGCTTAGAATCAATAAGACATATTCAAATGACAATCGATGCGCACGACTTTCTTTTTTGATATACTAAGAAAATGGTTGAGTTTTTCTTTTTATCGCTCCAGTTGGGCAAGCTGTATAAGCAACTTTGATTTTAATCATATCATTTTGATTGAAATCATGAGTTCCTGAATTATTATCTTGAATTAAATAAGCAAGACCTTCATGGTTATTTTCAAAATATTGTTCGGCTTTTAGTGCACATAAACCACATGCAATGCACTCTTCTTGATTTACTTTAAAAAACAATAACAACACCTACTTTCGGAGGAAATAATGGATTATTTTAAATATATCGTTTTAATGTGTTTAGAACAACGCGGAATTAAACGGAATACGTTAAAGCATATTTTATATGGTAAACGCACGGTTTATCAAATGATGGAAACCATTGAACGACAATTAACCGCTTTTTATGGTGCATTTAAATTTCAAAGGTATCAGTCGTTCGATTTAATGGTTAATGAGTTAATAAAATTAAATTACGTAGATGATTCAAATAATCAACTAATTTTGACTGATGAAGGCTCATCAATTATTCAAAAAAATGAATCATTAAAGAAATATTGGCATCCTGATGCAATGCGTTATCAACTAATTGATCAAGAATTATTTTCTCTTTGTTTAAGTATATATCAAATGTTATCATTCAAACAACACGATCTTTTAACTGATTATCGTCCATCAGGAACTTATCTAAATCAACTTTTTATTCATAATTTGATGCATCATAAAAAATATTTGAGTGAAGAGCTTGTTAAGGCTTTAGTGGAATGTTTAGATCATTATGATGAAAGCTATCAAGAAATAATTGTTAGTCAATTAGTGGGGGCGAAAGTAGAAACTTTTAGTTATCAAGCATTAGAACAAGTCTTTGATATGAAAGAAGCAGAGATGAAATATTTATTATGGCATTTTTTCTTACACGTCATTGATCATTCTAATGAATTAAAACAAATGATAAAAACGTATATAAAAAAGCGAAGCATTGTGTCAGAAAGTGTAGAGTACACCGCACATTTATTTCATAGCGGAGAGACAGTTAATGAAATTGCATTAAAAAGACGATTGAAAGACAGTACAATTATTGATCATTTATTTGAATTTCAACTGATGTATCCAACATTTACTTTTAAAGAAGCACACGATTTTCAGTTAGTAAAAGAAATAGCTGATTTATTAAAGCAAGATTCTCATCTGCGTTTTGGTGAAATAAAAGAAATGTTAAATCGTCCTGAATTAACTTATAGCTATATTTTATTTGCAAAATTAGTTAGGCAAGGAGATAAAATATGGACCATCGAATAAATGTAGAAGTAATGAAAAGATTTTTAAATAAAAAATTTAATTATGAATCTTTTCATAATCAGCAACTAGAATCTATAGAACAACTTGTATTAGGTCGTAATGTTTTTACGATATTGCCTACAGGAACGGGGAAATCCTTAATTTATCAATTTTTTGGTGCGTTTAAACAACGACCGGTAATTATTATTTCGCCTTTAAAAGCTTTAATGTATGATCAAGTTAGTCGAATCGTTCATCAAGGTTTTCAGTCTGTTGCAATAACTTCCGATTTAAACCGAAAAGAAAAGGATATTATTTATCGGCAATTAAATACTTTTCAGTATCTATTTCTTTCACCTGAGATGATTAATCAAGAAGAAGTTTTAAACCATCTAAAAAAAATTCAGGATCCTTTATTGGTAATAGATGAAGCACATTGTATTTCTGAATGGGGACGAGATTTTCGACAAGATTATTTAGGCCTTAAGGCTTTAAGACAACAACTGAATAACCCTCAAACATTAGCACTCACAGCTACTGCTCCACCAAATGTCGTTAAAGATGTAATGCGACTTTTATTTAGTGAAAAAGAAACTGTTCAAATGTTTCGACATGACCATTTGCCAATGAATCGTTCATATAACATATTATCTGAAAAAGAAATGTATAATATTTCATCTGGTATGACGTTAGAAGAGGTTAAATTTATAGCTTTACTTCGACTGTTGGAACATGTTGAATATCCTGTATTGATATATGCAGGATTTCGAGATATATGTGATGAATTAAGTGATTTTTTGCGTTCCAATCACTATGTAGCTTTAAGTTATCATGCAGGATTGACTAATGATGAACGTTGGCGTGTACAAGAACTATATTTACAAAATCATGCAGATATTGTCATTGCAACGAGTGCATTTGGTATGGGGATCGATAAGAAAAACATTCGAACAGTTATTCACTTTCATCCAAGTGCTTCCATTGCCCAATTTATTCAAGAAACAGGACGTTCTGGAAGAGACGGTTTATCCAATCAATCCATTTGTTTTCAGGATAAGCAATACTTAAATTGGAAATATCGGATTATTTTTGATACGATACAGAAGTTACGAAATCAGACCAATTTATTAAATGTTGATCAATTAGAAGAACCTATTGCACAAGCGATTGAAGGGTTAAAACAATTAAACTATAATGTGCATGAAATTCAAAAATTATTAATTGGTCATTATAGTAATCAATTAAAACAAATTGAAATGATGCAAGAATATATAAATGGTATTAGGAATCCAAGAGAGACATTTGAAACATTTTTAACTTCTGGGTTTTGGGAGGGAAGTTATCAGGAAATCAAACCACTAATTGAGACATTACAGTTTAATCAAAAGCAACCCCTTTATAAACCGATGTCGACCAATCCATTAAAGCGATTAAAAAAACTTTTTCCCAAAAATTATATGAATTAATCAATAGATTTATTAAAAAAAATTTAACTATACCATTTTCATACCTCTGTGTGCTAAAATGGTAAGCGAAAGCTATTAAAGGAGGTGGCGACTTGTTTAATTTGAACAAGCGCAAAGACTCAGCTGAAGAAAAGCCATGGTCTAATTCATTTGAAGAAAGTCATTCCGATTCAGAGTTGTCTCGTGCAGCTCGTCATAATGAATCAAATGACGCATCTTTAACAACAAAAATTTTACTAGTTGTCTTTATTGTTATGTTATTATCACCAATCATTTACTATTTTTATGATAGTCAACAACGTACAAACGCGATTGAATCGCAATCAAAAAATGAAGTATTGATTTCAAAAGAAGCGGTAAAAGAGCAGAAAAAAGTTCAAATTGAGAAAGAAAAAGAACTGGCTCGAAAAGAAGAAGAAAAAGCTAAAGAAGCGGCTCGGAAAGCTAAAGAACAAGAAGAAGAGGAAGCTAAATTAGCACGTCAACAAGAAGAATTAGATCAAACAGCAGCTAGTCAAAACGAACAAGCTCAAGCTAGTCCTAATGTTGCAGAACAAACAACTCCTAATCAAGCAGGATATAACAATTCCTATACTGTACAAGCAGGCGATAATTTATGGCGCATTGCTTATAGTCATGGGATGACGTTAGATGAATTAAAACAAGTTAATGGTTTACCAAATAACGATGCTATAATTGGTATGCAATTGCGTGTAAAATAATGAAAAAATAACTATAGCTGACCTTATAAAAGTCAGCTATTTTGTTGGAAAAATATACATACAAGTGAGGAAATTATGATAAATATTGCAATCGATGGACCATCTTCTTCAGGAAAAAGTACAATCGCAAAAGAACTAGCTAAACGACTCAATTTAACATATTTAGATACAGGTGCAATGTATCGTTCAGTAACCTACTTAGCTTTAAAGCAAAGAATTGATTTAAATAACGAACACGCGTTAGCGAATTTAGCAAAAAAATACCCAATTTCATTTACGCAAAATGAAAATGGAGATCAATTGGTTTGGATTAATAATGAAAATGTAACAGAACATATTCGCTCAATCGAAGTGACTAATAATGTATCTGAAGTTTCAGCTCATTCGATTGTTCGTGAAGTACTCGTAGCTCAACAGCAGGCCTATATTACTTCAGGTGGCATTATTATGGATGGTCGGGACATTGGAACAGTTGTGATGCCAAATGCCAATTTAAAAATATTTTTAACCGCTTCTTCTAAAGTTAGAGCAGAACGACGTTATCGAGAAAATATACAACGTGGCATTGAAACTTCATTTGATGAGCTTTTAAAACAAATTGAAGAACGCGATGCTTATGATACTAATCGTGAAACATCACCTTTAAAAAAAGCGACCGATGCTATTGAATTAGACACTTCGGATAAAACAATTGAAGAAGTCATAAAAACAATAAAAAAATTGATAAAGTCCATATAATTGTGTAAAAGATAAAAGGCCATATAAAGCTCCTTTTACGGTACAATGTTTTTACCAGAAAACCTACCCAGGAGGACTTTATATGACCCAAGTACATTTTACACTGAATAGCGAAGAGGTTCAAAGCATTATTGAACATTCGGTAAAAGATGATGTGTCTAAAAACATTTTGACAACAGTGTTCAACCAGTTGATGGAAAATCAGCGAACAGAATATATCCAGGCTGATGACTATGAACGATCCGAAAGTCGTCAGAGTCAAAGAAATGGCTATTATGAACGAGACTTTACAACGCGG
>NZ_JAGN01000006.1 GCF_000526675.1 Atopobacter phocae ATCC BAA-285
ACTAACTATATCAATCAAAGGAACTATGCAAAAGCCTGTGAGACTTTAGATAATGGCTTCGAAGATGCCTTCCAATACACAGTAATGGATAAGAGTCACAATCGTTTAAAAAGTACTAATCTTCTTGAACGATTGA
The DNA here is from genome assembly GCF_000526675.1 of Atopobacter phocae ATCC BAA-285. GTDB lineage: Bacteria > Bacillota > Bacilli > Lactobacillales > Aerococcaceae > Atopobacter > Atopobacter phocae. The sequence continues at coordinate 137 of NZ_JAGN01000006.1, forward strand.
ACCAAGAAGTACGCCGAAGAGAAAAGATTATTCGTATTTTCCCCAATCGTGTGTCAGCCAATCGTTTAATTGGTGCTGTCCTGATGGACACGCATGACGAATGGATCAGTTCTAAAAGAAAGTATATCAAGTTTAACCAGTAAGAGAGTATAGAACATTGTACTAGAAACTTTTACACAAGATTATGGACTTGACTTGATTAATTAAAAAATCAGATAAAAATTAATTCAATCATGAGTTTAATATGAATAAATCACATAAAATCTTGCAATATTATTTTACAAAATAAAATTAATGTAGTACTATGAACTAGTATGCAATATTTAATTATTGAACATTTGGAGGTAAATAAATGTCTGTTAAATTTGATAAAAAAGAGAAAAGCTATGGTGAATTAATTTTCACAATCACAGAAGAAGAAAAAAATCATGGACTTGACCATGCATTCAACAAAGTTAAGAAAAACATCAGCGTACCTGGATTCCGTAAAGGTAAAGTAAGCCGTACTGTATTCAACCGTATGTTTGGTGAAGAATCATTATATGAAGAAGCTTTAAATCATGCATTACCAACTGCATATATGCGTGCTTTATCTGAAGCGGATGTACATCCAGTTTCACAACCTGAAATTGACGTATTAACACTTGAAAAAGGTAAAGATTGGGAAATTAAAGCTCGTTTTGCTATCAAACCTGAAGTTAAATTAGGTCAATTTGAAGGTTTAGAAGTTGCAAAACAAGACCGTGAAGTTTCTGAAGAAGAAGTAGAAGAAGCAATTAAAGCTCTTCAACAAACTCGCGCAGAATTAGTATTAAAAGAAGATGCACCTGCAGAACTTGGTGATACAGTTGTTATCGACTACAAAGGATTCATCGATGAAGTTGCTTTTGAAGGTGGAGAAGATAAAAATCACTCTCTAGAATTAGGAAGTGGTCAATTTATTCCAGGTTTTGAAGATCAATTAGTTGGTACTAAAGAAGGGGACGAAACAAAAGTAACTGTTACATTCCCAGAAGAGTATCAAGCTGCTGATTTAGCTGGTAAAGAAGCAATCTTCGAAGTAACTGTTCACGAAGTAAAAACAAAAGAATTACCAGAATTAGATGATGAATTTGCTAAAGATGTAAACGAAGATTACGAAACATTAGCTGATTTAAAACAAGCTAAAAAAGAAGAGTTAGAAAACCAAAAATCTGAATTAGCAAATGAAAAAGTTCAAGAAGAAGCGATTCGTGCAGCAATTGAAAATGCTGAAATCGTTGACCTTCCAAAAGAAATGGTTGAAGAAGAAGTAAATCGTCAAGTAGAACATTACTTAAACAATATGCGTCGTCAAGGTATTGAACCAGATTTATACTTCCAAATCACTAATACAACAGAACAAGATTTACGTGATAACATGGCTGTTGATGCAGATATCCGTGTAAAAACAAATCTTATTTTAGAACAAATTGTTAAAGATAAAGAAATTCAAGTTTCTGAAGAAGAAATTCAAGAAGAAATTGAAAACTTATCAAAAGAATATCAAATGGATCTAGAACAAGTAAAACAAGTTGTATCAAATGAAATGTTAACAGAAGACATTAAAATGAAAAAAGCTTTAGCTTTAATTACAGATACAGCTGTTGAAAAATAATATTAGATTCAGTTGAAAAATTACTTTAAAAACGAAACAGGCGAATCTTGTGTTCGCCTGTTTTAGCCATTTTAATACATGTCGAAATTTTCTTTAGTTTTGATGTGAAATGAAAGGATGGGTTATTCGTTCATGATTGATGATAATGAATTAGAAATCCGGTGTTCTTTCTGTGGTAAAGAACAGGAAGACGTAAAAAAGATGATTGCCGGCTCAAATGCTTTCATCTGTAATGAATGTGCTGAAGTAGCTTACCAAATTATGACTGAAGAATTAAAAAGTTCAGTTGACTTTGGCGCAATTGAATTACTCAAACCAAAAGAAATTGAAAAAGAATTAAGCGAGTATTTAATTGGTCAATTTGACGCAAAAAAAGCACTAGCAGTAGCAGTTTACAATCACTTTAAACGCATTAATCATATGATGGATTCAGAGGCAGATGAAGATGCAGTTGAATTACAAAAAAGTAATATTTGTTTAATCGGTCCTACTGGATCTGGAAAAACATTTTTAGCTCAAACATTAGCACGTATTTTAAATGTTCCTTTTGCTATTGCTGATGCTACAACATTAACTGAAGCAGGATATGTTGGTGAAGACGTGGAGAATGTCTTAGTTAAACTATTACAAGCCACTGATTTTGATGTTGCCGCTGCAGAACATGGTATCATATACATCGATGAAATTGATAAAATAGCACGTAAAAGTGAAAATGTTAGTATTACACGTGATGTAAGTGGTGAAGGAGTTCAACAGGCTCTACTAAAAATTCTAGAAGGTACTGTTGCATCCGTTCCTCCTCAAGGTGGAAGAAAGCATCCTCAGCAAGAATTAGTTCAAATTGATACAAGCAACATCTTATTCATTGTAGGTGGAGCTTTTGCTGGTATTGAAACAATTGTTAAAGAGCGTCTTGGGGCAAAAGTTATCGGTTTTGGTTCAAATAGTGAAGGCTATGATGAGTCTAAAAGTATTATGCAACAAATTATCCCTGAAGATTTGTTAAGTTTTGGATTGATCCCTGAATTTATCGGTCGATTACCAGTTATATCGACTCTTGAACCATTAACAGAGGAAGATTTAGTAAAAATCTTAACAGAACCGAAGAACGCCTTAGTTAAACAATATCAACAGTTATTAAAACTTGAAGGGGTCGAATTAGAGTTTCGAAAAGATGCTTTAGTTGAAATCGCCAAAAAAGCGTTAAGTAGAAATACTGGGGCACGTGGACTACGTTCAATTATTGAGTCTATAATGTTAGATGTAATGTACGAAATTCCTAGTCGTCCAGAAATTAAAAAAGTTGAAATTACTAAAGGTACCATTAATGGGACTAGAAAACCAATATTATTTGATGAAGAAAATAATAAACTATAGTATTACAAGGAGGAGAGGTGAGGTCAAGCATTTATTTGATTTCATCTCTTTTCGTCAATTGAAAAGAGGTGGTAATGCATGCTAATTAAAAATCCTACATTTACAACATCAGCAGTACTTCCTAGACAGTACCCTGATCTGATGGTACCAGAAGTCGCATTAGCAGGTAGAAGTAATGTTGGGAAATCATCATTCATTAATAAGTTAATTAACCGCAAAGCGTTAGCTCGTACTTCAAGTAAACCAGGAAAAACGCAAACATTAAACTTTTACAACATGGATGAGAAATTTTTCTTTGTTGATGTTCCAGGATATGGTTATGCAAAAGTGTCTAAAACAGATCGTGCAAAATGGAAAACAATGGTAGAAACCTATTTTTCTAGTCGTAAGATGATTTGTTTAGTATTAATAATCGTTGATTTTAGACATGCACCTTCGGAAGATGATATTCAAATGGCTAACTTTTTAGCTGAATTGGATTTTCCGTTCCGAATTGTGCTAACAAAAACAGACAAAATCCCAAAAGGGCGTCATAATAAACATTATCAAATGGCTAAAAAAGCATTTCAAATTCCAGAAGATGACGCCTATTATCTCTTTTCCTCTTATACAGGATATGGAAAAGAGGCAATATGGGAACTAATCGAAGAAGCTATAAAATAACTTGGAGATGATGACACATGGTTAGATTATCTCCCGAAATAATTAAGGATGTCAGTGAAAATGTTGACATATTGCCTATTATTGAACATTACGTTGAATTAAAAAAACGTGGTAAAAATTATTTTGGCTATTGCCCATTTCATGAAGAAAGAACGCCAAGTTTTTCAGTAGCTCCCGAAAAACAATTGTATCACTGTTTTAGTTGTGGACGTGGTGGCAATGTATTTGGTTTTATTCAAGAAATTGATCAAGTCTCTTTTCCCGAAGCGGTTAAAAAAGTAGCTGAATTAGGTAATTTAGATATCGATTTAAAAATTGATAATCAGTCTTCAAGAAAAATTACACAGTATGAGTCAACTTATTCGTTACTTAATAAAGCCACTCGTTTTTTTCATCACACATTAAAGAATACAATTGCCGGTGAGGAAGCAAAAAAATATATAAAAAACCGGGGATTAACCGATGAAATTATCGAAACGTTTCAACTCGGATTTGCGCCAATTAATCGAACACTTCTTCATGAAATTTTTGAATCGAATGAATTAACCGAAGAATCCATTCAACAATCTGGATTATTTACAGAGGGAAATAACGAACCTTCTAATACCTTAATCAGTCGATTTTATAACCGATTGATTATTCCATTAAGAAACGAAGATGGCAAGCCAGTTGGTCTATCGGGTCGAACGGTAAGTGATACAGATGAGTTAGATGCTAGTTTTCAACAAGCTAAGTATATTAATTCCCCTGAAACAGCACTTTTTCATAAAAGTCAATTTTTATTTAACTTTGATTTAGCAAAAAAAGCGATTCGACGTGAAAATGAAGTGCTGCTATTAGAAGGGTATATGGATGTCATTTCAGTTTATCAGGCGGGTATTTCACAAGCTGTTGCTTCAATGGGAACAAGTTTGACACAAGAGCAAATTTTAAAACTTCGACCATTAACTAATCATATCATTATTTCTTATGATGGAGACTCAGCTGGTTTAAAAGCTACTGATCGAGCAATTCAAATGATCCGAAGCACTAAACATTTTGATATTAGTATTTTAAATTTTTCGGACGGAATGGATCCAGATGACTATATACAAAAAAATGGCGCGGAAGCTTTTCGTAATCATTATTTACATAAGCGTGATACACCATTTGAATTTTACAAACGGTTTTATGCGTTAGACTATCAATTAAGTAATCCTAATGAAGTGTCTAAATACATTGAAAAATTGTTACCTGAACTTCAATTTGAAAGTCGTTTAGTTCAAACAAGATATATTAAAGAGTTATCATTAGAATTTAGTTTAGATGAACAAATTTTAATTGAGATGTTTGAAGGATTACCTACTAAAGAGAAATCGCTTAAACCAACTATTAAGAAAAGTGAACCAATCACAGAGCTCCCAGAATTATCTAATCGATTGCAAAGGGCACAAAAGCAACTGATTTATCGTTTGTTAACTAATGATGAAACGTGGCACTTAATCGATTTTAATGAATTAAGTTTTCCTGATGAAAATTTCCAATTATTATTTTGGATTTTAGAAGTATTTCATCAACAATACGAAGCCCCATTCCATATTCAAGATGTTTTGCTCGAATTGAGTGGAAAGCCTCATTTGGAGAAGTTATTAGTAGATATTTCATATTTAAATTTGAACGAAGAACTTTCGCCACAAGAAATTAAGGATTTAGTCGATATTATTACAGTTAATAAAAGTTACGAAGAACAAATTAAACAATTAAATCAAGAAATTAAGACACTTTACGCAAAAGGTGAAAATCATCTAGCAACAGAACTTGGTCAACAATTAATTGAGTTAATTAGAAATTATCAAATGAAGTAAAAAGGAGCTTGAAACATGTCAAAAAAAATGACAAATGAAGAATTTGACGTAAAAAAATACGAACAAGATACTAAAAAGTTGATTGCTAAGAAAAAATTATTCGGACAAATTCTGATTGATGAACTTACAGATGAGATTGTAACTCCTTACAAATTAAATGCACAACAAATGGAACGTTTAATGAATCGTTTTGAAGACGCAGGAATTTCTGTCGTTGATAAAGACGGTGGACCTTCAACGACACAATTAAAACTTGAAAATGATAAACAAACAGCCGCTTTAAATGCAGAAGATGCTGATTTAACGCGTACCAAAGCAGAAGATGCTGGGGTTCCAACGGGTGTTAAAATTAATGATTCTGTTCGTATGTATTTAAAAGAAATTGGTCGTGTGCCATTATTAAATGCTGAAGAAGAAGTTGAACTTGCTAAACGTATTGAAGAAGGCGACCCTATTGCTAAACAAGAATTAGCTGAAGCTAACTTACGTTTAGTTGTATCCATTGCAAAACGTTATGTTGGACGTGGCATGCAATTTTTAGATTTGATTCAAGAAGGAAACATGGGGTTAATGAAAGCTGTAGAAAAATTTGACCATACTAAAGGCTTCAAATTTTCTACGTATGCTACATGGTGGATTCGACAAGCGATCACTCGTGCAATTGCTGATCAAGCACGTACTATTCGTATTCCGGTTCACATGGTTGAAACCATTAACAAGTTAGTACGTATCCAACGTCAATTATTACAAGATTTAGGACGCGAACCAACCCCTGAAGAAATCGGTGCAGAAATGGATTTAGCGACAGAAAAAGTGCGAGAAATCTTAAAAATTGCTCAAGAACCTGTCTCATTAGAAACGCCAATTGGTGAAGAAGATGATTCACATTTAGGTGATTTTATCGAAGATGAAGGCGCAACTAGTCCTGCAGAACATACTGCTGCAACATTATTAAGAGAACAACTTGATGAAGTATTAGAACAATTAACTGACCGTGAAGAGAATGTACTGAAATTACGTTTTGGTTTATCTGAAGAACATAATAACGAAGTAAAAACACTAGAAGAAGTTGGAAAAGTTTTTGGTGTAACACGTGAACGTATTCGTCAAATAGAAGCTAAAGCTTTAAGAAAATTAAAACATCCAAGTCGTTCTAAACAATTAAAAGATTTTATGGAGTAAACTATGAAATTAAGTCCAAGATTACAACAAGTTGCAGATTTAGTTGATTCTAATCAAATATTACTAGATATTGGTAGCGATCATGCCTATTTACCCATTCATCTTGTACTCAATCAAAAAATTACCAAGGCGATTGCAGGTGAAGTAAGCGAAGGGCCACTAGCTAATGCGATTAAAGCTGTACGTGCAAATGATTTAGAGCAAGTAATTAGCTGTCGTTTAGGAAGTGGGTTTAACGTTTTCTCTGATGAACAGTCTGAAGAAGTTAATCAAATTGGTACTGTTACTATTTGTGGCATGGGTGGAGAATTAATTCGTTCTATTTTAGCTGATGGTTTTAATAAACAATTACTAAATGAACAAGCTGTTCTTATATTACAACCTAATATTGGCGAAAAAACATTGCGACAATGGTTAATGGATCATTCCTATGAAATTATTGATGAAAAAATGATTCAAGAAGTTAATCGTTTTTACCCAATTATAAAGGCCGTTAAACGCCAACAGCCAACTACTTATACAGATTTAGAACTAATGTATGGACCACTTCTATTAAAGGAACCTAATCAAGCAGTGATTAACAAGTACCAAGAAGATAAAAAACATTTGCGTTCCATTTTAAGCCAATTAAATCACGATCATCCAAAATACCAAATGTTTGAACAAAAAATAAATGAACTGAGTGAGGTGCTTAACCATTATGAAAGTCGCTGATATCATTAACATATTTGAAACACACTGTCCACAACATTTTAAAATGGATAGAGATACTATTGGATTACAAATTGGTGATGCTAATCAAGTTGTCAATAAAATGATGATTACATTGGACATAAGGCCAAGTGTTGTTCAAGAAGCCATTGAAAAAAAAGTTGATTTTATATTTGCACATCACCCAATTATCTATCGTCCACTGACTCAAATTGACTTTTCAAATCCTCAAGAAAAAATGATAGCAGATTTGATCAAGCATAATATTACAGTCTATGTTGCGCATACGAATTTAGATGTCGTACCAGGTGGAATGAATGATTGGTTTATGAATGCATTATCATTAAATGATGTGAAAGTCGTTCATGAAACACAAAGATTATCTCGCTACAACATTTCAATTGAAATTAATCAAGATGATGAAGCGCTATTCCAAACTATTTTTGACACAACAGAATGGACTGTTCGTGGCTCAATGCAACCGATTGAAATAGAATGGCAACGAGTTGTCGATTCCAAGAACTCTGCAGTTATTTATCAAACCAATTTATCAGAATTATATCTAAATGATATGAAACATTTTATACATCATTTAGAACATCAATTGCCTGTATCTTCATCGATAGAAAAAGATGCATGGGATGACATGCGTATTGGATTAGGTCGTGTTGGATCATTAGAAGAACCAATTAAATATTCTGAATTTTTAGAGTTACTTTCATATCAATTTAATTGGAAAAACATGCGTGTTGTAAATCAACCGTCAATGGACCAAATGATTCAACATATAGCTGTAATTGGTGGAGATGGTGGAAAATACTATAATGATGCCATAAAAGCAGGTGCTGATATATTAATCACCGGTGATTTATATTATCATACAAGTCACGATATTCAGGAAACCGATTTAATTGCACTTGATCCAGGTCATTTTATGGAATTTTTAATTACCGATTACATGACACAGTGGTTTACTAGTCAATTAAATGAAAAAATTGAGATTATTCCAACTCAAATAATAACTGACCCATTTAGTTTTGTTCAACTATCATAAAAGTCAGAACCATCATTCGATTGAATGATGGTTTTTTCTTATCTCTTAATAACATGTTATCTTTCTTGTTGATTTGATATAATAATAAAGACAATTGAAAGGAGTAAGTTTATGCGTTTAATGATTAAAGCACATTCCATTTCATTCCAACCACAACTCGATTATTTACCTCATTTAATTCAAGGAGAAAATGAACAAAAGGAACAAATAGTACTTGTTCCAGAACATATTAAATTTAATGCTGAAAAAGAAATGATTCAGCAATTGAATGAGAATAAGCAGGTCAGTGCTTCGTTTCATACAAAAGTTTTTTCAATCTCTCGTTTTATTTGGTCTTTATTACAAGGAAACGATATTTTAAATCAACCGTTACCAACAAGTAGTGTCGAACATTTAATAATGGCTCAATCGCTTTTAATTGTTGAATCTGATTTAACGGTGTTTAAAGGACAAGTGCATTTTCAAGAGTTTATTAAGTTATGCTTGGACTTGTATCATGAATTTGAAGCGGGACAAATTGATTTTAATCAACTTTCATGGGCAGAAGATCGGCCCGAATTAATTTTTTTAAAAGATAAAATACATGATTTAAAGAAAATATTTGAAACATTCAATCAATTAAAGCCTTCCCAATTAAATGAACAAGAGATTTTATTTGACGCCGCAAAAAAAGCAATCCAACAATTGGCTGAACAAAATAAACTACCACAAACTGTTTATATTAGTCATTTCTTCCGTTTTTCAGCGCTTGAGCAAGATTTTATATTGTCATTAGCTCAATCAACTCAAGTGTTTGTATATTTACCAGTTGGATTGAATGTTACGTCAACCAGTGAAGCACTCGATTATTTTAATGGATATTGGCCTGCTTTAAATACATTACATTTACTCCAAATGGACTGTCCAAAATATCATTTAACTTGTCAAATTGAAAACATTCAAGAAACTACAATTCATCATCCTCTCGCTGAACAGTGGCTTACACTCTTTTCTAGTATAAATGATGAGCAGCAAACGTTAACCACTTCTCTTGAGGTGGAGTGGCTCGAAGGAGATACATATGAAAAAGAGTGGTTAGCTATTTTGCAATCAATCAATGAGTTAGTCCATCATAAAAATTATCGATATAAAGATATTGTTGTGATGACTAGAGATCTATCTCGATATAAAGAATTAATTCAACAAACTGTTCAACAACGTCAGATTCCAATATTTATAGATGAGCCTGAAGCAATGGATCAACATCCATTACATGAAATGATACAAAGTCTTGAGCGTATGCTTCAACCGTATTGGACAGGACAAGATTTAATTCGACTATTAAGAAGTGAGCGATGGTTACCAACATATTTTAAAGATTGGTCACTTGAAAAGTGGCGCCAATTAGTCGACTCAGTTGAGACTATTGTTTTAGCGCTTGGAATTGATCAACGTTTTCCCTTAATAGTGGATCAATTTAAAAACGAGGAATTGATTCGAAATGTTTTTCGTGGGAAAACAGATGATTGGTTTGATTTATTCGAGCAGCATTACAAAAAGTTAATTGAAGCAATTGAACAAATTCGCGAACATTTTTATTCCGCCCAATCGTTAGAAGAGATGACAGGATTATTTTATGAATGGATGCAAAAAGATAATGTACAATTATGTACTGATTTTTGGAGAGAAAATGCACTTAAAGAGGGACAACTCGAATTAGCCCAACATGAAGAGCAAGCTTGGCAGTTACTTATCAATATTTTAGATGAATTCATGACTTATCATACAACTAATCAGTTAGATGCAAACCGTTTCTTTGAGTTAATCAAAATTGCATTTGAAACTAATCATTATCAACTGGTTCCATCACGGGTGGATCAAGTAGTGGTTACATCAATTGATGCTGTTCAATTTAGTTCTTCACCAATTGTATTTATTATGGGTTTAGATCAACATTCGCTTCCACGAATGGGACAATCCATTTCTTTATTAGACAATCGTGAACGTGAAAATCTTAGTCAACAATTACGAAATGACACAGCTTCTACACCGAGATTTAAACCATTAAAGAAAGAAACGGTCGCTACGGAGCCTTTTATTTTTGCACGGGCATTAAGTATTGCAACAGACTATTTATTTCTAAGTTATTCGTCGCATGATGTTAATCATCAACCAATTGACCGTTCACCATATGTCATGCAACTAATGGATTGTTTAAAAATTGAACGTAAGATAACTAATCGCACACATTTATTTCATGAAGAAGATATTTTCCGTCTATTCATTGACGAATTATCAATGATTAACTTAATTGATTGGAATGCATCTGAAAGTCAAGCTAAAAGTGAATTAATCGAATTAAATACGTGGCATAATTTACCCGAATCTATTGGTGTTGATTTAGCCACTGCTTTATACGGAAAAGATTTATATTTGAGTGTTTCACGGTTAGAAAATTATTATAAAGACCCTTACAATTACTTTTTAAATTACGGTTTAAAATTAAAAGAACGTCAATTATTTGAAATTACTCAATTAGAAAAAGGCCAAGTCTTCCATGATGTAATGGAAAGAGTATGGAATAAAGTTACGCAACATCCACAAGCAGATTGGTCTATTATTACAATGGAACACTTAACACAATCTATTCATGAAGAACTTAATCAAGCTAATCATCCGATTTTAAAGATGTATGATAAAACCCCTTATTTAAAACATGTCAAAGAACGTTTATCTCTTAATTTACATCATCTGTTCCAGTACATACTAAACACACAACAACAATTAGTCACACACGATAGTTTTACTGAGCAGTCTTTTGAACGACGTCATCAAACAGATCAAAATAAGTTGCTGATTCCTAGTTTGCAATATGAAGTTCCGATTCAAAATGAAAAACGATTAATTCAAGTAAGAGGACGAATTGATCGTCTAGAATTATTCGAAGTTAATCAACAGCCATACGCACTCATTACTGATTATAAATCAGGTAATAAAACACTCAATATTCGGGATATTATAAACGGAACAAACTTGCAAGTAATGACTTATTTAAATGCGATCAAGCAAGTAACTATAAATAATCGGTCGATTAAACCATTAGGTGCATTATATCAATCACTTAAATTAAACTTATTAAAACAAAACGAAGCATTTAACGAAAATCAACTGATTGATTTTAGTAAAATTGCCAATGCAATGAAACCAAAAGGGTACGTACTACAAAATATTGATGTTTTGACTGATTTACATCGAGATAAAACAGCCGCTAGTCAATCCGATCTGTTGCCATATAAATTTAAAAAGGAATGGGAACAATTTACAGGAAGAGAAGAGGATGAGCAAGCTGCTGCGTTCAATAAACAAAGTAGTCATACGTTGACAACTGCAGAATTTGAATTATTAATGAAATATACCGAATGGTTAATTGAGCAAGCTGCTAAAGATATTTTAAGTGGTCACTTACAATTTGCACCTTTAGCAGATACAAAATATATCGATACGATAAAATCAGGTAAATACCACAGTATAACGTGGTTTGATCCATTATTTGATAATAATCAATATCGCCCATTAGAAAAAAGAAGCGATTCACAAAAGCTCATACTTCTAAATGAAATTCAAAATCAATTGAAAGGAGAAGGAAATGGCAAATAAAACAACAAGTATTCAGTATACTCCTGAACAAAAACAAGCCATTTATTCGACCGGACATGATATTTTAGTCTCTGCAAGTGCGGGAAGTGGTAAAACATTCGTTCTTGTACAACGTGTATTAAATCATTTAAATTATCATCAAGACACTAATCATTCGAATATTGCAATTGATGAACTATTAATTGTTACATTTACTGAAAAAGCAGCACATGAAATGAAAGAACGAATTGAAAAACAATTAAAAAATAAAATAACAACGGCCACTTCAGTTGATGAAAAGCGTTATTATTTAAATCAACGATTAAATTTATCAGATAGCTATATTTCAACCTTACATAGTTTTTGTAAACGTTTAGTCGATAGTCACGGTTATTTAATTAATTTAACGCCGAATTTAAAATTAATATCTGGAGAAGTCGAATCAAAATTATTGAAAGAACGTGTATGGGATTCATTACGTTCAATTATCTATACTGATGATAAGTATCAACCTTTAATCGAACAATTTTTAAACGAAAATGATGATCAATACTTAAAAGATGTAATTATTCAACTCGACAATTTTGCACAGGTCAATCCCAACGTTACAGAATGGTATCAACAAGCTTTACAATATTATCCAAAAGAAACGGATCAGACGTTAGAGGATACATATGTATATAAAGAACTATTAAAACCAAATCTAATCGAGGCATGTGAACTGTTAAAAAAAGAAAGTGAATATTTATATCGTCAAGTACCGAATTCAAAAGATAAAGCTCAAGAAAAATGGTTGGAATTATTAGAAACTTACTCGATGCGATTAGATCAAATGATTATGGCAATTCGAGGAAATCGCTATACAGAAGCAGTCGATTTATTTGAAACACCATTTCCTAGAAAACCAGCTTTAAATAAAAAAATAAAAGAAGGCGAGTACAGCGAAGAATATTTATGGTTAGATGAATCATTTAAGACATTTAAAGATGATTTTAAAAACGGTAATAAGCCGAATTTTTTAGATCAAACTTTATATAGCGACAGTAACACTCAGCTATCTGTTTTTAAAAAAACGAAAGAAATTGCGTCTTTATTAATTCAAGTCGCTCAATTATTTCGAGATACGTATCAGCAATTAAAACAAACTCGATATCTTATGGACTTTAATGATTTAGAACATTATGCATTAGCCATTTTATCAATTGATGAAGTAGCAACTTATTATAAAAATCATTTTAAAGAAGTAATGATTGATGAGTATCAAGATACTAATCCATTGCAAGAGAAGATTTTATCGATTATCGGAGAAGGCAAACGTTTTATGGTAGGGGATGTGAAACAATCAATTTATCGCTTCCGTCTTGCTGATCCGACGTTATTTCTAGAAAAGTATGAAACTTATCACCCAATTGATCAATTTAATCATACGAAAGGAAGTAATGGGGAAAAAATTGTTTTAGCCGAAAATTTCCGATCTCGACCAGAAGTCATTGACAGTATTAATTTAATTTTTAACCAAATCATGTCAAAAGAATTTGGCGAAATTAATTACCAAGATCCTTCAGCGCAGCTTGTATCTGGTAAATATAGCTCAGATAATAATCCCCATTATGCAACCGAATTATTACTGACTTTAAAAGAAAAAGAAGAAAAACAATCTTCGATTCAAGCAATTGAAGAATTAGAAAGCACCAACAAAGAAGAGGACACTACTAATGAACGTTTGAATGCAAATCAAATAATGTTAGAAATAAAGCGTTTAATGGATTCTAAATATATGGTTAAAGAAGAGGATAGCGAACGTGAATTAAAATACAGTGATATAGTTATTTTAGTTCCTACTCGAACAGGAAACGATACGATTGAAGCAGTAGCTAAAGAACATCAAATCCCAATTAAAATTGATCAACCATCAAATTACTTTAAACGATCAGAAGTTTCACTCGTTTTATCTTTCTTAAAAATAATTGATAATCCGTTACAAGATATTCCTTTAGTAGCGGTCTTACGTTCACCTGTATTTCAATTTAAGGAACCTGAATTAACTTTAATTCGTATTGCTAATACTTCAGGATTTTTCTATGATGCACTTTATGACTTATACATGAAAAAGGGTGATCAACAAGCATTAAAAGAATTAGCGCAAAAAGGATCAGTTGATTTTGACCAATTAATGAATAAGGTTGACCGACTAATGAAGTTATTGGAGCAATGGCGCAATCAAAGTCGTCAAATCACATTACTTCAATTAATTCATTCCCTATACCACCAAACTCGTCTACTTGAGCGCTTGAGTCAATTACCGAATGGTTTACAACGGGTAGCCAACTTAAATGCGTTACCTAATTATGCTAAAGAATTTGAAAATTATGGGTTTAAAGGCTTATATCAATTCATTCAATATATCGAACGAATGCAATCCATCGACATCGATTTAGAGAGTGCAGAATTACCAGAAGAACAAGAAGATGCGATTCATGTAATGACGATTCACGCAAGTAAAGGGCTAGAATTTCCGGTTGTCTTTTTAACGGATACCCATCGTCAATTTAATTTGAAAGATGCTAATCAAAATGTATTAATGACAGCGCAAAAGGGAATTGGTCTAGGTTACTCAGATTATCAGCAATTAATTAAATATGAATCTTTATACCGTGTCATTATTAAACAAGAAATTATAAATCAACAAAAAGCTGAAGAAATGCGCAAGTTGTATGTTGCCATGACACGTGCAAAAGAAAAGTTGTATTTAGTCGGAACGATTGACCAAAAAACGTATGAAGAGTATCATGCAACGGATTGGTCACTTGATGTAGGATATTTACCTATGAGTGTTAGAAAAGGCGCTAATGCCTTCTTAAAATGGATATTACCAGCATTTTTAGCTCAAGGTTATTCTATTAGAATTACTCAACCAACTTCTGATGAATTACAAGAGATAAATCATCCAACCGTATTCAATTTAAAAGAAAATTTATCAGATTCAGAAGTCGAGCGTTTATCTAAGATTCAAAATAGCCTTAATACCTTTAAACCAGTTAATTATTCCAATCCATTAGCTACTAAAACAACCGCTTTTCAATCAGTATCTGAAATTAAGCAATTACAAATTGATCCAGATGAATATCAACTAACGCCTGCTTCATTTATTGAAGACCAACATATTAACTACTATAAAACATCACTCGATTATAAACCTAAATTTATTCTCCAATCAAACGAGGATAAGAATGATTTAGATCCGATGCAATTAGGAACCTTATATCATGATTTCTTAAAACAATTAATTTCATGTTATGTTTCCGAAAAGTTTCCAGAAGACTTTCATTCCTTCTTTGTTACTATTTATAATCAGCATGAATTGCATCATCACATTACAATAGCAGAACGTGATGAATTAGTGCAATACGTCCAAAAGTATTTATTACAATATTTGAAGCCCGACTATCAAATTGAAGTAGAGAAACAATTTTCAATGGTTTTACCTACTCACTATCTATTTAAATCATCAGAACATTCTCAGGATGATCGGATTATGGTTCATGGAATCATTGATTTATTCGTCATGACACCTGATGGCATTATTCTGATTGATTATAAAACAGATGGGGTACCTAAGACATTACTCGCACAACGTATTGAAAAATACCGTGTTCAAATTAATACATATGCGTTAGCATTAGAGCATGCATATAAACAACCTGTTATTAAAAAATATTTAGCTTTTATTCGGATGAATCATTTACAATCTATGCATTAAAAAAAGACCTTCTCTTAATCAAGAGAAGGTCTTTCTAGTTAAAATTTAATAATCTGCTTCAGTGGAATAGCTATTTTGAACATTCCATAGTAAATATTCATTAACACCTGCTTCTCGTAAAGCTTGAATTTGTAAACTAACTTCTTCTGGTCCATATTCTAAATATCGGCCAGGTCCTAAATAACTTGCGGTAAAATCTTGTAGCCAGGGACGACTTATTGGTGGGTTATCCAATGCGCTTAAAACTTGATTTTCAACTACCATATAAGATTGAACTAATTCGTATGGATGCAAGTCAGGATTTTCAATTCCAAAGTATGACAAGCCCCAATGACTTGGATAAATCATTGATGAAATAACATCGACATTGTTTGAAATTTTACTAAAATTTTGACCAATACCTGGTGCTTCTGGAATAGTAGCTGCGTATCCAAAAATATCAACACCAACTTTAACGCCATAAGGTTGCAATTTCTTATGAGCATAGGCAACGAAGTCTGTAACGGCTTCAACACGTTGTTGTATACCATCTGTTTCTTCAGAATAACCCTCTGTGTCATAATACAAACGATTTGAGAAAGTTTCAAAGCCTTCTGGGAAACGAACATAGTCAAATTGTATTTCTTTAAATCCAGCTTTAGCTGCAGCAATAGCAACATCTACATTATAATCCCAAATTTCCTTTTTAAAAGGACTGACAAAAGAATCGCCTCCACCAGACGTCCATAATGAGCCGTCTGCATTTTTAAATGATAAATCAGGGCGTTCATTAGCTAAAATGGTGTCTTTAAACACAACAATTCGCGCGATTGGATACACTTGATGCTTTTCTAAAGTTTTCATCATTTTTTTAGTATCTGGGATAAAATCACGTGTATTTTGTTTCGCGTATTTTGACTGCAATCCTTTCAGTGGAAGAGTGATAAAACCAGAATCATCTTTCACATCGAGTACAAGCGCATTTAATTTCGTTTGGTCTAAAATTTTTAATACATGCTTTCTTTCTTTACCGACAAAATTATGAGCTGCAGTATATATTCCTTTTACACCTTCTTTGGGGTAAGGGATGTCTACACCACTATCGTAAAAGAAACGTTGGGGTAAATTTTTTGGTATGCCTAATAAAGCATTATCTTTATATAATTCATTAATTTCGTCTGTTTTTTCATCAGCTGTAATTCGATTGTTAAAAGGTAAGAATAAACTGATTATAAAAATAGAGAAGAGCAATGGTACAAACCATCGCTTATTTTTGTCTAATTTCATTGAGAACCTCCATTCTGATAGGGTTCAATTGAGTAAGGATCAACGATTTGAAATCCTTTCTCTTTTAACCCATCAACAATTGCTCCTATTGCTTCAGCCGTCCAAGAACGATCGTGCATTAAAATATTGGAACCATTGCCAAGATACGGTGTATTTAAAGTAATCTCTGTTAATTTTTCAGGTGATTGATAATCTGCTTGCCAATCATATCCAAATGACCACATCATTAAGTGCATACCTTCTTGATGAACAATTTCATTAGTTATCTCATCGTATACTCCAAATGGTGGTCGGAAGAAAGTCGGACGTTCTCCCGTTATATCTTCCACAATATCATTTAATGGGACAATTTCTTCTCTTTGTTGTTCTTTATTTAATTGATTCAAATAAGGATGATGATATGTATGATTACCAATCATAAAACCCATGTTATAAATATCTTTTATGATTTGTTTTTGTTCCTCAGTTTCAAGAAAATGACCATTCACTAGAAACATGGCGGATACATTGCGTTCTTTTAAGGCTTTAGCAATTTCCATTGCATGTCCATCAGGTGTATCATCAAAAGTCAGTAATACTACTTTTTCTGAAACACTGTTATCTTTAGGAACAATTAAAGATGTTTGTGGATCAAATCGATAAGTTGTTTGACTTAATTTTTCTTTATTGATTGCTGTTTGACTAGGCGATTGTGTAGTTTCTATTATTTGCTCATTAGTTATTTTATTCGTTTCTTTATTGAAAGAACATCCCATGAGAGTCAAGGAAATTATAATAAACGTTAATAATTGCTTGTATGGCATTTGAACCCTCCTTAGGTTGATTTCAATGATTAGGGATTGACTAGCCCATCATGCAATTGACGAATCGGATTTTGTAAGTCACGCAGAGATGATTCAATCGCTAATAATTGCTCCTTTGTTTGATGCGCTTCTTTGTTTAATTGATTAAGCTCTTTGTTGAACTCTTTAAATTTTATATCTTGATTAGCAAGATGTGCAAAGAAATGTTGCTCTTTAACTAATTGCTTTTCGTACGCTTCATCAAACGTAGCAATTTTTTCTTCTAAATCCTTTAACTGAAAGATTAACGCGCTTACGTCTGCTTTTGATGCTCCTTTTGTCTGGTCGCTCTCAATTGCTTTTAATTTTTTGATTGCTTTGAGTAATAGCTTATGAGGAACATGAATATTTTTTAATTGGTCTGAACGATCTTTAATATTTTCAAAAACAGGACCTTCTTGTTTTTCAAATAAATTCATTTCTTCATCACTATCAGCTATAGTTTGTTCCCAATCACTTTGTAAATTAACTTCTTTTGCCTTAATTTGATTGAAAGAATATTCCATATCATGAGTTGTTTGTTCAAACTTTTCGAGTGAAGAGATTGCTTGACTTTCACGAGAGCCACAGCCACTCAAAAAACATATGAACGAAATACATATGAAAACTTTTGTAATATGTTTCATAAAAAACTCCTTTTAAAAATTATTAATCCCTTGATATTATAGTGTTTTCGTAATCAATCTACAATGAAAGTGGTTAAATATCATATAAAAGAACCGAAATGTGATACATTAGTGATACAACTGTAATATTCGTTATAATTTTTTTACATAGATGTTAAAAAGATAACAGACGAAAAAGTAAAGTTCTTACTAATTAATGAAAAATAATGGTATAATACAGGTTAAATAAAGAAAAGGATGACAATCACATGACAATATATTTGCTAATTATTGGATTAGGTATTATTTTAGACCAATTATTTAAATGGTGGGTAGTCAGTAATATTCCATTAGGTAGCGAGCAAGATTTTTTAGGATCATTTATGTCTCTACTTCATATTAATAATTATGGTGCCGCATGGGGGATTTTTCATGGTCGTCAAACATTACTTACACTTGTTACTTTTTTTGCACTAATTTTATTAGGTGTATTCCTTTATTCACACTATAAAAGTAATCGATTGGAAGCATACGCTTATTCATTTATTATAACAGGGGCACTTGGAAATTTTATTGATCGCGTGCGCCAAGGCTATGTTACAGATATGTTCCATTTTAAATGGATTGACTTTCCTATTTTTAATATAGCTGATATTTTTATTACAGTGGGTGTTTTACTACTCATCTTGCAATTATTTAACAAAAAATCAAATTAAATAGGTGGTCAACAAATGACAAATACACAATTAACTAAAACATGGACAATTGATAAAGATACCATTCGTATTGATAAATGGTTAACTATAGAACTACCTGAAATCTCACGTAGTCATATTCAAAAACTAATTGATTTACACCTTATTCGGGTGAATGGTGAAGCTACAAATAATCGATACAAATTAAAACAAGGCGATATTATTGAAATGTATGAAATGGCAGAGGAAGAACCTTTATTAGTTGAACCAGAAAATATTCCTTTAGACATTGTATATGAAGATGATTCACTACTAGTGATTTACAAAGAACCTGGTATGGTTGTTCATCCGTCTAAAGGACATAACACGGGTACTTTAGTTCATGCACTTATGTATCATAGTAAAGAATTATCGTCTGTCGGAGAAGCTTATCGTCCGGGAATTGTGCATCGAATTGATAAAGATACGTCCGGTTTATTAGTTGTCGCTAAAAATAACCAAGTGCACCGTCAACTACAAGAACAAATTCAACAAAAAGTAGCAAAACGAAAATATATTGCTTTAGTCGATGGCGTAGTTCGACCACAAGCAGGTAAAATTGATGCACCATTGGGTCGTGATCCTAAAAATCGTTTGCGTCGTAAAGTAATTAAAACGGGTAAAGAGGCAATCACTAATTTTATTGTGAAAGAACGTTACGAAAAATACACTCTTTTAGAGTTAGAACTTGAAACAGGGCGGACACATCAAATTCGTGCACATATGTATTATATTGGTCATCCAATTATCAATGATCCAATGTACTATAATTTACACCATAAAGTAGCTGTGCCTGGACAAATGCTCCATGCCTATTCTTTATCCTTTATACATCCTGTAACAAAAGAACCATTACATTTTGAACGTGATTTATCACCTGCATTTAAAGAATCTCTCGAATATTTAACACGAAAGGGGAGAAAAGGATGATTCAGTTGTTAGATGAATCCACAATTAATCGAACATTAACACGAATTGCATATGAAATCTTAGAAAAAAATAACGGAGCAGAATCAATTACTTTAGTGGGGATTAAAACTCGCGGTGAATTTATTGCTCGACGTATTCAAGAGCGTATAAAAAAAATTGAAGGTAAAGACGTGCCATTAATCGTTTTAGACCCTTCGTTTTATCGTGATGATCGAATTGATCAATCAATTGAGCCACCTGTTATTTCGGCTGAAGCTTCTCGCTTAGTTAATAACCATCGTGTAATTTTAGTAGACGATGTCTTGTTCACTGGCCGCACAATTCGAGCAGCAATGGATGCTTTAATTGATTACGGTCGTCCAGAAAAAATTTGGTTAGCTACCTTAATTGACCGTGGCCATCGTGAATTACCAATTCGACCAGACTTTATAGGTAAAAATATTCCAACGGCTAAAAATGAGCATGTTCAAGTCGAATTAATTGAAACAGACACGACGGATCAAGTGACTCTAATAAAATAAAAAATGACCGATTAAAGCAAAGAGCTCTAATCGGTAATTTTTAGTCTTTTAACAATTCATTAAATGTTAAGCTAGGAGTGACATATAGCGTTTTTTGATGGGTATAAATAACAAATCCTGGTTTCGATCCATTAGGTTTATTGATATATTTTATTTGTGTATAATCGACCGGAACATTTCCTGAATCTCGATATTTTGAATAGTATGCCGCTAACATTGCACCAGCATGTAAATCCGCTTCAGAAGGTTGATCTGTTTGTAAAACAACATGACTTCCTGGAATGTCTTTAGTATGGAACCAATAAGCCTGTTTATTAGATTTTTTCATAGTTAACCAATCATTTTCTTGATTATTACGTCCAACAAGAATGATATGACCATTAGGACTTGTAAATGATAAAGGATTAAATTTTGTCGCTCTAACTTTTTTTGCTGTTTGTTTTACTTTTAAATAACCTTGCTGTTGAAGTTCTTGCTTAATCGATTCAATCACTTCTAAATCGGCATCAATTAATTGCGTAGCTAAAGTCTCAAAATATTCTATTTCTAATTGCGAACGCTTCATTTCTTGATTGATAAATTGAATGGAGCGCTTTAATTTTTGATAAGTTTTAAAATATTTTTGCGCATTGTCATTAGCAGATAAATGAGGGGCTAAAGTAATTTTTAACGGTTTCTCGTTATCATAAAAATTTGGAAGCGTGATTAACTGATCTCCAGGTTTAATTTGATATAAATAGGCAGTTAATAATTCCCCTTTAATTCGATATTCATCAGCTGCATCTGTATCAATTAATTGTTGTTTCAATCGTTTCAATTTTTTTTGATGGCGATTGATTTCTTTTTGGATGAGTTGTTTAATATCACCAGCACTTTGCTTAATGAAATTTTTTTGAATTTGTTTTTCAACTGAAAAATCAACTGCTTTAGATAATGTATCATAAGACAGTGATGGAATATTACGCATCGTTAAATAGGGAAAAGGCGTTACAATATAGCGATCATTTTTAATGTAGACAGTTGGTTGAATTGATTGATCTAAATAGTCATTTAATCCATAAAAGAGTGGATGCTGATGATTTTGAGCTAATTCTACTAATTCTAAAGCCGTATGTTTAGAAATCCCTTCAAACATATTAGTGTAAAAGCGCCATGGTTCATCCATATGATCTGCTTGTTGACTGCCCCACAAATCTAACATTGCTGTTGGATAGATTGTTGCTTCATGTTTATTTGAACTAGGTGGATTTATATATATATCATTCGGTAATACCGTTCGGAAACGATTGACATCCTCATCAACATATTTTATAGCACTAATAATTTTGTTTGTAGCATTTAATAAAACTATGTTGCTATGACGATTCATAATTTCTACAACAAGACGCAACTGTTCTAAATCGCCCACCTCATTACGATGAGAAATAACTAAATGAATTTGACGATCAGTTCCTACTTGTTTAATTGCTAAAAGTCGTCCACCTTCTAAATATTTTCGACATAATTGACAAAATGGGGGAGGGGTCATTGGATTATCAACATTTTTTTCAGTTAAATGAATACGTCCAAAACTTGGATCACTCGATAAAACTAATCGATAATTCTTTCGATTATTGCGTATGACTAAATGGAGTTCATTAGCAAGTGGTTGGTGAATTTTACCAATACGTCCGCCTACTAAAAGAGGTTTAATTTCATTTAAAATAAAATGAATGAATAAGCCGTCCAATAAATCACTTCCTTTCATAATTTATTCATCTTTACTATTATACAAGAAAATTTTAACAGTTGCATGTGACAGTCACCGATTTTTAAGGTACAATATGACTATCAATTTAAATAGATTTTGGAGGATTTTATGAAAAAACAAACATGGAAATATATATTTAGTTTTATTTTACTTATTGCCGTTACCGCTTCAATTTTTTATTTTTCAAAACCCGTAAAACATAACGATTCAAATACTCGTCCATCTGAACAAGTAGAAGAAAAAGGAAATCAAATTATTCCTAAAGAAGATCCAAAAGCAGAGGAAGAAGAAACATCACAACAAATTGAAACATTCCATATTCCTAAAGACATTTATGAATTAGCAACCCCAACAGGTGAAAAAGAGTCAGTTAATTTCAAAGTACCTGAACGTCGTGTTGTATTGTACTGGGCAAGTTGGTGTGAACCTTGTCATACGGTAGTTCAAGAATTAAATAAATTAGAAGCCGATTATCCTAATGTAAAATTCTATACTATTGTTGGAATTGATGGTGAACAAGAAACAATCGAAACAGCAACAAAAGCTGTTAAAGATTTAAAAGTAACTATACCAACATACTTTGACGAAAATCTTATCGTTCATAACGATTCACAAATTCGTCGTTATTCAGCAATTGCGATTCAAGATCAAAAGGGTAAAACATTATATAGTTATCAAGGTGGATTTGATTTATTAGCAGTTAAACAACATTTAGAAACTGCTAATAAATAATGAAACGAGGTTATTCAGCTTGTCAAAACGACATAAATTAAAGTTTAACAAAAAAGCTCAGCGAGTATTATATCTCTTAATTGCACTAATTGGTGTACTGTTTTTTGATTTATCTTCGGATGAGATAAATGTATTTTTACCTTCGTCAAAAGAAAGTGTCCAACAAAAACAATTACCCCAAAATAGTCAATTAGATACATTTCAGCCGAATGAAACATATGAAGTGAAGGTAAACAAAGTGATTGATGGCGATACTTTTCATTTCGAATACAATAACAGTGACTATAAGGCTCGCTTATTGCTGATTGATACACCTGAAATAAAGAAAAAAAATGGGCAACCATTTCCTTATGCAAAAGAAGCAAAACAATTTGCAGAACAGGCATTGCATCGTGCAAAAACAGTCAAAATTACTTTTGATAAAGGGCCGACTACTGACCGCTATAACCGGCTGTTAGTTTATGTAACTACTGATGATAAAAATTTACAGGAGCAATTGCTAGAGGAAGGCTTAGCAATCGTTCGCTATATATATCCACCAAATAATTCAAGAGAGAATGCTTTTAGACAAATTGAAAAACAAGCAAAACGTCAAAAAGTTGGTGTGTGGAGCCTGTCAAACTATGCGAGTGATAAAGGCTATACCATACCTAAGTAAATGATTTAATACTTATCTGTTTATCAAATTAATTTACCTTTTTAAGTGATTTAGTTAAGATAAGACAATAAGTAAAATAAAGAATAAAGGAAGAGTATATTGAAAAACATTATAATTTATACTAAACATAACTGTATGCCTTGTCAGTTTACTAAATCATTTCTAAATGATCATGAAATTGACTTTATTGAAAAAAATATCGAAGAAGATGAATCAGCTTTAGAAGAAGTAAAATCATTAGGATTTCAAGCTGTTCCTGTTGTATCGATTGAAGGTCATCCACCATTTCAAGGATTTAATCCTGATCGTTTAACACAATTGATTGAACAATAAAATATTTAAAAGTTGGGCCTGTCCCAGCTTTTTTCGTGTACTTGAACAAATAATAAATAGCATCTTGATTAAATTAAAGTAATCAATAAAAATGTCTGCGAAATAATTGTCATTAAAGGAGGATAACTGATGTTAAATGGAAAGCACATCATTGTAGGTGTAACTGGAGGAATTGCGGCATACAAGATTCCTGAGTTAGTTCGTCAATTGATTAAGAAAGGCGCTACAGTTCGTGTCATTATGACAAAAGAAGCAACTCGTTTTATTACACCATTTACCTTTGAAGTATTAACTAAAAATCATGTATTAGTCGATGGAGAAATAAACGATAATCCAATTGCACACATTGAATTAGCAGATTGGGCAGATTTATTTGTTGTCACACCACTTACTGCAAATACATTAGCTAAATTTGCAAATGGGATAGCGGATAATGAGTTAACAAGCACTTGGCTTGCATTTGATGGAACAAAAGTTATCGTTCCGGCAATGAATGTTAAAATGTGGAATAACCCCAGAACGCAATCCAACTTACAAATGGTCCAAGCAGATGGTGTCTTTATATTAGAACCTGAAGAAGGATTTTTAGCTGAAGGATATGCAGGCAAAGGTCGTATGATGGCATTGGATATTCAAGTTCAAAGTATTCAAGCGATTGATACTCTAAATGAATTGGGTCTTTCAAGAACAAAAATGAATGCACTAAAAGATAAACGTATTTTAATCACTGCGGGTGGCACAATAGAAGCAATCGATCCAGTGCGTTATATTGGTAATCACAGTTCTGGAAAGATGGGGGTAGCGATTAGTAATATGGCAGCGTTATTTGGTGCAAAAGTGACATTGATTGGAAGTCAGAATGCACTACATTTACCGCGTCATCAATCGATTCAAACTTATCCAATGAATAATACAAAAGAATTGCAACAATTGATTCACCAACTAGTGCCGCAACACGATGTACTTATTATGGCT
This sequence comes from Atopobacter phocae ATCC BAA-285, assembly GCF_000526675.1. Taxonomy (GTDB): domain Bacteria; phylum Bacillota; class Bacilli; order Lactobacillales; family Aerococcaceae; genus Atopobacter; species Atopobacter phocae. The sequence continues at coordinate 25,325 of NZ_JAGN01000006.1, forward strand.
GCAGCTGTTAGTGATTATCACATTGAACAACCTGCTACAACAAAAATTAAGAAAACGAATGATCAAAAGAATTTAACACTAAACTTAGTTGAAAACCCAGATATTTTACGTTCAATAAAAGATCAAGCTATAATAAAAATCGGTTTTGCCGCTGAAACGGATCATGTTATAGAGTATGCACGTGCGAAACGCTTGAAAAAAGGATTAGACGTTATTGTGGCTAATGACGTCTCACAAACGACCATTGGATTTAATAGTGATGAAAATCAAGTGACCATCATTGATCAAAAGGGAGAACGAAACATTAAACGTCAACATAAGGACGGCGTGGCATTAAATATTTTGAACGTTTTAACAAACCACTTAAAGGAGCGAAACTAAACGATGAAGCAACTTGCCAAACGAGTTCAATTGCTTTTAAAATCATATCAACCACTTAACTATATTTATCTCAGTAGTTTAGTAGTCATTATCATTTTGTTTGCACTTCCATTAATTTGGCAACCTAAAACATTTGCTAGATGGATAAGCCCTGATCATACGGAAGTCATTCAACAGCCAAGTAAAAAAGAAATTGCAGAAAAAGAAGCAGAAAAACAAGCTGCTTTAAAGCAAAAGAAAAAAGAACGTGAACAACAAGAAAAAGATAAAGAAGCTGAAGAAAAAAATAAAATAAAAGAAGTAGCGAGTGATGATCCAAACGTAATCAAAGCCTATGAGGGAACCTTTAAACTATTCCCAACAAACCAAAAAGGGGAGCATCGTTTAACATTTGAAGATGGTTCAATAGATCGTATGGAGATTCATAATGCGGCTAGTCATGTTTTAAACATGAACCCAGAAGATTTATTAGATTATTGGGTGAATACAGCGCCTGGAGAAGATCATTTATATATTGTTTTAACTGATACAGGTTATACTCAATTTTATCGTGTTTATATGCATTTCATCGAAGGAAAAGGTTGGCAAGTAACGCGTTATGAACAATTACACGAGTTAACAGGAGAAGGGTAGAGAAAATTGGACACACATGCGCATTCAAATAAAAACAAAAAATTACGATTATTAACTTCCATTTTATTTATTGCTCTTTCATCTTTTTTACAAACACTTGTATTAAAAATGTTTTTAACGCCTTCAAATACACTTGCTAGTGGATTTTTAGGTGTATCTGTTTTAGTCAATTTATTAGGCCAACAAATTGGGATTAATATTCCCGTTTCTTTTATGATTGTTGCCTTAAACTTACCGGTGGCGATATTATGTGCAAAAGGGATTAGTGTGCGATTTACTTTACTATCCTTGCTTCAAATTAGTTTAACTAGTTTTTTTATCCGTTTCTTAACATTTGAACCTATTTTTGATGATTTAATTTTGAATATTATATTTGGTGGTGTTTTAAACGGCGTATATATCTTATTAGCTTTAAAAGGTAACGCATCAACAGGTGGGACAGATTTTATTGCCTTATATGTTTCAAATAAGAGTGGACGAACGATTTGGGAATATGTCTTTTTATTTAACAGTATGATATTAATGATTTACGGTTACTTATTTGATTGGCGTTATGCAGGCTATTCGATTATTTTGCAATACATTGCAACACATACTGTTTCCACTTTCCATACACGTTATCAGTTACATAAATTGCAAATTACAACAACTCGTGGCGCAGAAATTCGTCAAGCATATATTGATAATTTTCGTCATGGTATTACGTGTATTCATGTAGAAGGTGGTTATACAAAACAGGAGCGAATGATGCTCATTACCGTAGTATCATCGTATGAGGTTGATAATGTCATCCGATTATTACAATCAATTGATCCTTATGTTATTATTTCAATTAGTGAGACACAACGATTTATTGGACGATTTCATCGTGACCCGGAATAAAAGGAGGAAGTAATGTTAAAAAAGTTAAAAAATATATCTATCATGTCTTTATTTTTCATTGTTATCGGAAGTGTACTATTAGCGATATCCACACAAATTTTCATGATTCCTTTTAATCTAGGTGGTGGTGGTGCAACTGGATTAACGTTAATTTTATATTATTTAGCCGATATTCCAATTTATTTATCCAACTTTGTTATTAATGGCATTTTATTAGTAGTTGGTGTTCGATATTTAGATAAGCGAACTATGTTTTATACCGTTATCTTTGTTGGAATGTACTCACTTGCTTTAAAGGTGATGCCAACTATTCCGGTGACTTTATCACAACCTGTTTTACTACCTTTAATTGTCGGCGTCATTACAGGAACTGCAGTGGGTATTGTTATTTTAGGTGGAGGAACAACAGCTGGAAGTGACATTGTAGCTCGTTTATTAAATAAATATTTAGGCTGGAATACTGGAACTGCTTTACTAGTCGTTGATACAATCATTGTTATTCCATTTTTCTTCATTCACGGGTTTGAGACGGGCATAATTACTGTTATTACGGTATACTTAGTAGGGAGAGTTGTCGATTTTATAATGTATGGATTAAATCCAAAAAAACAAGTTGTTATTATTAGCGATAAACATCATCAAATAGCAACGGAATTACAACAAACTTTAGACCGTGGAATAACTGTATTACATGGCCATGGTTTTTATACGAACCGTCAAAAACAAGTGCTATATATGATTATTAGTCGTCAACAATTAATACTTGTAAATAAAATCGTAAATTATGTTGATCCCAACGCTTTCTTTATTGTTAGTGATGTCCAATCCGTAAACGGAGAAGGATTTACATTCTTTATCAACGAAGAGCTGAAAAAAGAATCTCATATGACATTAGAGGAAACAAAAAATGAAACACATTCGATTTTATAACGTCAATCATCACAGGAGGAATAACTTATGATAACTGAAACAACTATGGAACAATTTGATGAATATGCTGCATCTTTTCAAACAATAACAGCCGAAACTGCTCAAAAAAAGCTCGATCAAGAGGAATATGTAGCTCTTTTTGTAGGTAGAAGAACCTGTCCATATTGTCGTCGATTTGTATCGAAATTAGAAACAGCTGCTAAAGAAACAAACACTTCTATTTACTTTTTAAATAGTGAACAAACAGACGATATAGAACAAATTGAAGTTTTTCGTTCACGTCACGAAATCAAAACGGTTCCGACGTTATTAGTCAAGTCTGGTGAACAATTAATTATGACTTCTGATTCTAGTATGACTGTTGAAGCAATCAAAGAACAATTGACTGCTAAATAATTTTATCTAGAAAGGTAAGGTAATGATAACGTTACCCTTATCTAATTTATAAATAAATACAAAAACAAGCATCTCGCTAATAGCGGATGCTTGTTTTTTATCTTTAAAATTATTACTAACGTTCGGAAATATTATTTATCAGTTAGTTTAATCCATTCGTCAATTGATGTTTCCACTTGACTCAATGCTTCTAACCAGAAATTCTTATCTTTCACATCAATATTAGCAACTTGAACAGCTTCTTCAACTGTTTTAACCGTTGTTTGATTTAAGAACTCTTGGTATTTAGGAATAAATGCTTCTTTATCTTGTAAATACTTCGCATATAAACCTTTAGCTAATAAACCGCCGAATGCGTATGGGAAATTATAAAAGCTTAAACTACCTGAGTAATAATGTCCTTTATTAACCCACATGTAAGGATGACGAATGTTTTGGTCTAATCCTTCACCATATGAACGGTCTTGTGCATTTAACATTAATTCTTCCAATTGCTCTGGGAACAAGAATGAAGACTGAGCGTGCTCAAATACTGATGTTTCAAAATAATAACGTGATAAAATATCTACAATAATTTGTGTTAAATCTTGCAATTGACTTTCAAGTAAATAACTTTTTTCTTCATCTGATTTTGCTTCACGAATCAATTTGTTCATGACGATATTTTCGTTAAAAGTAGAAGCCGTTTCTGCAACTGGCATGGAATAATCCCAATTTAACGGTGCATGAGATTCAATGTGTAATCCATGATACGCATGACCTAATTCATGAGCTAAAGTCACAACAGAACTCATTGATCCATCAAAGTTAGTTAAAATACGAGATTGTTTCAAGAAAGGCAAGTTAGCACAATAAGCTCCACCAACTTTTCCTTTTTTAGGCATAAAGTCGATATAATTCTTTTCATAAAATGTATCTGTCATTTCAGCTAAATCTTCAGAAAAATCTCTAAATGTCTCCACTAAAAACTCACGAGATTCTTCAACTGTAAATTGACGACTTGCTTTACCCATTGGAGCAAACAAATCATAAAATGGTAGGCCATCTGGGTGACCAAGTAATTTAGCTTTATGTTTTAAGTAACGACGAAACGCTGGTAATTTTTCTTCCATTGCTGAAATTAAAGCTTTTAGTGTTGCAGCTTCCATATGAGATTTTTCAAGAGTAGCAGCTAATGGACTAGAGTAACCACGTAATTTTGAGATATCATTTACTTGAGATTTGATATGATTCAAACTAAATGCAATTGGTCCCTTAATATGATCATACATCGCCAATTCAGCCTCGTATGCTGCTTTACGAACAGATGGATCCGCATCGTACGCATAATTTCTTACTTCACTTAACGTAACGGATTGACCATTAAGTGTTCCTTCAACTGTTGACGTTAAATAATTATGCATATTTTCCCAAGCTGAGCTAGCATTTTTATTCATCATAGCAATTAAAGCTTCTGTTTCTTCTGATAACGTATGACTTAAATTTAACTGTAACTGTTTCATTCTAAATTGGTAATGACTAAGTGAATCATCTGTCGATACATCCATTTTAGACTCACCTAAAAAACGATCCATACGTGTTAAAATATCTGTTAATTCAGCTACCATATTATTTAATTGTTTTGAATATTTTGAAGCTTCTTGATCTGTTGTATTCGTAGATAATCTAAAATTAATGAAAGAAAACATTTGGTAGAGTAGTACTTCTAATTCTTCTTGAAGTACAATAACTTGTTTAACTGTCTCCATTGTATCCACTAATTCAATATGAGCGAAATCCTCTTTGATTGCTTCAAAGCGTTTTAAATCATTTTGAAATTCAACTGATTCAAAGCCTGTATATAAGTCTTCTAATGACCATTCTAAATTCATTTAATCTTCCTTTCTTGTTAAGCATATTTAATTATTTATTCATATTCTATCATGTTATGAGCAACTTGTAATCAATCTTTATTGATTATTAATCTTTAAGATAATATTTAAAAAAATGTAACTTCTAAAAACGAACAATAAATAGAATGTTCATTTAAAATGTAAGTCTTTTACTTGAAAAAAGAGGAAGTTATTCGTATAATATAGAAGTTGTTTAAAATATTACATTGATTAAACAGATAGGAGAGGGAAAAATGATCAGCCCAGTGTTTGATTACGAAGATATCCAGTTAATTCCAAATAAATGTATTGTACAAAGTAGAAGTGAGTGCGACACAAGTATTCAATTCGGTAAATTCTGTTTTAAATTACCAGTTGTACCTGCCAATATGCAAACAGTTATTAATGAGGAGCTAGCTGAACAATTTGCTTCGAATGGTTATTTTTACATTATGCATCGATTTGATGAAGCAGGACGTATCCCATTCATTAAACGTATGAACGAAAAAGGATTATACACGTCAATTAGTGTCGGTGTTAAACCTTCAGAATATGAATTTGTAGATGAATTAGTTAAAGAAAATTTAGTGCCTGATTATATTACAATTGACATTGCTCATGGCCATGCAGAAAGTGTTATTCATATGATTAAATACTTAAAAAAACATGTGCCAGACTCTTTTGTTATCGCCGGTAATGTTGGTACGCCAGAAGGTGTGCGTGAACTTGAACGAGCAGGTGCAGATGCAACTAAAGTTGGAATTGGTCCCGGAAAAGTATGTATCACCAAATTAAAAACAGGATTTGGAACAGGGGGGTGGCAACTTGCAGCTTTAAACTGGTGTAAAAAAGCCGCAAGAAAACCTATTATTGCTGACGGCGGAATTCGTCATAACGGCGACATTGCTAAATCTATTCGCTTTGGCGCTTCAATGGTTATGATTGGCTCATTATTCGCTGGACATGAAGAATCTCCTGGACATGTTTATAAAAAGAATGATCAACTGTATCGTGAGTATTTCGGAAGTGCTTCAGAATTCCAAAAAGGCGAACATAAAAATGTTGAAGGCAAAAAAATTATGATTCCAGAACGTGGAAAAATCAAAGATACATTAATTGAAATGCAACAAGACTTACAGTCATCGATTTCTTATGCCGGTGGAAAAGAATTAGATGCCATTCGTACAGTAGATTACGTTGTCGTAAAAAATTCGATTTTTAATGGCGACCGTTAATCACTTGGACAATTAAAAATTTCTCAGGTATAATTTATAGTACTAAATTAAACGTCAGTCCAAATGGATTGACGTTTTTATAAACGAATGGAGTGTATGTTGTGAGTGTTGAACGTTTTTTCATCCTATTAAATTTAATCTCGGTGTTTATTTTAATTTTCATTTTTTATCCCTATATTATTACAGGTCAGTGGACTGCTATTGGCGTACTCTTTATATTTATTTTAGGTTTAGGCTTAAATACTTATGTCATTTATCGTTACCTAAAACAGCGTAAGGGGGAACATATCAATGACTAAACAACTAGATGGGCGAGAAGCACAGGCTTATTATATTGAACAGTTGAAACAAAAAACAGAAGAATTAAAAAGTCGAATGATTTATCCAACCGTCATTATTTTGAACGCTTCTGAAAAGAAAGAAGCAGATTTTTTCAGTAAGCAAGTCATTAAAACAGGTAAGAAGATGAATATTGATGTATCCATGGATTATATTCACGACTTAACACAAGAAGAAGTTCTCAAAAAAATAGAAGCTCTTAATGACGATCCGCGTATACACGGAATATTATTACCTAAACCTTTACCTCAACATCTTAATGCGAGTCAGTTAAATGAACGAATTGATCCGCGCAAAGATATTGATGGAACAAACCCTTATAACTTAGGTAAATTGTTACAACGCCAAGAAAGTTTTATTCCAGCAACCGTTCGAGGTGTAATGCTTTTATGTGAATATTATCAAATTGATTTTCAGGGAAAAAATACGCTAATTATTGGTCAAAGTGAGATTGTTGGTCGTCCAATGGCTATTGTCGCATTAAATAAACGAGCAACCATCAGTATTGCTCATACAGCAACCAAAAACTTGAGTGAATTAACTAGTCAAGCGGATCTCATTATTTCAGCAGCAGGCGCACCTAACTTGATTACTGAATCAATGATTCAACCACAAGCAATTTTAATCGATGTAGGGACAACCTTTTTATCAGATGGTAAATTGCATGGAGATATTTCAAAAAAAGCCAAGGCGATTGCTCAACAAGCTAGCCCTGTCCCAGGAGGAGTAGGGCCTTTAACCACATTAGCTTTGTTTGAACAGCTCATAAATTATTTGCATCATCAATAAGAACGACCTATAATATAAGCAAAGAGGAGGAGAGTTATAATGGGACATAAAAGAAAAATGTTACTTTTAACGTTAGCAACTTCTTTATTTTTATGTGGATGTGACGTAAATAGCACATCTAACGCTCAAACTGAAATGAACAACCAAACAAGTGAAACAGTGAGCAAAGATGATACAAATAGTCAATCATCTATAACTAACGAAAATATTACAACTAAAGATACTAAACATTTAAGCGCTGACGAAAAAATTGAGTGGATTATGATGGATATCAAACAACAGTATAATGATGAAAAGATTCCAGCAACCGCTTTTTATTTTAATATCAGTGACGATGAACAAGGTCAATCAGTTATTGAAGTCCGTGAGAATCATGAAGATACTTATCATCAGTCAGATGACCAAACTAGTCCATTAGTAGGTATTTACAAAATAACAGCTAATGGTGAACTAACTAAATTAAATGATACAACAGGTTCTGATGAAATAATCGGAACAACTTATTTAACTATTGATTCTTCTAAAACAAACTAACTACATTAATACATACAAATACAATTAACGATAGATCATTAAATCTATCGTTTTTATTTTTCTTTAAAAGAGGCGAGTATTTTGCTAGTATATTATTTAATGCGTTTAACTTCGTATAATTTACATTATGTAAACTCTTTTTATTTAAGAAGATAAAACATCAATTTTTACCCCTCGTCTTGGAATCTTTCTATAAATTGATGGTTCTCTTAATTCATCGTCTTAAATGACTAAATCGTTATAATCTTGACCGGAAACGATAAATATTCAATGTATTTAATAGCATCAGTAGTTTTTAGAAAGATGGTCTTCGTATTATCATTGGGATGAAAACTTAAACGCTCTTCATTCATTATTTCCTCATCAAATAATACTTGAATATCTTTAAGTTCATTGTGGATTAAACCAAATATCGATACGACGCCTGGTTCAATATTCATTTTTTCTAGCAGTAATTCTTCGGAAGCGAATTTTAAGCGTTTTTCGCCGATTAACTCTGCTAAATAATCCATACCTAATCGTTTGCTATCATCCATTATAAGTAAATAGAAATTTTTCTTTTTCTTATTTGTTAAAAATAGTGATTTTGTTCTTACTCCCTCAATTCCAATAATGAACTGATCAGCCTCTTCTGTTGTCCATGCTGGTGGATGCTCTATTAATTCATAAGGAATTGAAAGTTCATCTAACTGCTTAATAATCGTCTTAGCTGTCATTGCCACATGCTCCTTTAATGGATTTTTATTACTAATTGTAACACTAATCTATCCGTAATTAAACGCTTACAATTGAATATAAATAAAAAACTCTATCAAATGCTAATAGAGTTTTTGTTGATAATTTTTAATTTAATCTTCTTCGTATGAACGGAATGGTTCATTTTTCTTAGGATAAGTATCTGGCTTAATGAATAATCCCATTTCTTGTCGCTCATAGTTCAATTCAATCAGTAATGAGACGACTAACAGAATTAAGATCATTGAAAAAGGAAATGCCACAATAATTAGAACGTTTTGTAAGGCATCTAATCCACCAGCAACTAATAAGATTGAAGCAATTAATGAAACTGAAATTCCCCAAATTAACTTAACTGAATTATGCGGTGTTAAACTTCCATTTTCTGATTGCATCGCCAATACGTATGTAGCTGAATCTGCTGATGTAATGAAGAATGAAAAGACTAAGAATATAACTAAAATCGACATGCCCCACCCTAAAGGATAGGAAGACAATGTACCGAATAAGATATTTTCCATTGTTAATTCAACAAGTGACGGATCAGAATTCAGTGCATTAATGGACATCACACCAAACACTGAGAACCACATGAATGAAAAGGCTGATGGAATAAGTAATACGTGTACAAGAAATTCTCTGATCGTACGACCTTTAGAAATACTTGAAATAAATATTCCAACGAATGGTGACCAAGAAATCCACCATGACCAGTATAAAATGGTCCATTCTTGAATCCATTTTTGTTCTTCTGGACTACTTGCTGCTGTCCGGAAACTCATTCTTAAAAAGTCTTGACCATAATTTCCAAGTGATTCAACAAAATGATTTAAAATTTGTGTTTTTGGCCCAATAATCATCGCAACAATCATTAAAATAACTGCTAAAACGATATTTAAATTAGATAAGTACTTTACACCTTTTCCAATCCCAGATACAGCTGAAATTAAAAAGAGCACAGTAGCTACTGTAATAATCATTAATTGAACCGTCACGCCTTCTTTAATATCAAATAAATAATGAAGTCCACCGTTAATTTGTAGTGCACCATAGCCTAATGTCGTTGCTACACCAACGACGGTTGCGAATATCGTAACTGCATCAATCATTTGTCCTGAAATGCCATCCATTCGCTCGCCGAATAATGGTTTTAATGTCGCGGATATTAACGTGCGTTCTTTTTTACGGAACTTAAAGTACGCTAATGCTAAAGCAATTAAGGCGTAAATTGACCATGCATGAATACCATAATGGAAGAATGAATATTTTAACGCATCGCTTAACGCTTCTCGACTATACGTCTGTGCTTCAGGCGAAGATATAGCAAAATGAGATAAAGGCTCTGCTGCCCCGTAAAACACTAAACCAATTCCCATTCCGGCAGAGAACAACATCGCAAGCCAAGAAATTTTGGAGTGTTCTGGCTTAGAAGATGGATCTCCTAATGTAATCTTGCCTATCGGTGTGACGACTAAGTAAATGGATATAAAAACCATCACCGTAACTATTAATAAATAATACCATCCGAAATAATGACCTAAGAAATATCGAATGTCAGTGGTTTGACTTAAAAACTTGATTGGATATACTAGTGCTAACATGATGACAATTGCAGTAAGTAATATAGCCATCCAAAAAACACGTGTTAAATGTTTACTACTTTTCTTAAAAATAATGACTCCCCCTATAAATCTATACAATCTTTATAAAATATTACAAAATACATTATAAAATTTTAACACATCGAACCATGTAAGTAAAATACAAAGAGGTCATCATACTTGAAGAGAAAATCTTCTAAAGTATGATAACCTCTGATGAACTATTTGGATTGAACCCCATGGACTAACCAATTAATTTTGTATTTAAACTCTTTAAGGACCATTTCTTTTGAATAATCCTCGTTAAGTGCTAAAATCATGGATTGCATGACTAAGTCCATTAAAAAATAAAGGAAAATTACTGCCTCATCCACATCATTCAAATGAAAATGATTCAGTTCCAATAGTTTTTGCCATTGATTCAACATGGCTTGAGGCACTTGATGCCTTTTATGAGTAAAGGTTGGATTCGTTTGTTTTAAAATATGCAATGATTGAAAACTTAAATCATCTGGAGATTCGGGTATCCATTGATTAAGAAAATGAGATAATCCATCAATTAATTGATAGTTAGTCAATTCAATTGATTTGATAATCTCTCGATGAAAAAATGTTTTATCGACATCCACAATATATTCAAATGCATCATTTAAATCTTCAAAATATTTATAGAACGCTCCTCGAGATACTTGTAATTGTTTAACGATTTCGCTCACATGCACTTGAGCAAGTGGTTTATTAAAAAATACTGATCTTAACACGCGTTCAATCTCTTTTTTACGCTCATCATCTAAATTGTGAAATGTTTGTAATGGCATTTAACTCACCGTATCCTTTTTTACTTTCGTTCATTATCTCATTGAAAAGACGTAAATAGCAAGTTATTTTGACGGTCTTTCTTTCATTAAACCATCTTCCATTTCAAATACTCGATCAGAATAAGGAATTAAACGTTTATCATGAGTCACCATAATAATCGCTGCTTTTGTCTGATGTGCTTGCTCTTTTAACAATTCAACCACTTCAAAAGCTCGTTCTGAATCTAAACTTGCTGTTGGTTCATCAGCTAATATGACACTTGGATGGTGGTATAATGCTTTGGCTATTGCTACACGCTGTCTTTCTCCACCTGATAAATCATTAGGATATTGATTTGCTAATTCCTCTATTCCAAGAGAAGTTAACAAATTATTTATTTTTTCTTTGTTTGTTTTTTCTTTGATATATCGATCTAATAATTGAAATTGCTCTTTTACTGTTAAAAATGGAATTAAATTTGAACTTTGCAAAATAAATCCAATTTTCCCAAAGCGTAATTCACTCTTTTGTTTATCTGACAATTGGCTAACATCTTGACCATCAACCAACAAAGTCCCATTAGATGGCTCTTGAAGAATACCGGCAATTGTTAAAAACGTACTCTTACCTGATCCACTTGGTCCAATAATACTAACAAATTCTCCCGGTTGTACGTGGAAATCAAGTGATTTCAACGCTTGTATTTCAGTTCGTCCTTGCTTAAAGGTTTTTGATATCTGTTTCATTTCTAATGGATAATTCATTAAAATCCCCTCCTATATCGCACTAATTGGGTCAACTTTCGTCACTGTTTTGAGTGAGAAAATACCGCCTAAAACTGCTACGATGATTAAAACACCACTATATAACGCCCAACGTTGATACTCAATCGCAAATGGCATGCCACTAGGTAAAATTTGAGCCGTTAAAACTGCCAGTAAAAAAGCTATAGCTACACCAAATACACCAATTAATAAACTTTGGTACAACATACTTGTAGCAATAAAACTTGTTCGAACACCTTCGACTTTCATGACGGCGAATAGTGATTGTTTTTGTAAAGTCATGACATACATAAAAATACCAATAATCGCTACAACAATAACAAATAGGAAATAAACCATACCAGTTAATGTTAAATCTTGTTCGGTATATCCAGGCAATTCATTAATAAACATTTGTTTTGATAATTTTTCTAGAGAATTGCCATTTTCCACTTCATCTTTATTAATCGTCCCTTTATTTTCCAATACAATCGCACTAATCGGTGCCATCTCATTAGCTTGTGTATTTTGATTTGGGAATTTCAACGCACGCCAATTCGATAAACTCGTATATACGACCGGTAAAGCGGAATATGACGTTTTTTCGAATACCCCTACAATTTTAAAAGAATCGTCCGATTGACCAAACTTAATATCTTGATTTAATTTAAATCCTTTTTCCAATAAGTCTTCAGAGATAATCACTTCTTTTTTATCATCATCTGTATACATCTCCCCTTCAATTAATGAAGGTAAAATAAAGGCATCTGTTGTTGTTGAAAAAATGGCGACATTCTCTTGTGCATCTCCTCGTTCAGCAACAGCGTTCACAAATCCAAGAGGTGCTGTTTCTGTGCCCTCTATTTGTTTTAAGTCCTTTTCGTCTAGCATTGAACCTAGAATAGAGCGGTTAGCATTTTCATTCACGACAATTTCTTGTCCGTTCCAGTCGTCAACCACTTGTCGAAATTCTATTTTCAATCCATCAGCTAACCCACTTAACATAAATACTACATAGGCAATAAGTACCATAATACCAATGACTAAACTATATTTTAATTTATCATATTTCATTTCTTTAATTGCTAAAAGCATATAATAGCCTCCTCGTTTTAATAAGTAACAAAGTGTCACTATTGATACTTTAACTTAAAAGTGACATTTTGTCACTAGAAACGACTTGACATTTTACATAATAATTATCACACAAAATTAATCTATAAGAGCATTCAAAAAAGAAACAGCTACTATTAGTAACTGTTTCTTCTTAAAATAATTTTATTTTCTTAAAAATGCGATTTAATTATTATTGTTGTGACAAGAAGTAATAATATGCACCTAAACGACCTGCTTCATTGCCAAATTGCGCGGGCATAATTTCTTTAGGTAAAAAGCTTTCATTTTCAATAACTGATTGTAGCTGTTTTTCAATCATTGGTAATAGAATAACATGTTGATGCATAATGCCTCCACCTAAAATAATACTATCAGGATTTAATAAATAGATGATTGGTAATAATCCTTCAGCAAAGTTTTTCGTAAACCATTCTATCGTTTCAATTGCCGCATGATCATTTGCTTGATACGCTTCAAAAATTATTTTACCATTAACTTCTTCTTTGCCAGTTAACGATTCATAATATTTACACATGGCAGTAGTTGAAGCAATATCTTGAAAACGTTGACCATTAATTGGTAAATAGCCCACCTCTCCTGCCGAAAAATGATGACCATGATGTAATGCGCCGTTCACAATAACTGCCCCACCAATTCCTGTTCCAATGGTTAAACATGCAACAGTTGAATCTGCTGAGAAATCTCCCTTTTGAAATTCACCATAAGCTGCTGCATTAACATCATTGAGAATAGTACAAGGCAGGTGATAAGCTGCTTCAATTGCTGCTTTGAAATCTGTCCCAATATACCCTGGAATCGTGTAACCCGCATAAATAATTTTTCCCTGAATCGGATCAACTACTCCAGCAGACGAAATCGCTATACCAGTCAAAGTTTTATTTTGATTACTTAAAAACGCTATCGAATCTCCAACTAATTCAAGAACTGTTTCAAGAATTTGATTGCTTCCTTCATCCATATTAATTGGCGTTGGAATTTCTCCAAAGCAATCCATTGAATGTCCGTCTTGATTGTATATATCTGTTTTTATCGTTGTACCACCAATATCTATAGCTAAAATATGCATGATTTCACATCCTTAATGTTCATTTTTTAAATCTAAAGCAGCCAGCGTTGAGCTGAATATTCGTTCTTTTTCAGTTCGATTATCTTCTAGAAAATACGCATAAAAAATATCAATCATAATAAGTAACGGAAACTGTGGTGAAATAATTTTACCTTGAGATAAAGTCGACTTGATTGCAACTAATATTATTTCATCGCAATATTCTTTGAAACTTTTATCATTATTAGCAGTGAGTAAAATGGTATGCGCATGGTTCATTTTAGCTAATTTTAAGGATTTCAAAATGGTTTCTGTTTGGCCAGAGACACTAATGCCGATTAATAGCGTCGATTCATCAATTAACGCATGATTCATCCGCATCATATGATCATCAGTTATCGCTTCACAAATCAAACCTAAGCGCATAAAACGTAATTTCATTTCTTGCGCTACTAATCCTGAACTACCTTGTCCATAAATATAAACTCTTTTTGAACGAATCAATAAATCTGCTACGCGAAATAAAAGTTCTTCATTTACTAATTGATATGTTTTTTGCAGCAATTCTTCATAATCGTTTAATACACGTTGCGTCAACTCTCGACTAATTCTTGTTTTTTGTTTAGACGATTCTTTATAATCAAAAATAAATTGTCGATAGCCCGAATAACCGCATTTTTGAGCGAAACGTGTTAGCGATGGCTCAGAGACATGAAGCTGCTTTGCAATATTTTTTGACGAAAAATCAATCGAATAATCACGATTATGAATAAAAAAATCAGCTACCTCACGTTCAACAGGGGTGAAATGAGGATACACAGATTCAAGCAAAGGAATCATATTCACTTCTTTTCTCATTTTTATATCACTTCCCTATTATATTATCATTTAAAAAGAGGGAAAAGACAACTGTCTTTCCCCTTTTATTGAAAATGTTTTAATACTTCACTTTAAAGACAGCTTTTTTTATCGATTCACTTTCTTTAGCTACTAATCCCGTTTTATGTACATCTTCACGATCAAATACTAATATTTGACCAGGTTCAATGACCAATTCTGACATCGGTGTAGCTTCTGATTGTTGCCAGTCATCACCTTCAACATAGTCTCCTAATTGTACAGCGTCGATGAAGTTATGCCAGATTCTTTCTTGTCCTTTAATTGGAACGTGAATATCTAAATAAGCGCGATGACTTTCCCAAACTCGCTGATCTGGAGTTGTTGTTTGATATTCTAACACATTAAAATAGAAATCATTTGTCACATGATGCGGTCCTTTTTCTAAATCAGTTAAGTTATGATCTTTTAAATAATCAATAACTCGCATAACAGCTTCTCTTTTAACTTGAGTGACATGTCTCAAATCATACAATTCCATTATTTTCTCACCGACCATTCATTACTTGCTTTAATTTCAGGAATATCGTAAATTGTTGTGAATTTTGGAGCACGTGATGAATCATCTTTTACGATAAGTGAAACAATATATCCAACAATTAATGACACACCAATTGAAATTAATGAATATACCCAAATACTTACTTTATCAGCTGGAACACCATATTTAATGTAAATCATTACTAAACTAGATACGATTAAAGCAGCATAAGCACCAGCTTTGTTTGCTTTTTTAGTAAATACACCTAACATGAATACTCCACCAAGAACTCCAAGAACTAATCCCATGAAACCATTAAACCATTGGTACGCTGATTGAATATTAGAATGAGCCAGTACAATTGAAATAACAATTGAGAAAACGCCCACTCCCAACGAAATCCAACGAGCGATTTGAGTGCGTTTTGCATCGTCTAAATCTTTTGAAATAACATCTTGAATATCTAATGTCCATGAAGTTGCCACAGAGTTCAATCCAGTTGAAAGAGTCGATTGACTAGCTGCATAAATAGCCGCTAATAAAATCCCTGTAATTCCTACTGGTAAACGATATGCAATAAAGTATGTAAAGATTTGATCTTGAGCAATTTGTGCGCCTGGATCAGAAGGGTTTTGAATTTGATAATAAGCATATAAACCTGTTCCAATTAAATAAAATACTGTCGCAATAAAAATGGAAAGAAGTCCATTAGTAAACATCATTTTGTTTAACTTTTTAATATCTTGTGTTGTCGTAAAACGTTGAACAATATCTTGACTAGAAATATATGAAGATAACGTATTAAATCCAGCACCAACAACTAGTAAAAAAATTGAAGAATTTAATAAGTTAGCATCAAAGATTGGCTCACTTGGAGAGATAAACTTATCTTGACCCAAAAGATCCAGAATCGGTTGGAAACCACCATCTAGGTCTTTAACTAAGAAACCAAGGGCAACTGTTACACCTACAAGTAAAACAGCACCTTGAATGAAGTCTGTCCATAAAACAGATTTAATACCACCTGTATAAGAATAAATAATAGCAATAACACCCATAACAATAATTAAAATATTAACTGAAATTCCTGTTAAAGAAGCTAAAGCTGCTGATGGTAAATACATAATAATCGACATACGACCTACTTGATAAATAATGAATAGAATAGCCCCAATCGCACGTAAAACACGTGAATTAAAACGTTGTTCTAAATAGTCGTACGCTGTGTCAATATCCATTCGAGCATAAATTGGTAGGAAAAATTTAATCGCAAATGGAATCGCAATAATCATACCTAATTGAGCAAACCATAATAACCATGTGCCATTATAAGAGTTACCTGCTAATGTCATGAATGAAATTGGACTAAGTAACGTCGCAAAAATTGAAACAGAAGTTACATACCAAGGAATGGACCCATCCCCTTTAAAGAATTCTTTCCCTTCCATATCCTTCTTAGAAAAAAGTAAACCGGCAAATAAAACAGCCGCTAAGTAAACAACTAAAATACTAAAATCTATTGTTGTAAAGCCTTGTTGTCCCACAGTTAATCTCCTTTGTAAAAAGTATTTTTAAGCCCGTCTTCAAGGCGACATTACACCTTGAAGACACGGTTTAATTCATTAAATATTTATAAATATGCTTTAAAAATTCGGTCAGCTTCTTCTTTTTGAATAGCAGTCATGGAAGCCATTGGTTTGCGACTCAAGAATTCTCCTTGATCTGCTCCTTGTAATTGAAGAATACGTTTTAATGTTGGATATAATCCATTTGCTAAAATAGCTTCAATTAAATCATTACTTTCATTTTGTAAACGAAGTGCTTCTTCATGATTACCTGATTTGACAGCTTCTAAAATACCTTTTGCACGAATACCATTTACGTTATATGTTGATCCGATTGCTCCATCAACTTTGTAGATAGCTGCTGGATAAAGCATTTCGTCAAAGCCAGAGTAAATTAAAACGTTAGGGAATGCTTTACGTAAACGTTCTAATAAGAAGAAGTCTGCTGCAGTAAATTTAACACCAATAATATTATTTAATTCAAACAACTCTTTGAACTCAGCCATTCCCATATTGATGCCTGTTAAAACAGGGATAGAATAAATAATTAAATCATTGTCGACTGCTTCAGTGATATCTTTATAATATTGTTTCACTTCAGCGAATGAGAATTTATAATAAAACGGTGTTACAGCTGAAATCGCATCATAATCTATATCGGTAGCAAATTGACCTAATTCAATTGCTTCATAAACATTTGGTCCACCAACTTGAGCAATTAATTTGATGGCATCTTTTGCTTCATCTTTAACAATTTCAAAAATTTGTTTTTTAATGGCTTTATCCAATAAGAAGTTTTCACCTGTTGATCCACCTACATATAATCCATCGACTTTCATTGTATCAATGTTATGGCGCACAACTTGACGTAACCCTGCTTCGTTAACATTTCCTTCTGAATCAAATGGTACTAGTAAAGCTGAAATAATTCCTTTTATATCGCGTCCTGTTTTCTTTGTCATTATAATTCCCCCTAATTGTCTTTTGAATGAATTGCATCAACGAATTTTTTTGTAATAAGTTGTGGTCTTGTAATAGCTGATCCTACAACCACACTATAAACGCCAATTTCAAGTACACGTTTTACTTTTTCTGGCGTATCAATATTACCTTCAGCAATGATTGGACGATTAATCTCTTGTACTGCTTCCTTAATTAATTCAAAGTCGTTCGTTTCAATTTTAACGCCTTGACTTTGTTTCGTATAACCTACTAATGTCGTTCCAATAAAATCAAAGCCTAAAGCTTCAGCTTTTTTCATTTCCTCTAGCGTTGAGCAGTCGGCCATAAGTAGCTGTTTGGGATATTTCGATTTAATAGTTGTTACTAAATCACTAAGTGTTTCTCCGTTTGGACGTGAAGACGTCGTGGCATCAATTGCAATAATATCTGGATGAGCTTCCATTAATTCATCGACTTCTTTAATTGTGGGTGTAATAAAGGCATCTGCGCCCTCATAGTCACGCTTTATAATGCCGATGACTGGAAGATCAACCACCTCTTTAATCGCTTGAATATCACTGACTGAATTCGATCGAATGCCTTTAGCGCCTCCCTCTTTAGCTGCCACTGCCATGCGAGACATAATATAAGAACTATGCAACGGCTCGTGCTCTAAAGCTTGACAAGAGACAATTAATTCGCCTTTTACGTTTTCGATCATTTTCCCACCTCTTTCTTTGTAAACTCTTTCATTACCGTAAATATACACTCTTCTGAAATAAATTTCAAGAATACAACAAAATAAAGAAACCACTTTCAGTATAAAGCTATCTTCAATTGATAATGAAGAAAAATTAACTTTATTAGAAAGTGGTTTCATCCAACTTGATTGATATTTTATTTTTTTAAAATGATATTAAAATGCTTTAATCCATCTAATATTCCTGTCTGATTATGATGAGTTGTTACGAATGTTGCGATGTCTTTTAGTGCATCAATGGCATTTTCCATGGCAATTGTGTTTGGGATAAGTTCGAACATTTCTATGTCATTTCTGCCATCACCAAACGCGTAAGTGTGTTCTAAAGGCATATTCAAATAGTTCAACATCTTTTGAATTCCTTTAGCTTTATTCATATCTTTAGCAACGATATCAATCGCATAAGGAATGTTACGATAAAAAGATAATTCGGGTACTTGCTTTTCATACCATTCATCATCAGAATCTGTCATCAATAAGATCATTTGTTTATTCATTTTCTGCAATAATTCTTCATTTGCTTCAGGCAATGATTCATTAATAAGTTGATAACACTTTTTCATCATCTCACTATGTCCGTTACAGTAGCGATATTCATGATTATAAGCTGTCCATTTATGTCCTAATTTTTCGGCGGCTGCTATCAGTTTTTCTTCACCCACTTGTGGAAGATCTTCGTGAAAAATTAATTCATCGTTTAAGATACCAATTGCACCATTTAGCCCGACTAATGTATCAATCCCAACAGCATTAATTTTATCTTTAACTTCAAAATAACTTCTACCTGTTGCAATGACTGGTAAATAGTTGGCAGCTTTCAAGGCTTTTATTGCCTCTTGTGCTGATTGATTAATCTGAGATTTAGCATCCAATAATGTTCCGTCTAGATCAAAGAAAATAACACCTTTATATTGATTTGAATTCAAAAACTGTTCATCCTTTCATAGTTTTATCACATTAAAAAAACTTTTTCTTATTTATTTCGTCTATATAAGTTAGACAAAATATGAAGGAGTGTTTAATATGTTAAACAATCAATCGTTCATCTCGCGTTTTTTTAAAGTTTTGATGTGTAGTTTTATTTTTATGAATTGGGGACAATTATCCTCTATCCCTATCATACATGCAGAGACGAATAAAACAAAATTAGAACGTTCAGTTGAACAAACTACGTTAGAAATTAATTTAGTATTATATGATGAACAATTCAAAGTATTACCTAAACAAAAAGTTCAGCTGATACAACTAGCAGATGATGGTCATTTCGAAATAATAAGTGAACAATTCAGTGACTTTAAAGGGCAAGTCAAATTTAATCATAAAGAGGAGCTAAAATTTCAAGTAACGTATGGCTTATTAATTAATGATGAATTACAACCTTTGTCTTTTTATACGGACACACCAACTAGTTGGATGGAACCGATTCAGTTATCAGAAGAAGAAATTGTGTCCAACCAACTTAATCGAAATAACTTAGACGAGGTAAAACTCCCTAGCAAAAATATAAGCATTCAGTTAATTGATACAAAACTTCAACCGATAAGTGAACAGCTCATCACCATAAGCAATAACGACGATGTATTGGAAGAAATGACAGATAAAGATGGGATTGTCACATTTGATTTAGATCACCTAGAACAATTAACTGATGACATTTTTAATATACAATTAAATCATACAGACATTCCGTATCAAATCATTCCATCCACTCATATGCGATTAATTGCTCACGAAACTTGGCCAATAACGCGCACACCATTTAAAGAAGATGAAACGACACAAAAAAAACCAATCAAAACGATTGGTAGGAAAATAGAAACAACTCGTTCTCAATCTGAAGCAGCTCATTCAAATTCTTCGTCAAATGATAAACAAATGAATGAAGAAGACAGTCAAATCAATTCACTTAGAAAAGATTCTAAACAATTGAAATCAAGCGAAAATGAAACTAATCAATCTTCTCTTTCAAACGAACAATCGATTCGAGATTCAAAAGAATCATTAACCATTAATGAAGAATTGCAGCAATCTAACTCAGAAAAACCATCCATTAAGCCTATCAAAAAAAGCGGTTCGACTGTCAAACGAGAACTACCACAAACTGGTGAAAAAATTTTATACTCGACAATTATAGGTTTATTAATCATTAGTGTTGGCTTATCGATTTATTATCACCTATTAAAAAAAGAAAAAATGAGAACTAATCGTGAAGATTAGCCTTTTTTAAATAATGCAAATCGGCACTTTTAATGTCATATTCGAAACCAAAAGCGTCTTTACATGTAATAATCCCAATATCACTTGTATGTTCAATTTCGAGCTCAGAAAATTTCTCATTAACAACACGAAGACAATCTAATGTGTTATAAAGTAAGACTGGTTTAATTGCATGAAATGATTGACCTTGTCCACTATGGTCAAAATTCGCAGTCACTTGTACAAACAAGTTATGATTAATAAATAATTGACTACGTACATGAAAGCTTTCGTGTTCTTTAACTGAGAGGCTTTGATCCCAGAAAAAATTGGATCGATTTTCATCTAATTCCGGAACAGAATAATGTAAATGATTAATTTGGTAATATTGTGCATCTTTTAAATTAAAATGCCCTAAAACTAAATGTTGTAACCAATTTTGTAATGAAAATTCAAACCATTCACCC
Source organism: Atopobacter phocae ATCC BAA-285 (assembly GCF_000526675.1). GTDB lineage: Bacteria > Bacillota > Bacilli > Lactobacillales > Aerococcaceae > Atopobacter > Atopobacter phocae. The sequence continues at coordinate 46,703 of NZ_JAGN01000006.1, forward strand.
TCTCTAAAAATGCGAGGAGGTACCACTTGAACAGAAGCTTTTGTTTTAAAGTAAAAAATAAATATAAGTTGTTCATCTCTATCACGAACATAAATACCTTTAACACGCTCATCGTCTTGTGTTCCATGAATAATTACTTTATTTTCAATTAAATGTTTAGTAATTAATTGTAATGATTGCTCATCCGTTACACTTAAACCAAAATGATGTAAAAACGTATTAACATTCTTTTCTTTTGAATGATTCGATTTATTTAGCTGGATTAAAGGCGCTTGATCAAAGTGATTACCCAAAATTGTATGCATACTATTTTCCTGTAAAATAACTAAACCGAGATATTGCTCATAAAACTTAATTTGTTGTACGTAATTGGATGTATTAATAATCAAACGTTCAACTTTTAAAGTTGGGAGTTCATCTTTTTGTTGGTTAGGTTTTAAATAGCGTTTGATGGTTTTTATCCAATCTTTCAATAAAATACCTCCTCATAAAAAAAAGACTGATTAGGTCACTATTGGCTTGGTAAACCCGTCAAATAAACCGATTCAGTCTTTTTATTTTATATTTTATTTAAATGTCTATTTTTCAATTGCATCTGTCAATTGAGGGACAATTTGTTTTTTACGTGAAACGACACCTGGTAATTTAATGATTTGGTTAACAATTGTACCGTTGTATGCTTTTTCAACTTCGGCGTTCAATTCACCAACGATTAATAAATCTGTATCACTTGCTAGAATATCTGTCATCATTAATAAGAAAGCGTCATATCCATTTGTTACGTTCGCTTGTTTCATTGTATCAACAAGTTCTACTTGACGTTCTAATAATTCAGGTAATGAAACTGTATTAACTTGCGCTATACGTACTTTCTTTTCACCCATTTCGAATGTTTTTGCATCTAAATCGATTAATTCTGCTGCTGTTTTTGTTGATAAATTAGTTCCTGCTTTAAGCATTTCTAAACCATAAACAGGTAAATCTACTTGAGCAATCTCAGTTAAAGCTTTAGCTGCTGCTTCATCATAAGGTGTCGTTGTAGGTGACTTGAATAATAACGTATCACTAATAATTGCTGATAACATTAGTCCAGCAATATGTTGCGGAATTTCAACGTTATTTTCTACAAACATGTGATATAAGATAGAACATGTACAACCAACTGGATGTGCGCGGTAATAAACAGGTTCTGAAGTTTCAAAGTTTGCAATACGATGATGATCAATAACATATTTTACTGACAATTTTGAAATATCACTAACCGATTGTTGTGGTTCATTGTGATCCACTAAAGCGACTAAATCTGTTTCACTTTTTAATGTATCTACAACACGTGGAGCTTCCACGTTAAAATATTTTAAAGCATATGCTGTTTCTTCGTTTGGCTCGCCTAAAGCAACTGCCTCAGCTTCTGTTCCTAATTGATTTTGTAAATAACTAAAAGCAATAGCTGAACTAATTGCATCTGTATCTGGATTTTGGTGACCAAAAACGATTAATTTTGACATTTATAATCAACCTTCCTTAATAACATATTAATAAATACATTCATATCTTAACACAAAAATATTGATGATTCTATAAATGATAGCGAACCAATTAACTTGAATTTTAAATCTTAAATCTCACTCATATCAATAGTTTAATATGCCTTTACTAATCTAAAAAGCTCCCACTAATAACAGCCTTTCTTTTAAAGGTAAATTTCTTCCTTTTTTAAGTACTGTTAAATTAATAGGAGCTTTTATTATGGTCAATCGTTAAAGATATATTAGACGATTGATTTATAAGTTATGAATATTAATATTTTCCCCATAAATAGATTCCCAATCTTTTTTAAAGTCATGGGTTGCTTTATCAATTGAAGGCATATTAAATGCTTGAACAAAAATATCACTAGAAACTGTCACCGCATGTGCACCTTGTTTAATTGATTCGTTCACTTGATTAACATTTTTAAAGCTTGCGGCTAAAATTTTGGATCTGTAATTATTTTTATCGATTTCTGTAGCCATAGCTAAAATCGCTTCTTTAGGATCAATATTTAAATTTTCCATTCGGTTGTAATATGGTGCAATATAATCAGCTTGTGCAGCCATTGCTAAATAAGCTTGCATTTTAGTGTAAACTGCTGTCGCTGTAATATTTACGCCTTCTTGTTTTAACGCTTTAATAACTTTTAAACCTTCTATCGTTGTTGGTACTTTAATAAACACTTTTGAATCAATTTTTTCTAAAATTGAATGAGCATCTTTCATCATGCCATCATAGGTGTCAGCGACCACTTGAACATGCAATGATTTATCTGGGCCGATAATTTGTCTAATTTCATTCATATGCTCATAAAAGTTTTTAACTTGATTAACTTTTACGATTGACGGATTGGAAGTAACACCCGCTATTGGTAATCTTTCGTTAAAGTAAGTGATGTCTTTAATATTAATTGTATCTAATAGAAATTCCATTGGTTTTCCCCATTCCGTATTTAATGTGTAGTTTTTTTGTAATTGATTAGATTACATGTTCTGTTCTTTCAATAATATCATCTTGTGTTACTTTAGATAAAGCATTAAAGAATGCGGAGTACCCAGCAACTCGCACAATTAAATCTCTATATTTTTCTGGATGTTTTTGTGCGTCAATTAGCGTTTCTCTTGAAACTACATTATATTGAATGTGATATCCTTTTAATCGGTTAAAGAAAGCTTGTAGTAGCATAATTAATTTTTCTTTATCTTCTTGTTTCGCTAAAGTTTGAGGGTTTACTTTTTGGTTTAATAATACCCCACCTAAAATGTCTTCAGTAGGTAATTTACTTACTGATTTCAAAACAGCTGTTGGTCCATTTTGATCCATATTGTGTGATGGTGAACATCCTTCTGCTAACGGAGTCCATGCTTCCCTACCATCAGGAGTAGCCATCGTTCCACGACCTTGTCCAACATTGGCTGAAATTGATGAAGTTCCTGAATAGCGAATTCCTCCAATTGGTCCTCTACCGTAGCGAGTATTCGGATATTTTTTAATTTCATCAATATAAATATCGTAAGCTTCTGTCACAAGTGAATCTACATAATCATCATCGTTTCCGTATTTAGGTACGTCATTTAAAATGATGGATTGAATTTCTTTACTCCGATCACTTTCCCAATTAGTAGTTAAAGCTTCCCACAATTCGTTTGTCGTAACGGTTTGTTCTTCAAACACAAGTTTTTTAATAGCTGCTAACGAATCAGCTAGGTTGGCTATCCCTACTTGGAGTGCTGAAATATAATCGTAAACTGCTCCACCTTCTTTTAGCGTTTTACCTCTTCCGATACAGTCATCTGTTAAAGCTGAACATAAAATGTCAGGTACTTCTTGCTCAATTCCTAAATCGATAGAATTTTCAACTATTACACTCATTCGCGTTAACTCACGCAACGTTTTATCCCATGATTTCTCTAAGTCTTCAAACGATTTCATATCTTTGAAATGACCATATGGTTTGGTGAAACGTTTTCCTGATACTGGATCAATACCATCATTCATTGCAATCATTAAAATTTTAGGGAAGTTAATGTAACTCATCCCGGTACAACGATAGCCCCACTTGCCTGGAACAGCTGTTTCAACACAACCAATCGCACTATAGTTATAGGCATCTTCTTCCGAAACACCATATTTAATAAACGATGGAATAATAACTTCATCATTATTAAATGCTGGCATACCAAATCCAAGTTTCATTACTTCGATTGCCATATCCATAAATTCTTTATTGAGATTCGCATGATATCTAACCGATAAGTTCGGCTGTGGTAATTTGGTTAGAGCAACACTTCTTAAAACAAGGAAAGATAGCTCATTAACGGCATCTTTTTTATCTTTTGTTTGACCACCAATTGTAACGTTTTGGTATAGCGGACTACCAGCACTACTATAAGTGTGTGCTTGACTCCGTACTTTATTAATCGTTAACGTTTTAATCCATAAGTTAGTTAATAACTCTAATGCTTGTTCTTCTGTAATGATTCCTTTTTTAATGTCGTTCATATAATATGGATAAATATATTGATCAAACCTTCCATATGATAATGAATGACCGTTAGACTCAATTTGTAAAATCAACTGAATAAACCAAGTAGACTGAATGGCTTCTGCAAATGTTTCTGCTGGTTCAAATGGTACTTTCTTACAAATTCGACTAATCTCTAATAATTCTTCTTTCCGCGAACCTGTAACATCTTTAGCTTGCTCTTCAGCAAGTTTTGAGAATCTTTCAGCATAAGATTTAACCGCATCAATAACAATTAGAACTGCATTGTAAAAATGATACTTTTTAATACTGTCTGGATCAGTTAAATCAAGATTTGCTTTTGCTTGTAATGTGCGTTCTTGATAATCTTTCAATCCATATTTTAATACTTTTTCATAATTCACTGCTAAATGGGCATCTCCGGAATTCATCTTACCTTCCATTCCAAAGAATCCTTCTTGCATGTATACATCAACTTCTTCAGGTAATAAGGCACCTGCTTTTGCTCTTAAGTTATTTTTCTTCCAAAATGATTCAATCGACCGTAAATCACTTTTAGTTTGTTCTGAAATATAAAATACGTCCCCATCTCTTTTTTCGAATTTATCAAGTTCGTTAATAACGAATTCCAGAGTATATTCAGGGAATATTGGTGCATCTTTATTAGATGCTGCTTGATTTCCGACGATTAACGTGTCATCTTCAATATAAATCGACATATTTTCCAAAATATTTTTAAGTGCTAATGCACGTTTCATGACATTAGGCTGTTCTTGATGTTTTTGATACGTTTCAGTAACTAAGAGTGCGCGTTCTGCACAAATATATGGTTTCTTATCAAGTACTTCATCTCTATAATGATTCATGCGCTCTGTTAATTGACCAAAATCATAAGTCGATCCATTATTTAAATTATATACAGACGTTTTCATGCATATATCCTCCTTTTGTTTGAAACAAAATAACTTACTTTCGAAACAAATTTATCACATTAAAAGAGGAATTGTCAATGTTATACAGTGAATCATTTAAGATGCGCACAAATGTGCAAAAAAAAAGAGAATGATCGACAAGGTCATTCTCTTAAAAGATGAATAGAACGTATTAATTATACAATTGAAACTTTTATTTGTTTGTTTCCTAAAAATTGAATTTTTTCTTCGCTAATGCCTTTATCTGTAAACACCATTGAAATATCTGAAAATGAAAACTCGGATACAACGCCAATTTGATTGAACTTGCTTGAATCGGTTAATACAATCGTATGATTAGCGGAATTCATCATCGTTTTAGCTGTATCGCTTCGCGTTAAATCACTTCCTGTAAACCCACGCGCTTGATCAAATCCATCGATTCCGACAAATAATTTATCGACATGAAAATTTTCTGCGAGCTTCTTTACAAGTGGGCCAACATTCACTTGTGAATCTTTTTGATATTCTCCACCTAGTAAAATAATTTTAATGGAGTCATACTTCCGTATATATGAAGCAATAAAACAAGAATTAGTGATTATAGTTACATCATTCTTAGCAACAGCGAGTTCTTCTGCTAACAATGTGCAAGTTGATCCTGATTCAATCATCACCGTTTCACCATCATTTACAATACTAGCTGCTTCTTTCGCAATTTTTTTCTTTAAATCATAATTAAAAGCTAAACGATAGTTAATGTCATTTTGACTATTGAGCACAGCGTATCCATGTTCGCGATGTAATAACCCTTTATTTTCAAGTCGATCCAAATCTTTTCTAATCGTTACTTTCGAAACATTTAGTAAATCAGATAGTTCATTAACTTCAATTTTCTTTCTTTCGCTAACTAGCGTAATAATCATTTCTTCTCTCTTCATAATTACCTCTTCTTTCTTAATTTGAGAATATCATATTCTATTTTTAATAACAACTTTTAAATTAGTTCGAACGTAAGTATATCGTTTACGTTCGAATACATTTATGTTAACATAATGAAGAAGGAGTGATAACATTGAACGCAACAAAAGAAGCTACTGCATGTATATTTAATATTCAAAAATTTAGTATTCACGATGGACCTGGAATTCGAACGGTTGTGTTTTTTAAGGGTTGCCCTTTACGTTGCTATTGGTGTGCTAATCCAGAATCACAAAACCGGAAACCGGAAAAAATATGGAGTCCAACTAAAAATAGCTATACAACAGTTGGAGAATATAAGACAGTTGATGAAATTGTTGATGTAGTAATGAAAGATTTACCATTTTATGAAGAATCTGGCGGAGGAGTTACGTTATCTGGTGGCGAAGTATTACTACAAGGTGAGTTTGCTATCGAGTTATTAAAAAAATTAAAAACACTTGGGATTAATACGGCAGCAGAAACAACAGGCTTTGCTAAAAGTGATTTATTCCAAACATTTATTTCTTATATCGATCATTTATATTTTGACTTTAAGCATCATGATTCGCTGATTCATAAAAAAGGAATTGGTACAGGAAATGAACAAATTATCAAAAATTTAGCTTATGCAGTTGAACATCACCCCGACTTAACTGTTAGAATACCAATCATACCAAATTATAATAATTCTTTAGAAGATGCCAATTCTTTTGCTAGTATACTAAGTGAAATTGGCGTCAAATATGTTGAATTACTTCCGTTTCATCAATTTGGCGAAAAAAAATACGATAATTTAAATCGTGATTATTCATTAAAAGATGTGCCTCAACTTCATTCAGAAGATTTAGTTGAAATAGGCAATATATTTAAGGAGAACCAAATTGACTGTCTGATTAGATAATATTATACATTATAATCAGAATGTGTAAACTTTCTATAAAACCCAATTTCATTTATTTGAAATTGGGTTTTTCTTATTTAAATTTATCAATTAATCATCGAATGATACCTATATCTCCATCATTTTATGCTGATTAATAAATCATCTTCTAGCAACTATACGTATAATCATGAGGAATGTTTTGAAAAATTGATTGATATCAATGTTAATTAAAATTTAAAGGCAAAGAAATAACTAATCAAGACCATACTATTATAGTTTTTCCTAACAAAAAATCGACAAGCTGTTTAAACAACTCATCGATTCCTTACTAAATATATTAGTTATTTGTTTCGTTTTTCAATGCAATATTATCTTGTATTCTAAAGAATGGATAATATAATACAGTAGATAATGTTAGAATAATAATTTGAATAAAAGCACCCTTCCATCCTGCTACCATCAATCCTGAAATAATAGCTGGTGTACTCCAAGGTAGTGTTACTCCGGCAAATGGTGTCATAAATCCCGTCGCAATTGACACATAAACAATTACGGCAGATAGCACAGGTACCAATACAAATGGTAGAAACATTAATGGATTCATAACTACTAGGAATCCAAAAATGACAGGCTCATTTACATTAAAGATTGCTGGGAATAAAGCAACTTTACCGAGCGCTTTATATTGTTGTGATTTTGCTGCTAATAACATAGCAACTACTAAACCAAATGTAATTCCTGATCCAGAAATTAATAAGAAGCTATCAAGGAATTGTTGTGTAACAATGTGAGCACCGTTGTCAAGTGATAATTTACCTGCAGCTAGTAAGGCTTTATTAGCATCTAAATTTGAAAGTAATAAAGCTGTCACTATGCCATTAACTACTGACTGGCCATGAACACCAAACCACCATAAGAATGAGATAAAGAAAGCAATCCCAATGGCTCCTGGCAATGAACCAGTCAAACCTTGTAATGGTACTTGTATAATTTTATAAATTAATTCAATAAATGTACCACCATTAGTAATCATTTTTGAAACAATATATACGACCATTGATAATAAGAAGATAATAAATGCTGGTGTCATTGCTTCAAATTGTTTTGCAATTGCTTGTGGAACTTGACTTGGCATTTTTATGACAATTTTTCTTTGAATAAATGTAGTATAAATTGCCCCTACAACTAATCCGATAATGATTGCACCAATGATTCCTTGTCCACCAAACCACACTTTTGTCATTGCATCATTAATCGGTTCGCCTGATTCTGGAATGTAAGACGATCTTAACGTAATAAAAAATGCTGAAAGTGATAAAACACCCGCTGGTAAAGGTTCTACATTACTATTTTTAGCATAGGAATAACCAATTGAAAAACAAGAGATTAGTCCCATTATTGCGAATGTTCCTGCATATACTTGCATAAATGGTTCTGTCCAATTATCACCGAATATACTAGCCACAAATGAATTGAAGCCTTCAAAAGGAATTTGTCCTAAGATTAAAAAGATGGATCCGACAACAGTCAATGGTAAAATTGCTAACATACCATCTTTTAAAGCAATAATCCCACGCATATTAACAAATTTCATAATTGGATTTATTATCTTTTGTGTATCAATTTTACCCATGTGTTTCCCCTCCTATTGAGTAACTTCTACTTTAGCAAGACTTAAAGCAAGATTTAAAACTTTTTCACCGTCAAGCATTCCATAATCTGCCATAGGAATAACTGCAATTGGTACATTATGCTCTTTACAAATCGCTTCTGATTGATTCAATGTGTAACTAACTTGTGGTCCTAATAAAGCAACATCTAAATCTGCTACACAATTTTGTAAACTAGATTGTGGATGTGCATTGACATCAATAGCAATTTGTCTTTTTTCAGCAGCCAGTTTAATATTATTCACTAACATCCCCGTTGAAAATCCTGCTGCACAAAATAAACCAATTTTTAACATATTAATCATTTCCTTTCATTTTCAATTCTTTTCTTAAATCAATAATTTCTTTAATTAAATTCATTTCTGTAATAGTTGTCATCAAGTGATCTTGTGCATGAACAAATAATGCTTTGATTTCTGATTTATGCCCACCTGCTTCTTCAGCTAAAAATTGAGTTTGAAGATTATGGGCCTCTAACATGGCTTTATTTGCTAACTCAATTTCGTTATCAGATTCTTCGTATTTACTCTGTTTCGATAAATTAAGTGCGTTATAAATGTGTTGTTTGGCATCTCCTGAATTAAGAATAAGTCCCATAATTATTTGATCTGGTATAATTTGTTCCATCGTTAACCCCTCCGATTTTTACTATTTTTTAAATAAATTTTTCTTAGTTAAGCCTCCTCTTTTTCATTCGAAATTATATTTTGTTCATTCACAAGACAAATGTTAGCACTTGAAAGCGTTTTTATCAATAGAATCTGTATCCTCTGTTATTTTATGCACATTTGTGCAATATTAAAAAAAGTAAATTATTCAAATTATTGAGCAAATTTCTAATATTATTCTGTTATGATAGAATTATTAGGACAATTGAATATACGTCATATAGTATATGAAATGATTGATTTTTATTTCAAGGAGGTTCTATCAGTGAATGAAAGTAGAGAGAGATTACTCGCAAAGGTAGCTTTTTTATACTATGTTAAAGGATATAGCCAATCAAAAATTTCATCTGATTTAAATATTTATCGAACGACTATAAGTCGAATGATTAAAGAAGCTCGTGATTGTGGTTTAGTGGAAATAAATATTAGAAATCATGCAATCGAACTCTTCGAATTAGAAGAATACTTCAAAAAGAAGTATCATTTAAAAAAGATTGTTATTGTAGACAATCAAAAATTTACTTCTAAGCAGAAGCTCGAAAAAAGAATATCTCAATTAGCTGCTTTTATCATACGTGAATTGTTAACAGACGACTGCCATATTGGGATATCATGGGGAGCTGCTCTCAGTAATATCGTCAATCAAATTACACCTAAAAAACTAGTCAATACATCGATTGTCCCGCTAGCTGGAGGACCGAGTAATATTAAAATACAATATCACGTTAATACTTTAGTTTATGAATTGAGTAAAATTTACCAATCCGAAAAAAGATATATTAATGCGAAAGTCGTTCAAAATAATACAAAAGACGCTCAAACGATTTTTAAACAATCAAGTTTTATAGAACTTCAAAATGAATGGGATAAATTAGATCTTGCCATTATGGGAGTTGGTGGTGATGTAGATTACCAGTTCAGTCAATGGCGCGATTTACTTCAGAAGAAAGACTACGCAGTATTAAAAGAAGAAGATGCAATTGGAGAGATTTGTTGTCGTTTTTTTAATGCAGATGGTGAATTAGTTCATAAAAATTTACAAGAACGAATCATTGGTATTTCATTTGATCAACTTTTACAAATAAAAGATCGAGTTGCTGTAGCACATGGAAAAAGTAAAGAAAAAGCATTATTAGCTATATTAAAGAAACAGATGATTAATCATTTAGTAACAGATTTAAATACAGCTATTGGTATTTTAGCGTTAGATCATGATAATGAATATAAGAAATTTTGTTAACTTTTTTAGTCATTCCCTCTTAAAGCAATGATAATAAGCATTTAATGGCTCTTTGTCAAATAGGGTTGATGACGAGGTGAGGTAACCGTACGGTTACTTCGCCTCTTTTTTTAGATCAAAAGATAAAATAAGCTAATGATTGGATCAATTGTATTCAAAATTAGTGTTACGAAACAGCGATTTTGGGCGGATGATTTGGCGCGTATAAACGCATCATCAATAAAATTCTATTTTTAAAGTGTGAATAATTACGGTACCCATAAGCAGTTCGCTTAAG
>NZ_JAGN01000007.1 GCF_000526675.1 Atopobacter phocae ATCC BAA-285
CGCTTATAATATACAGGAGATCTGTTCTTTTTTGTACCCTAAAATAAAAAATAGAGTTGAGGCCTTTGGCCATCAACCCTATAAATTATAGAACCCTTTTTTTTAAGTGATTGATTTTAATGAGAAATAGGATTAAATATTCAACAATGATGACCCGATATTTGAAAGCCTGCTTTAAATCTGTTAGAATGGATGTTGTAGGTCATATAGGGGCTGTTACGGATTCGACAGGTATATGACGGTGGATTGATGCAATCCGTAGGTTACGTCTACGATAAAACGTTACCAGTTAAATATAACTGACAAACAACAAACAAATACTTTAGCATTCGCTGCCTAAAAACAGCATGCTAAGATCTAGACGACATCACCCATGTGTCGGGTTCTAGGTCCTATATTAGTGGGTTACGCTTAATTTATCCGTCTGTTAAATTATAGAAGAGACTATCAGGCTCGCTAATCGGAATGCCTGTTTATTGGCTACCGATTAGTTAAATAAAATTAATAGACTATGATTGTAGATTTGGTTCAATCGCGATATTTGGACGCGGGTTCGACTCCCGCCAGCTCCATTTAATTGAAAGTTTTATAAAACGTTGATTTATCAACGTTTTTATTTTTTATTCAAATAACTAATGTAGTAGATTATTAATGGATTCTTGTATTGTTTGAAATAATATTGGAAGCATGGTTTAATCTACTTAAATGATTTTTAAAAGATGAGTAACGTCCTATATTTTTGGAAATAAATAAATTACAATAGGAATAGTATAAAGTGGCAATAATTTTAAAGAATGAAGCCAAATGAAAGAGTGAGTCAGATTGAAAAAATTAAAATGGGTCATTATGAGTGGGATAGCCTTATTAGCGATGGGCTGTAAAGAAACGAATCAAACGGTGGATACGAAACATACAGTCACGATTGATGAAAATCAAACCAATAAAGCAAATAAATCAGAAGACAAGAAACATGATAATGCATCTTCTGACGCCAAAAAGGATAAGGAAACGGTCGATTTAAAAACGATTGAAGCACAAAGAATTACATCTTCTACAACGTTAAGTGATGGTGTTCAAAAAGCACTTGAAAAGATTACACATTTAAAAAATCAAGCCATTACTATGGAGCAATATTATTTTATCCTAGATGAAGAGCGTAATGGAGCGATTTTTCTAAGAGTATTCGAGCAAGAGTCAAATGAACAAGAAGAAAATGATGAACCTAAACAAGATCAGAAGGAAAATGATCAGCCTAATAAATCAGAGCAGGTTCACTTGGTCACTATTTATAAATATGATCAAGCACTCGATCAGTTGTTTCAACGAGCGCCAATGGAAAAAGAATTTTCGTTAGTTGAACAAAAGGAGAACACAGATGAAAATTGAATTCGCTGTACTTATTCAAATTTTTGTTATCAATTTTTGTTACATTACTTTGAATACTGTACGCTTTATGTTAACTATGAAAGGATATCGTTATCTTGCGCCAATAGTGAGTTTTTTCGAAATAATCATTTATATTCTAGGCTTATCATTAGTTATGAATAGTCTGAATAATATTTGGAACGTCGGAATGTATGCTTTTGGATATGCTGTAGGAATTAGTTTTGGTATCTTTTTAGAAAATCGAATGGCCCTTGGTTATAGCTTACAACGAGTTGTTTTACCAAGTAGTGATCATCAAAACTTAGTTAATTTTTTGAGAGATAAAGGGTATGGGGTAACTGTATGGACTGCCAATGGACGTGATGGAGAACGATTAGTGATGGAGATTCTCTCTAAACGTAAAGATGAACGTCGGTTACGTGAATTAGTGCTAGAACAAGCCCCACAAGCGTTTATTGTCATGAGTGAACCTAAATATATACACGGTGGATTTTGGTCCAAACGTGTAAAAAAAAGAATTGGGAGGAAATGATTTGAAAAATAAAAATTATCGTACGCGCCTAGCCGAATTTATGACAGTATTTAAACGGAATTGGCAATATGTTAATTTGTCACAACAAGCATCGACTATGGCATTTTTCGCTTTGCTTGCCTTATTTCCTTTTTTATTAGCATTAGCCAATTTAATACCTCTTTTACCAGTAGATAAAGGAGAGTTATTCGCTGTGATGAAAACAACTGTGCCATCGGATGTTTACAATGTCGTTCAACCCATTTTAAGTTCTTACTTAAAGCAATCAACTGGTGGTGCATTGTCGCTCAGTTTATTAATTTCATTTTGGCCTGCTACAAAAGGTTTAAGTGCGATGCAAGAAATGCTAAATCAAGTATATGATGCACAACCACGTGCTAATTTTATTTTGACGCGAATTATGTCATTTGTCATTGGATTGGCATTAGCGGTATTAACAACTATCGTTTCATTTATTTTTGTGTTTGGAAACCAAATCATTGAATTTTTAGAACAACAATTCAATTTTAATGTTATTTCGTTGGCGTCATTTGACTTATATAAATGGATTATTGCATTCATGTTTATGTTTTTAGTAGGTGTTCTAATTTATACGATTGTACCAAATGTCAATTGGAGTTTAAAATATTCAGTACCGGGAGCAATCGTATTAACATTAGGTTTCTTATTAATTTCGCAATTATTCTCTTTATATGTAAGTTTTGCGAGTCAGTCATTTGGACCAGGAACTTTTGGGGTAGTAATTGTTATGATTATGTGGATGTATATTATTAATATGGTGATTATTATTGGAGGATTTATTAACGTCCTCTGGTATCGATTTAATCATCCAAGAGTTGAAGAAAATCAACAAGTTAATGGATTACAATCAGGTGAATTGGCTTTTTCATCTGATAATATGCAGTCAATTAATCCAGAAACGATTATTTTATCGCATCGAATAATAAAAAGAAAAGGATAATCATTTATGCAAGTATTTCGTTCGTACCAAAAAAAAGATAACCGAATTGATTACGGTATTATTTTATCGATTATTATATTAGCTGCTATTAGTGTTTTAGCTTTATTATCAACTACTTATTTGCAACTACCAGAAGGATCGTTGCGGACGACTATTATGCAGCTGGTGTGGTATGCACTCGGTATTGTTGCTGTTATATTTTTAATGTTTTTTGATTCAGAACAAATGTGGAAAATAGCTCCTTTAGCTTACGGGACAGGACTCGGCTTATTAGTACTGGTGTTAATTTTTCATGATCGTACGATGGCAAATTTAACCGGGGCGAGAAGTTGGTTTAAAATCGGTAGTTTGACATTTCAACCATCTGAAATTGTTAAAATATTTTATATTCTTTATCTAGCGCGGGAAACAGCTAATCATAATGCTAATTACCCTCAACACAAGCGAACTTTAAAGAGTGATCGAAATTTAATTTTCCGCCTAATATTGGTTTCTTTACCGGCGTTAGTTTTAGTACTCGTTCAAAATGATTTGGGAACGACTTTAGTATTTATGGCTATTCTAGCTGGTATGATGATGATGAGTGGAATTTCATGGCGTATTTTGGCACCACTTTTTCTTGGTGGCGCATTGATTGGCGCGTCATTAATTGCTATTGTTGCATGGGATCGAGATCATTTGCTAAGTCTAGGTTTTAAAGATTATCAATTTGCTCGTATCGATTCTTGGCTCAATCCTTACTCAGATCAATCAGGTAGTGGTTACCAATTATTTCAAAGCTTTAAAGCAATAGGTAGTGGTGAGTTATTTGGTAAAGGATTTGGTGTATCAAACGTTTACGTACCAGTTCGTGAATCAGATATGATTTTTTCCACGATTGCAGAAAATTTTGGCTTTATTGGGAGTTGCTTTGTTTTATTTGTTTATTTTGTTTTAATTTATCAAATGGTTCGCGTTTGTTTCTATACCAAAAATGAGTTTTATACATATATTTCGTCTGGTGTTATTTCTATGATTTTATTCCACGTATTTGAAAACGTTGGAATGAGTATTGGATTATTACCATTGACGGGGATTCCATTGCCTTTTATTAGTCAAGGGGGATCAGCTCTAATTGGTAATATGATGGGGGTTGGATTAATTTTGTCCATGCGTTATCATCATGACTCATCTATTTTTAATCGGGAAGAATTATAAAAGATATAAGTTGAAGGAGTGTTATTATGAAATTTTCAAAGGATGGTTTTTGGATTAAAGAGCAAGACGATCATATTGTCATTGGATTTGGTTTAAAGTTACAAGATGATGTAGGAGAAGTTGCTTTTGCTTCATTCCCATATGAAGAAGCACTCAAAAAAGGTGAGCCAATCATCGATGTAGAAGCGAGTAAAGCTGTAACAACAGTAGATAGTCCTTTAACAGGTACTGTTGTTAAATGGCATCGAGAAGTAGAAGATACGCCTGAATTATTAAATGCAGTTGATACGGAATTAAATTGGCTGGTTGAATTATCACATGTACCTAGTGAGGAATTAGAACATTTATTAAATGAAGATCCATTCTTATAAAAAACTGTGGGAACCGAGTTATTGAACTCAGTTTCCACAGTTTTTTATTTTTTTGTTTGATTAACAAAATATTCAAATATTTTAAAAGAAGCATTATCTTCTTTAAAGAGTAATTCGGGATGCCATTGGACTCCCAAGATGTTTAGTGAAGGATCGCTATGTTCAATCGCTTCAATAATACGGTCATCACTCCAAGCGATAGCTTTGAAGGCAGGTGCTAATTCTTTCACTCCTTGATGATGTAAGGAATTAATTTGATGTTTATGCCCCATTATTGGATATAAAACACTATCTCGTTCAACTTCAATTGAATGAGTTAAGATAGTTGGATGACTTTTTTGACTATGTTGTATTTTTATGAGTTCATATTGACTCATTAAGTCTTGATAAAGAGTTCCACCAAAAAAAACATTTAAAAGTTGCATGCCTCGACAAACGCCTAAAATAGGAATCTGTTTATTAATTGCAGCTTGAATGATAGCTAATTCAAATTGATCTCTTTTAGGTAATATATTGCCTAATTGTAAATGAGGTTGTTCATTGAAATGCGACGGATCAATGTCATGTCCCCCAGCCAATACAATACCATCTAAATGTGAAACAAAGGCAGATGCTTTGTCAGGGGAATCAATTGGAACAATTAATGGAATTCCACCGGCTTGACTAATTGCTTCGGCATATGCAGAAGGGATATAACTAAATGGTAAATATTCTAATACGTCTACATATTCTCTTTCACTCGCTAAAATACCAATCACAGGTTGCATAGATGTACTCCTTTCAATCGTTAATAACATTGTATAAAAAAAATATAAAAAATCAAAAGAAAATGATTGAAAAGACTTTTGTACTATTAATAATTATTCTAAAAAAAATACAAGTCAATGATGGATCGTCTAAGCTATAGAACATGCTTTATCTTGTTTTTTTTGATATACTAAAGTTACATTATTGTTCAAAATGAGAATACGGTGTTTCATTTTATCAATGGGGAAGAGAAGGAGAGAAGAGAAATGCATACATTAAAGATTATTGATTTACATGTTGAGATTGAAGGAAACAAAATTTTGAAAGGGGTTAATTTAACTGTTAACTCTGGAGAAGTTCATGCGATTATGGGACCAAACGGAACAGGTAAGTCTACATTATCAGCTGCGATTATGGGGCATCCAAAATATGAAGTGACTCAAGGAGAAGTATGGTTGGATGATGTCAATATTTTAGAATTAGAAGTGGATGAACGTGCACGTGCAGGTTTATTTTTAGCAATGCAATATCCAAGTGAAATTCCAGGAATAACGAATGCCGAATTTCTACGTCAAGCTATAAATGCGAGACGTAATGAAGGTGATCACATTCGTGTCATGGACTTTATTAAAAAATTAGATGAAAAGATGGAAGTACTTGATATGCCAGAAGAGATGGCTGAACGCTATTTAAATGAAGGATTTTCTGGTGGAGAAAAGAAACGTAATGAGATTTTACAATTAATGATGATTGAACCGATTTTTGCATTATTAGATGAAATAGATTCAGGTTTAGATATTGATGCATTACAAGTTGTATCAAAAGGTGTCAATGCAATGCGCGGTGAAAATTTTGGAGCGATTATTATTACCCATTATCAACGTCTGCTTAACTATATTCAGCCAGATGTCGTTCATATTATGATGGATGGAAAAATTGTTAAAACAGGTGGATCTGATTTAGCAAAAGAACTGGAGGCTAATGGATATAAAGGCTTAATGGCAGAACTAGGTTACGCGATTGAAGAAGTGGAGGAGGGTAAATAATGATGAAACAAGCTTCAATGGATTATGCAATGCATCGAGGCTTACCTGAATGGGCATGTGTAGCAAGAGAAGAAGCATTGGCGCTTGCCGATCAACTACCTCTTCCGGTGATTGATCGGGTTCGTTATAACAAATGGCCGATTGAGGAAGTCGCTTACGATATTTCAAGTATTGAGCATTGGCCGACTAATCCGATTGTAGATAAAGAGAATAGTATGGCACGAATTGTTCAAATAGGAAATGAAACGATTTTAGAATCTGTTCACGTTGATTGGTTAGAAAAAGGTGTCATCGTGATGGATTTATGGGAAGCGATGCAAACTCATCCTGATTTAGTTCAAAAGCATTTAATGAAGCAAGTAGTTAAGAGTGATGAAGATAAACTAGTTGCACTTCATTTAGGTCACATGATGAGCGGTATTTTTGTATATGTCCCACGTCATGTGGTGTTAGATTCACCAATTGAATTAGAATTAATAGCGAATAATACACGCTCTGAATCATTATATAAACATATCCTTGTTGTAATGGAAGAAGGTAGTTCAGCTGACTTAATTGAAAATTGGACAAGTTACGGAACTGTTAAAAATACGGCTAATATAATTGTTGAATTACACGTCAAAGATCAAGCGCGTTTAAATTATTCAACTTTAGATTATTTAGGCAGTGAAATGACAACCTATTTAAATCGACGTGCACGAGTTGAACGTGACGCAACAATCAATTGGGCGATTGGAGCCATGTCAGAAGGACATTTAATTGGTGACTTTAACGCAGATTTAGTAGGACAAGGGGCATCAAGTTATGTCAACATAGTTGCCATTGCTAATGGTCGACAAGTAAAAGGAATTGATACACGTGTTACTAATATTGCCCCTCATTCGATTGGCCATATTATGCAACATGGTGTAATTTTAGATCGCGCTACACTTACGTTTAATGGGATTGGCCATATTTTAAAACAAGCAAAACATGCAGATGCGCAACAAGAGAGTCGCATTTTAATGTTATCTGATCAAGCAAGAGGGGATGCTAATCCAATCTTATTAATTGATGAATTTGAAGTAACTGCGGGTCATGCGGCTAGTGTTGGTAAGATTGATGAAGAACAACTTTATTACTTACAAAGTCGAGGGATTGATGAATCAGTTGCGAAAAAATTGGTAATTAGAGGATTTTTGGGTAGTGTAATTTCAATGATTCCTGCCGGTGAAGTTCGTAGTCATTTTATCGAGTTAATTGATCGGAAGTTATATAATGGAAAATAAATATTTAATTCAAAAAATGGAAAATACACGAAATGATTTTCCAATTTTAAATGAAGAGATTAATGGAGAACAGTTAGTATACTTAGACAATGCAGCTACCACACAAAAGCCCAAACAAGTGATTCAGTCTCTAGTGAATTATTATGAACACCAAAATTCTAATATCCATCGTGGTGTTCATACATTGGGTAACCGAGCAACAATTGCATACGAACAAGCGCGTCGTGTAGTTCAACGTTTTATTAATGCTGAAAAAGAAGAAGAAATTATTTTTACAGGTGGGACAACAGAGAGCCTTAATTGGATTGCTACGGGATGGTTAAAGCGTTATTTAAAATCTACGGATATCATATTAACAACACGTGCAGAACATCATGCTAATTTAATTCCTTGGCAAGAATTAATAAAACAAACGGGGGCGCGACTTGAATTTATCCCTTTAACTGAAACAGGTAATGTAGATGTTAAAACCGTGAAACAGATGCTTACCCCTAATCATCGATTTTTAGCAATTAATCATGTATCTAATGTTTTAGGAATCGAAAATCCGATTAAGGAATTATCACAATTAATGCATGCTAACGAAGGTTATATTATCGTGGATGGCGCTCAAAGTATTCCGCATATGCCAGTTGACGTAAAAGCGTTAGATGTAGATTTTTATGCCTTTAGTGCGCATAAGATGATTGCACCAACAGGAATTGGTGTGCTATACGGTAAAAAAAATCTTTTAAAACAAATGACTCCACAGTTATTAGGTGGCGAAATGATTACTCGTGTAGGAGATTATGAGAGTGAATGGGCAGATTTACCTTATCGTTTAGAAGGTGGCACGAGACATATAGCTGGGGCGATTGGTCTAGCGCATGCGATTAACTACTTAAATCAAGTAGGAATGAACAATATACTTACATATGAAAAATTGTTAGTAGATTATATTTATCCACGGCTTAAAGCGATTGAAGGGGTTACGCTATATGGTGGTCAAAAGAATCGATCAAGTGCCTTATTCACGTTTAATATTGATGGTATTCATCCTCATGATGTAGCAACTGTATTTGATGAAATGGGGATAGCTGTACGTGCAGGGCATCATTGTGCACAACCTTTAATGCGTCTACTGAATACACCGTCAACTGTAAGGGCAAGTTTTTATTTTTATAATACATTTGCCGAAGCAGATCGCTTTTTAACTGGTATTGAAGAAGTAAAGGAGTTTTTCAAAGGTGGCATTATCTAGATTAGAGCAGTTATACCGACAAGTTATTCTCGATCATTATCAATCGCCAAGAAATCACGGGCTAACTCGTGCCGCTGAAGCACATGAAATCAGAATGTATAATCCTAGCTGCGGTGATGAATTAGTTATTGAATTAATTATTAACGAAGATGATGTCATTACGTCGGCGCACTTTGATGGAGTAGGTTGTTCGATTAGTCAAGCAAGCGCAAGTATGATGACAGAAGTCGTTATTGGAAAGTCTTTACAAGAAGCTAATGAATTAGCTCATCTATTTAGTCAAATGATTTTGGGAGAAAGCGTTGATACAGATCGTTTAAAAGATGCACAATTGCTTAGTGGCGTTCAAAAGTTTCCGGCACGTATTAAATGTGCGACGCTCGCTTGGAAAGCAATTGAAGAATTTGAAGAGGAAAGAGAGGCGAGCAACAGATGAAAGATGTTCCAGTAGTTAATGAATACCAATTTGGATTTAGTGAAGATGTTGAATCATTATTCGATACCGGAAAAGGAATTAATGAACAGGTTGTCCGTCAAATTAGTGAAATAAAGGGCGAACCGGAATGGATGCTTGATTTTCGATTGAAAAGTTATGAAGCATTTAAGCAACGTGAAATGCCAACATGGGGGGCCGATTTATCTGATATTAATTTAGATGAGATTACATTTTATCGTAAATCAACAGGTGCACCTGCGCGAGATTGGGATGATGTTCCCCAAAAAATTAAAGATACGTTTGAGCGCTTAGGTATCCCACAAGCAGAACGTGCATATTTAGCTGGAGCATCCGCTCAGTTTGAATCAGAAGTCGTTTATCATAATATAAAAGAAGAATTTGATAAATTAGGGATTATTTTCACTGATACAGACACTGCATTAAAGGAGTATCCTGAGTTATTTAAAAAGTATTTTGGTAAATTAGTTCCCCCTTCAGATAATACATTAGCAGCACTCAATTCAGCCGTATGGTCTGGTGGGACATTCATTTATGTGCCAAAAGGTGTTAAATCTGATGTACCATTACAAACATATTTCCGTATCAATGATTCGGGTATGGGACAATTTGAGCGGACGTTAATTATTGTTGATGAAGGAGCTAGTATCCATTACGTAGAAGGGTGTACGGCACCGACTTATTCGGAAAGTAGTTTACATGCAGCAATTGTTGAAATATTTGTTGAAGAAGGCGGTTATTGCCGCTATACAACTATTCAAAACTGGTCGGACAATGTTTATAATTTAGTAACAAAGCGTGCTAAAGCCGAAAAAGATGCAGTCGTAGAATGGGTAGATGGTAATTTAGGTGCCAAAACAACTATGAAGTATCCAAGCGTTATTTTAGACGGTCCTGGTGCACGAGGCACTATGTTATCAGTTGCTTTTGCCGGTGAAGGTCAAGTACAAGATACAGGTGCTAAAATGATTCATCGAGCACCTCACACTTCTAGTTCAATTGTTTCCAAATCGATTAGTAAAGATGGTGGAACAGTTAATTACCGTGGGCAAGTAAAATTCACACGAGAAGCAGAGCATTCCATTTCCCATATTGAATGTGACACGATTATTATGGATGAATTATCAAAATCAGACACAATCCCTTATAATGAAATTCACAATAGTAAAGTGACTTTAGAGCATGAAGCTAAAGTTTCAAAAATTTCTGAAGAACAACTTTTCTACTTAATGTCACGCGGTTTAACTGAATCTCAAGCAACAGAAATGATTATTATGGGATTTGTTGAACCATTTACTAAAGAGTTACCAATGGAGTATGCGGTTGAATTGAATCGACTAATTAGCTATAACATGGAAGGTTCAGTTGGATAGAAGCATAGACTAAAAGTAAATAAAATAATTAAATGCACAAATGAATAAAATGAAAATGAATAAAATGAAAATGAATAAAAATATTAAATCTTTGTGTGCAATTGAATGATTAACAAATTTTAATAAAAACCACTAAACATTGGCAAATGTTTAGTGGTTTTTGTATAATAGAAAGATAATGCATTTATTTAGAAAACAATAGGTTATAAACCTTTACTACTTTTAAGAATAGGTGATGATATGAAAGAACGGTTAGCTAGACGATTGACTTTTTTATCGAATGATCAACGAGAAATCGTAGCATATAAATGGAATCAATTGACTCAACCTGCCAAGGGTGTTGTTCAAATTGCTCACGGTATGGCTGAAACAGCAAGCCGTTATGAACATTTTGCTAAAGCTTTGAATGAAAATGGTTGGATTGTTTATGCCAATGACCATCGCGGACATGGAGAGAGTGCAGATAGTAAAGAACAGCTCGGATATTTAGGAGAAACAAAAGGTTTCGAGCGTCTGGTGTCGGATATGGACATGTTAACAACTATTATTCGAAATGAAAATCCGACTTTACCTATTTATTTATTTGGGCATAGTATGGGGTCTTTTGCATCGCAACGTTATTTAATGGATTACCATAATCGAATCGATGGGGTTATTTTATCCGGTTCAAATGGAGAACAAGGATTACTGACTTTAAATGCTGGTCAGTTGCTTGCTCAACTCGAAATGAGCATTCGAGGAAAAAAAGCAAAATCGCGTCTGATGAATCAGTTGATTTTTGGTCGATATAATCGATTATTTAAACCTAAACGTACCGGATTTAAATGGTTGTCACGTGATAAACATGAAGTTGATAAATACGTTCAAAATCCTTATGCTGGTGGCATTTTCCCAACTAGTTTTTATGTTTATTTAATTAATAATTTGAAATATATTGAAAATCAAAAGAATTTTTATAAAATCCCTAAAAATATACCTATTTTCATTATTTCTGGGTCTGATGATCCAGTGGGTGATTATGGGAAAGGTGTAAAAAAATTATATCAACGATACAAACAGTTATTGGTTAAATCTGTCGAAATGAAAATTTACCACCAAGCACGACATGAATTATTAAATGAAACGAATAAAGATGAAGTAATTGTCGATATTATTAATTGGTTGAATCAACAACAACTGGTTTAATGGCAAATCTTGTTAATAAAAACACATCTGATGAATGATCAATCTCTCCATAATCGTTGGATTCTTCTAGCGACTGGAGTATCATTCAAAAGATGTGTTTTTAAATTATATGATTTAATTGTTATTTTTTTATAATGAGTTGAATGGCTTGTTCCATTCGTTTTAATTGTTCATCGTAATCAGATGTAGGATGTTCCATACAGTGCATTAAATTTTCAGCTACAATCACACCCATAATTCGATCAACACTTGAACGTACAGCACTTAATTGTGTAATTACATCTGAACAGTCTTTTTGTTCTTCAATCATTTTATGAATGC
This sequence comes from Atopobacter phocae ATCC BAA-285, assembly GCF_000526675.1. Lineage (GTDB taxonomy): Bacteria > Bacillota > Bacilli > Lactobacillales > Aerococcaceae > Atopobacter > Atopobacter phocae. The sequence goes on from NZ_JAGN01000007.1 coordinate 12,082, forward strand.
CACGAATTTGGCCTTCCGCGCGTTTTAAACGATTTAACAATTGTTTGTTACAGCTATACATATTCAATTTCACCTTTCCAAAAAGACATTCCTCCCAAAACATTAGTGACATGGTACCCGTGCTGCACCAAAAATTGAGTAGCTTGACTTGATCGAGCGCCAGAACGACAAATAATAAAATAATGCTGTTGTTTATTTAATACATTAAATCGTTCGCTTAACAAGCTCAGTGGCAGATTAGTAGCAGTAGGAATATGCCCGTGATTGTATTCATCTTCCTCTCTCACATCAATGATGTGAATGTCTTTTTTATTTGCTTGCTGATAAAATTCATCAATAGAAATAGAATAATACATGTTTCATCTCCTTTTTTCAAGAGTACTATAAGCGTCAAAAATAAGTTCTATAAAAAGAGCACTAAAAATAAAATACCTATACTGGTATATTCAAGCGTAAAAAGATGTAATAGTCAAGAATTGTTACTTATAAAAATGGAGGATACGTTTTAAAATAGAAATTTTAAATGAATCTAAATAAATGTATTCTCATTCAATGAAATATCTAGTAAACTGGAAGTAATAGTTATCTTAATTAGTTGTCATGTATCAGATTTATTGAAAGAAGTGGGCAAGTCGTATTAATAGAGAAATAGGAGGCGTTATGTTTGGTTAAAAAAATTATATATATTACTTTAGGGTGTATTACTTTTGGGCTTGGGACTTTAGGAATATTTCTTCCTCTGTTGCCTACAACTGTATTTTATCTTTTAACAGCATTTTTCTGGGTAAGAAGTTCAGATAAACTTCATGCAAAATTTGTTCAATCTGAATTTTATCGTGATTATGTTGAACGACCATTTATAAAGAAAGAAATGACTCGCAAACAATTATTAAAAACGTTAGGTATGATGTTTGTAGTATTTTTTGTTTCAGGAATGATTGTTAATAACAAAATTATGCGTATTTCATTAGTAGTAATATACATCTTCCATGTTGTTTTCTTCTATTTTTATTTTAAAAAAGAAAAAACAGTAGATGTTCCAGTCGTCGCTGAAGTAGAAGTTGAATAAAAAAGGCCAACCTCGTTTTAATAGAGGTTGGTCTTTTTTTAATGTGATTGACGATGACGTTTTCTTACTTTAACGTGAATATCCAATGTGCCTCCTGCTGAAGTAACAATTTGATTTAGTGTTTTCAAACTAATATTTTGTTTACCTGTTTCAATTTTTGCAATATAGGATTGATTTTTATTAGAAACTTTTGCTAATTCTTGCTGCGTCAAATGTTTCTTATTGCGTAAATCAAGTAAAACATTAGCTGCTAGTTGATTAGCGTAGGATTCATTATCGAGGTCTGTTTGAGAATATACGTCTGTTGTCTGGTAAACCATTAATAACACGTCCTTTTCTATATTTGAGATCATGACATGAACAGGATCATTGATTGTTTAAAATCATCATAGAGAAATACAGTAAAATAAAATAGTAATAAAAGAAAGTTTTAAATATCTAATAGTTTGATTAGAAAAAATTAATATCTATTTACCTTTATAATAGGCTTTTGTATATAAAAATTCAAGCCTTAATGATGTATTTTAAAATAAATTCTTGGAAAATAATTTATGAAAAAAAGAAATATATTTTTTTTGAATCTTAATTAATTAAGTAACAACACGGTATATATAGTTTTGTGTTTATTTTCACAATACTATATATTGTGTTGTCTATTGAAAGATATTTAAAGTCTGTTAAACTAGAAAGAGGAAATAAAAGGAGGAGATTAGAATGACGAGGTCCGTTGTTAATCATCATGTAAGTAATTTAAATAACCTTGCCAATCAATTAGTCGTAATAAAAAGAGATGGGCGTGAAGTGTCTTTTGATCGAGATAAAATTAGAGCGGCTATTTTAAAAGCGACGGATCAAGTATATGATCAAATAACTCAAACATTATTAGAGGATATTAATCGAGTGATGGAAGATGTTGTTTTAGAAATATCTAATCGCTTCCATCAGGATATAAAAATTTATGAAATTCAAAACATTGTTGAACACATTTTAATTGAACATGGCTTAACTTCATTAGCAAAAAGTTATATTAGTTATCGTACAGAAAGAGATTTACAGCGTAGTCAAGCAACCGATATTAATTACACCATTCAAAAATTATTGAATAAAGATCAAACGGTCGTTAATGAAAATGCAAATAAAGATAGTGAAGTCTTTAATACGCAACGTGATCTAACAGCTGGAACTGTCGCTAAAGCAATGGGATTAAAAATGATGCCAGAACACGTAGCGAATGCTCATTTAAAAGGAGATATTCATTATCATGATCTTGACTATCATCCTTACTCGCCATTAACTAATTGTTGCTTAATTGATTTTAAAGGTATGTTTGAAAATGGATTTAAAATTGGTAATGCTGAAGTTGAATCTCCGCGTTCAATCCAAACTGCAACTGCTCAAATGGCACAAATTATTGCCAATGTAGCTTCGAGTCAATATGGCGGCTGTTCAGCTGATCGAATTGATGAAATTTTAGCACCATATGCACGTATTAATTATGAGAAGCATATGGCTGATGCAGTTGAATGGGTTGAAGGATTGGATAAACAAAAAGCGTATGCGCTCAAGAAAACACAAAAAGATATTTATGATGCGATGCAAAGCTTGGAATATGAAATTAATACGCTTTATTCGAGTCAAGGGCAAACGCCTTTTACAACATTGGGATTTGGATTAGGAACAGATTGGTTTGAACGTGAAATCCAACAATCGATTCTTAAAGTTCGCATTAAAGGACTAGGAAAAGAAAAACGCACGGCAATATTTCCTAAATTAGTATTTACTTTGAAGCGCGGAACTAATTTAGAACCAGCTGATCCTAATTATGATATTAAAGAGTTAGCTTTAGAATGTGCAACGAAGCGGATGTATCCAGATGTTTTAAGTTATGACAAAATTGTTGAATTAACGGGTAGTTTTAAAGTACCGATGGGATGTCGAAGCTTCTTACAAGGTTGGACAAGTGAAAAAGGTCAAGAGGTAAATGCAGGACGAATGAATTTAGGGGTAGTAACCTTAAATTTACCGCGAATAGCTTTGGAATCAAATGGCAATTTGGAACAATTTTGGCAAATTTTCCATGAGCGAATGGGAATTGTTGAAGATGCATTAGTCTATCGAGTAAATCGTGTGAAAGAAGCACGTCCTACTAACGCACCTATTCTTTATCAGTATGGCGCTTTTGGTACAAGGCTAGACCGAAATGATTCGGTAGATGAATTATTTAAGAATCGTCGAGCGACTGTATCTTTAGGCTATATCGGATTATATGAAGTAGCGACTGCCTTTTATGGAGCAGAGTGGGAATCCAATCAAGAAGCAAAAGCCTTCACTATTGATATACTTCGACAAATGAAACAATCAACCGATAAGTGGAGTAATCAATTTGGCTATCATTTCAGTGTTTATTCGACACCAAGTGAAAGTTTAACCGATCGTTTTTGTCGAATGGATCGAGAAAAATTTGGAGATATTAAGGATATTACAGATAAAGAATATTATACGAACTCGTTTCATTATGATGTTCGAAAAAATCCAACACCATTTGAAAAATTAGAATTTGAAAAAGATTATCCACTCTATTGTTCAGGCGGGTTTATTCATTATTGTGAATATCCGATTATGCGCCAAAATCCAAAGGCGTTAGAGGCAGTATGGGATTTTGCTTATGATCGAGTAGGATATCTGGGGACAAATACGCCAATTGATCATTGTTATGTTTGTGATTATGATGGCGAATTTAAGCCAACAGCAAGAGGATTTGAATGTCCTAATTGTGGTAATACAGATCCTAAAACATGTGATGTGGTCAAACGAACATGTGGTTATTTAGGTAATCCACAAGCAAGACCAATGGTACATGGGCGACATGAAGAAATTAAATCACGTGTCAAACATGTGAAAAGTGAGTGAAGAACGAGTGAATAACATAAAAAAAAATCGTCAATTACCGCGTAATCCTCAACCGAAAGAATGGCTAAGTGAAAATTATTCTCGAAATAAAATTGCAGATTACAAACCTTACAACTTTGTTGATGGCGAGGGCGTAAGGTGTAGTTTATATGTTTCAGGGTGTTTATTCGCTTGTCCGGGCTGTTATAATAAAATAGCACAAAATTTTAATTATGGTATGGAATATACAGCTGAATTAGAAGAGAAAATATTGAATGATTTATCAGCCGCTTATTGCCAAGGATTAACTTTGCTCGGTGGCGAACCGTTTTTAAATACAGGAATTACGCTATCTTTGGCGAAAAAAGTACGCGAACGCTTTGGAGATACAAAAGATATATGGGCCTGGTCGGGCTATACTTTTGAAGAACTGTTATTAGAAAGCACCGATAAATTAGAGCTATTAGAATATATTGATATTTTAGTAGATGGACGATTTATTCAATCGAAGATGGATTTAGGCTTACAATTTAGAGGAAGTTCCAATCAACGTATTATTGATGTGAAAAAATCCTTAAAACTTAAGGAAGCCGTTATTTGGTCGAAATTAAATGATTAAACAAAAAGATGACGCTCAATATTTCAATGAAGTATTGAGCGATTCTTTTATACATATCTGATTAATTAAGAGAGATGATAGTAGTTTGATAACAAAAATTATAGTAAGATAGTAACAGTAAAACGTTTAAATAAAGTTAGGAAAGTGGGATGGAATGGAAAAAGAATTATTTAATGACTTAAAGCGAATGACGGAAGTGCCTGGTATTCCTGGACACGAATATGCCGTTCGTGAACTTTTTAATGAGATGACACAAGAATACGTTAATGAATATGTGACAGATGGTTTGGGTAGTCATTTTGCTGTATTAAATAAGCAGCCATCACTTCCAAAAGTACTAATGGGAGCACATTTTGATGAAGTAGGATTCATCGTGTCGAACATTACTGAAAAAGGTTTTATTCAATTCGTTCCTGCAGGTGGATGGTGGAGCCAAGTATTATTAGCGCAGCAATTAACAATTATTACAAATGAAGGTAAACGTATTCACGGAGTTGTTGGATCAAAGCCACCTCATGCGCTATCATTGGAAGCACGCAAACAACCTTATCCATTAGAAGATATGTTTATTGACATTGGTGCCTCAAGTGAAGAAGAGGTTCGCGAGTGGGGTGTACAAGTCGGAGACATGATTACACCGTATATTGAAACTCGTCGCATGAATGGTTCAAAATTTTTATTAGGAAAAGCTTGGGATAATCGAATTGGTGTAATGATTATTGTTGAAGCAATACGACGTTTAAAAGGTAAATCATTACCGAACACAGCATATCTTGGTGCAAATGTTCAAGAAGAAGTGGGATTACGTGGGGCAAAGACAGCAACACATATGATTCAACCGGATATTGCTTTTGCGATTGATACAGGATTATCTGGAGATACACCAGGAATGACGCCAAAAGAATCCAATTGTAAACTGGGAGCAGGCCCTGAATTATTTGTGATGGATCACTCGATGATTGCCCATGTGGGATTACGCAATTTTGTTATAAAGGTCGCAGAAGAATTAAATATTCCTTACCAATTAACAACGACACCAGGTGGCGGAACCGACGCAGGAAGTCAACATTTAAGTTTAAATGGTATACCTAGTTTTGCAATCGCTGTTCCTGTACGCTATTTACATTCACACACATCAATGATTCATGAAGACGATTTTTTAAAAACAGTAGATTTAGTGGTTGCACTATTAGAACGACTAGATGAAGTGACAATTAACGAAATAAAAAATGCTTAATTTATCTTAAAGGAGATGTCAAATATGTATTATGTAAATAATGAACGAAATGGTGAACGTGTTCTTGATGCTGCTACTAACTTAGCATTAGAATATTATTTATTAAATGAAAAGATTTTAGACGAACCAATTTTATTATTTTATACTAATGAGAATGCGATCATCATTGGTAAAAATCAAAATACATATGAAGAAATTAATCAAGATTATATTGATGAGCATGGTATAGAAGTTATTCGTCGCTTTTCTGGTGGTGGGGCAGTTTATCATGATATGGGAAATGTATCATTCTGCTTTATTACCGAAGATGATGGCAATAGCTTCCGTGATTTTAAAAAATTTACACAGCCAGTGATTGAAGCACTTCATAAATTAGGAGCAACGGGCGCGCAACTAGAAGGTCGTAATGACCTGTTAATTGATGGCAAAAAATTCTCAGGTAATGCGATGTATTCAAATAAAGGTCGTCTAACAGCTCATGGCACTTTAATGTTTGATTTGGATACCGATGTGGCTACTCATGCATTAAGACCAAAAGAAGACAAGTTTAAATCAAAAGGAATTAAATCTGTAAGAAGTCGTATTACTAATATTAAGCCATATGTTGATGAAGCTTATCGTGATATGGATATTTTTGAATTCAGAAACTTATTATTAAAAACGATTTTCGATGTAGAAAACGTTGAAGATGTAAAACAATATCATTTAACAGAAGAAGACTGGGAAAAAGTCGATGCATTTAAAGCGCAATATACAGGAAATGATGCTTGGAATTATGGAGCTAATCCAGCATTTGAAATCAAAAATTCAGCACGTACATCTGTTGGACAAATTGATTTCAATTTAAATGTTAAAGATAACCAAATTGAAGCAATTAAAATTAATGGTGATTTCTTTGGGTTAGGTGAAATTAATGATGTGGAAGAAAAATTACTTCATACACCATATAAACGTCAAGATTTACTAAATGTTTTTGATTCAATTGATTTGAATTTTTATTTTGGTAAGATAAGTAAGGAAGAATTAGTTGATTTAATGCTAAGTTAAGGATGTGAACGTATGAATAAACAAGTTTTACTAACGGGCGATCGTCCTACAGGCCAGCTTCATTTAGGGCATTATGTAGGTTCGCTTTTGAATCGTGTCGCTATGCAAAATAGTGGTGACTACGATAGCTTTATTATGATAGCTGATCAACAAGCGTTGACAGACAATGCAAAAAATCCTAAAAAAATTCAAGATAGTGTGTATGAAGTGATGTTGGATTATTTATCAGTAGGAATCGATCCTACTCAATCAACCATATTTATCCAATCGCAAATACCCGCTTTACCAGAATTAATGCTGTATTATTTAAATTTAGTTACAGTAAGCCGTATGGAACGAAATCCAACAGTAAAAAGTGAAATTAAACAAAAAGATTTTGGAAGAAGTGTTCCTGGTGGATTTTTTGTTTATCCAATTAGTCAAGCAGCAGACATTACAGCTTTTAAAGCAAATGTAGTTCCTGTAGGCGACGATCAATTGCCAATGATCGAACAAACACGTGAAATTGTTCATTCATTTAACCAAACTTATAATAAAGAAGTTTTAGTAACTCCTGAAGCTATTTTACCGAAGAAAGGTTTAGGGCGTATTCCAGGTATTGATGGGAATGCAAAAATGAGCAAGTCACTTGGCAATGCGATTTATTTAGCCGATTCGAAGGATATCGTTCAAAAGAAAGTGATGTCAATGTATACCGATCCAAATCACATACGTGTGGAAGATCCAGGTCAAATTGAAGGCAATATGGTTTTTGCTTATTTAGATATTTTTGCACCTAACAATCCGGTAGTTGCCGATATGAAAGAGCACTATCAACGTGGCGGATTGGGAGATGTTAAAGTTAAACGTTTCTTAATGGAAGTTTTAGAAGAAACTTTAGCGCCAATTAGAGAAAGACGTGCTGTTTTTGCTTCTGATCCAGCACAAATTTATCGGATGCTTGAAGAAGGTAGTGAAAAAGCTCGTTTAGTTGCACAAAATACTTTGGATGAAGTTCGAGATGCAATGGGACTAAATTATTTTGGATAGTCAATCGATTTAAAATATAACACCAAATGGACTATATTTTTATCAATGAATAGTGTATAATAAAGAGAGCAAATGATACTTAGGACTTCTTATGAAAAGGAGTGATTTAATGGTAACAATTTTTACCTCTCCAAGTTGTACATCTTGTCGTAAGGCAAAAGCTTGGTTCGAAGAAAACAACATCGCCTACGAGGAACGTAATATTTTTCAAGAAGCGTTGACGAAAGAAGAAGTGAAACTAATTTTACAAATGACTGAAGACGGTACAAGTGAAATTATTTCTACCCGTTCAAAAGCGTATGCTGAATTAGGTGTAGATATTGATTCTTTCCCTTTAAATCAATTAATTGATTTAATTGTAAAAGAGCCAGGTCTATTAAGACGACCAATTATGTTAGATAATAAAAGATTTCAAGTTGGATATAATGAAGATGAAATCCGTCGTTTCTTACCACGATCTGTGCGCCGGTTAGAATTAATGGAAGCAGAACGGATGTCAATGTAATCAAATTTGAGGATTGAATTGAAATGGACACGATATCGTGTCCATTTTTATTTCCTTAAAAATGCTCAATTAGAGACTTTATAAACTCCCAAATAATAAGGGCTTGGAAGATATAAGGTAAAGCTTAGTTGAGCTTTGTTATAAGTGATGACGGGTGACAAAATTCAGCTTTCATGCTATAGTATGTATCACAAGGAAGTGAAGTGAGGTGACAATTAATGGAAATGGAACGAATTAACGATCGGACAGTAAGGGTAATCATAAAAAAAGAAGATTTAGAAAAACGTGGAATTGAATTTTTAGATTTATTAGGAAATCAAAAACAAGTTGAAAGTTTTTTTAGAAGTATACTTGATGAGATTGATGAGGACGGACCTTTTATTGACTCAGATAGTGTAAGCTTTCAAATTATGCCAACTGGCGATGGTCTAGATTTATTAATTTCACATCATCGTACGGATGACGATACAGAAAGTGATCTCGAACGATTTCTTCGCGCAATGCGACCAACTATCGAACAAGACGATCAAGAATCTAAGGATTATGACGAAGCTTTAACGATTCAGGAATTAGAGAAAACAGCAGATGAAATAGAAGAACAAAAGCATGGTGATCAATTTGCTACAAATAAATATACAGTAGCTGTATCGAATGATATCGAGGCTCTGATTGCAATTGCTAAAGAGTTAGATTTAATACCTAATCACTCGGAACTATATCATCATCAACAAGCTTTCTTCTTAACGTTAAATTATGAAGGCTATGAGATTACAAATGCAATGTTTGAAGATATCAACTATCAAATAGCAGAATTCGCCAATGTAAGTTCTGTTTCTACTAGTTGGTTAGACGAATATACAAAAACGCTGATCGAACAAGACGCGGTAGAACAATTACGTAATTACTTTAAATAATAAATAAACTAAAAGCTTGCAATCTTTTGCAAGCTTTTTTGCGTCCTTATGTTTAAGGAGGACAAAATGAAATTAGCATTAACTAAAAACGGTGAATATATTGAACCGCATTTAGCGCAAGTAGGTATAGTATATTATTGTCCAAAATGTTTAAAACCAGTCACGTTGAAGCGTGGTAAAAAAATAGCAGCACATTTTGCACATTGCGCTAAAATAAATAGAATAGCAGAGTCTCAACAACATCGCTATGCTAAAAAACTATTAAAAATGAAAGTAAGTCGTGCAGGGTATGTAGTAAAAGAAGAACAAAGCATTGGAGCAGAACGACGAAGTGATTTACTCATTCAGTTAGAAAATAATAAATGCTTAGCTATTGAATATCAGAAAAGTCATATTCAATCTGATCATCTTTTCGAACGGATTGAATCGTATAAGCGTGCATGTATTACGCAATGGTGGATTAGAGGAAGTGAAGGATGTTTACCTCATAAGCGTGCTGAAAAAAATTGTATGTACTATAAATACCATCCACAATTTGGATTGTATTGTTGGATGTTAGATCATAAAAAACAAGCTTTAGTTTTTCAGTATGATTTAAGTGTTCACCCAATGAATCATCAAATAGTCAAAGGAAGACAGTTCGTTTATCCTATTGAAGAAGGTTTGCCAACATTTTCTCGATTATATTATTACCATTCGTTATTTCAAAAGGGGAAAGATAAGCAATATAATAACGAAAGGCTTTATTTTCTTGCTAAACGCAATAAAGAACATTTTTGTCGATATTTTAGACAATCTCATCGCTTAATAGACCGTCATTTTGCAAAAAAGTTATACGAACGAAGAGAGGTAATCGAAGATGTTCCATTGACTTGTTTTTTACCCCCGTTTTATTTACCATTAAGTAGTTATTCGTTAGTATACTGGCGTTATTTTTACAAAACTCAAGATAAACGATTTAAAGATGTGCTAAAACATTATAAATGGTATGCCATGCCATTTATGAATAAAAAAGAAATTACAAGTATTTTTTTGAGAAAATATGTTAAAAAATAGTAATGGTTTTTCTATATAAATTTAAGTATGGTAAAATAAAATTTGTATAAATATTTAATATACTATGGAGGTTATTATATGACACAAACTAATAAACCAAATACTATTTTAAGTCGTGAAGAAGTTCCATTAGAATTCACTTGGGATTTAACAAGTGTTTATACTTCAGATGAGGAAATGGAGAAAGATTTATCACACGTAAAAGATCAAATTAAAACATTTGAAGAGTTACATACTGATATGACATCGTCTCCTGAACAACTTGCACGTATTCTAGATTTACAAGCAGAGCTTTTACAAGTAATAGAACGCGCATACGTATATAGTTCAATGAAATTTGATCAAGATACTACAAATCCTACTTACCAAAGTTTACGTCAACGTGCATTAGATACGTACATTGCATTATCAAGTGCTACATCATTTATTAATCCAGAAATTTTAAATATGGATGCAGATCAATTGACACAATGGGTTGAAGAATCTAAAGAATTAAATCGCTATAAACAATTGATTGACCAATTATTGAAACAAAAAAATCATGTACTTTCAAGCGAAATGGAAAGTATGTTAGCTGAAGCTGAAGGTATTTTTGGTGGAGCTAGTCAAACATTTGGCGCTTTAATGAATGCAGATTTAGATTTTGGAGAAGTTGAAAATGAAGAGGGAGAAATGGTTCCTCTAACTCACGGGTCATATGGAACATTAATTCAATCAAAAGACCGTGCAACGCGTGAACGCGTGTATCAGCAACTTTATCGACACATAAAAGGTGTTATTAATACATTAGCTCAAACTATTGGAACACAAGTTAAAAAGCAAAATTACTTAGCGAAAATGCATCATTATCAATCAGCACGTGAAGCTAGCTTGAGCAAAAATGATATAACAGAAGAAGTATATGATATTTTAGTTCAACAAGTTAATGAACATTTACCTTTACTTCATCGCTATATCGCATTAAGAAAAAAAGCACTTGGTTTAGAAAAAGTGCGCATGAGCGATATGTATGTTTCTTTAGATAAAGCAACAGATGATAAATTATCATTTGAAGAAGCACGCTCAATAACACTTAAAGCATTAGAACCTCTAGGAGACGATTATCAAGCTATTTTGAATGAAGGATTTAATAATCGTTGGATTGATGTCTACGAAAATAAAGGAAAACGTTCTGGTGCTTATTCATCAGGCGCTTATGATACAAATCCATTTATTTTACTGAATTGGCAAGATGATTTAATGAATTTATTTACGCTAGTTCATGAATTTGGACATTCAGCACATAGCTACTATACGCGTAATAACCAACCATTCATTTATGGAGATTACTCAATTTTCTTAGCTGAAATCGCTTCTACAACAAATGAAAACCTATTGACTGAGTACTTATTAGAGAAAGAAACAGATCCAGTGAAACGATTGAATTTATTAAATAACTACATTGATCGTTTTAAGAGCACGATTTTCAGACAAACTCAATTTGCTGAATTTGAACAATTGATTCATGAAGCAGATCAAAAAGGTGAAGCTTTAACGGTTGATCATTTGTCTAAATTATATGCAGATATTAATAAACGATATTATGGACCAGATGTTGAAGAAGATGCAATGATTCAATATGAATGGGCACGTATACCTCATTTTTATTACAACTTCTACGTGTATCAATATGCAACAGGTATGGCGGCAGCCACTACATTGGCTTCACACATTTTAAATGATGGGGAAGAAGCGGTTGAACGTTACAAAACATACTTAAAAGCAGGACGAAGTGATTATCCAATCGAAATTATGAAACGAGCTGGTGTCGATATGACAACTAAAGACTATTTAGTGGAAGCTTTTGCCGTTTTTGAAAAACGATTGAATGAATTGGAAGAAGTTATTAATGAGTTAAGTTAATCTTTAAAATATAAAATAAATATTACAGATGAGGAAGATGAAGTAACGTTGTTGTTACGTTCATCTTCTTTTTATTATAATTAGCTAAATCTTATTCAAGTGAAGTAATAAAAAAACTATCTTTCATTAAGAAAGATAGTTAAAAATCATATTTTTTTGATTGAATAATTTTAAAAGTTTTGGCAAGTACACATTCTGTTGATTTAGTTGGCGAATTCTTTGTAAATGTTCTTGAAGAATCGGAATAGTTATTGTATAAATCGATGAGATGTTGCTGCGTAATATCTCGTTGAATTAAAATGCCATATTCATCAGTAAAATTATCAAACATTACTAATGAAGGTGTTTCAGTTATGCCCATTTCACACGCGATTTTTAAATCATTTGCGTAGGATTTTTTAAGTTCCTCATACTCATCAGATGGTAAATCAAAAGTAATCGGCATATTTAAATCTTTAGAGATTTGAACCAACAAATCTTTTGTTAGTTCTTGATGTTCTTCGTGAATCATTTTTTGAGTCCGCATTAAAAACTGTCTTCCACGTTTTTGACCGTATTGTAAGGCCATTTTAAATGCAATAGAAAGATGATAGATTGATTTATAAATTTTATTTCTTAGAGCAATATCATTAACATCCAACTGATTTTCTTTCATATACTGTGTAATGGTATTCATGTTATGATAAGTTAGTATTTTAATATTCACTTTACAGGGTGCATTTTTAATAAAGGCCTGTATTTCTTTTTCAACACAATAACAGCGAAAACCAAATGGGTTAATGAATAAATATAAATCAATCACTTGGTGCGGATCAAAAGATGGTTTAGGTTTTTTGTTATAAAATTTATACATCTTTATTCACCTCCGTAGTCAAGTGTCGATTAGTGTTTAAACAATTTTATCTAAGGCGCGAGCTAATTTGTTATCACTAGGTATAAATGGTATGTTTAATTTATTTATAAATTGAGTGATATAACGTTGCCCTTGTTCAAGATCATTTACTTCAAATTCTAATTCATAATCTTTTGATTGGTTATCAAAAGTAACTTCATCTAAAACAATTAATCCCTCTTTGTTCACTAATTCATAGCGCTTCGTATGAATGCTCAATAGACGAGCAAACGTTGTTTCAAAAATATGCCGCGTTTCTAGCACGTGTTTAATTTCTTTTGGAATAGTCAGTAACTGATTTGATAGAATCTGTTGCGCTTCTTCCCATGAAATCGATACATTGTATTCATTTTTTTGGCCTAAAGACACGTTTTCTTTTAAAGTTATTTCGGCTAATTGAACATTTTCATTATTTGATTGGTGTTCGATTAAGCGAAGACGCAAAGCTAAACCTTCTGATTTAAATTGAGGATGATCAAAATATACGTTGTTCAAATGTAATGGTTCGGTTTGATCAAGATTTAAATGTTTAAAAAGTGTAAGATAGTTCTCTTTTGAAAGATTTATTTTAATTTCTTTTTCAATTTCTTTAGTCATTTTTTCGCTCCTCCAACTTGTAACTAGTATATCAGAAAAAACACTTCATGTTCTAGTGATAGGTTTCGTACATAAAATTTCGAGAATAATCATTGATTTAAAGGGATAAATAGTAACGATTATGTTAAAATAGTGAATGGCAAAAGAAAGGGAGTGATGGCAAATGGATACTATAACGAAAGATATTATAGAAGATTGGAATGAATTTCTTGCACCTTATGAACAGGCGGTTGAAGAACTAAAAGTTAAATTAAAAGGTATACGAAGAGAATTCACTAACCAAGAAATCCATGCTCCAGTTGAATTTATTACAGGTCGTGTAAAAACTGAAAAAAGTATTATTGAAAAAATGAATGTTCGTAGCATTGAGCCTAATAATATATTGGAAGAGGTTCAAGATATTGCAGGAATTCGTATCATGTGTCAGTTCGTTGAAGATATTTATGATACAGTTGAATTAATTAAGCAACGAAAAGATTTTGAAGTAATTATTGAGCGAGATTATATAAAAAATGAAAAGGAAAGTGGCTATCGTTCGTATCATTTGGTCATTGATTATCCTTTAGAACGTTCCAATGGCATACATCATGTCTTAGTTGAAATTCAAATTCGAACGCTCGCTATGAATTTTTGGGCAACTATTGAGCATTCGTTAAATTATAAATATCAAGGGGATTATCCGAAAGAATTAAAAGAACGTTTAAAAAGAGCGGGAGAAGCAGCTTTCTCATTAGATAATGAAATGTCTGTGATTCGTGAACAAATTCAAGAAGCACAACACTATTTTCAACGTTCGCGCAAACACATAAAGTAAGGAGAGTTGCATGAAAATAGCATTAGTTTATCACGAAGTTCCACTTTCAATTAAAATAGCGAACCAATTTTTAAATTTGTGTCAGACGAATGAATTAATCTATGATGATACGTCACCAGATGTAGTTATTTCTATTGGTGGTGATGGCACTATGTTAAGTGCTTTTCATCGTTATAGCGATCAGTTAAATAAAATTCGTTTTGCAGGAATTCACACGGGACATTTGGGTTTTTATACGGATTGGTTAAAGGATGAAGTGGACTTATTAATGCATTCTTTATTAAATGATTCAGGTCAAGAAGTAAGCTATCCTTTATTGGAGGTTAAGGTACAACGAAAAGATCATCTAAATAATGATGTTAGATTGTTGGCCTTAAATGAAGCTACTATCAAAAAAATGATGGGGACGTTTATTTGTGATGTGCAAATTAATGGAGAGTTATTTGAAGTATTTCGTGGCGATGGGTTGTGTGTGAGTACTCCAACAGGTTCTACAGGAGCGAATAAATCTTTTGGTGGAGCAATTCTTCATCCTAGTCATAATGCGATTCAATTAGCAGAAATTGCTTCTTTAAATAACCGTGTTTTTCGTACACTAGGTTCACCTCTTATTTTAGGTGATAATGATGAATTAACGGTGTATATTCAAGAGACCGATCAATTAATTTTGACGTATGATCATTTAGGAGAAGATGCGTCAATGATTGAAAAGTTAACATTCCAAGTTGCAAAGGAACGAATTCGATTTTTAAGTGATCGACATATGCCGTTTTGGAAACGAGTAAAAAATGCTTTTATAGAAGCGGACGAGGAAGACAGTAATGGACTTTAAATGGATTGTTGAGGAAGAGGAACCACGTACTTTAAAATCTTTTTTTAAATTAAAAAATGTATCTAAACGTTTATTAGCACATGCTAAACACAATGGCAAATTATATGTAAATCATATCGAGCGAACAGTTCGTTATCAGGTGAAAGCTGGTGATGAAGTTATTTTATCCATTCCGCCAGAAACTGCTGAAGGTGTGATTGAAGCATCGTTTGAACCATTGGATATTATTTATGAAGATCGAGATATTATTGTGATTAACAAACCATCAGGACTAGCTTCAATTCCAAGTAGACGACATCCCCATCAGTCCATCGCTAATCGTTTGAAAGGCTATTATGTCAAACAACAATATGAGAACCAAGCAGTTCATATTGTAACCCGATTGGATATTCATACTTCTGGCTTAGTGATTGTTGCTAAGCATCGATTTAGTCATGCGTTAATGGATCAACAACTTCGGGAAAAAGCTATTCATAAGGAATATATCGCCATTGTTTGGGATGAAAATCAGATAATTCAATCCCATGGATGGATCGATGCAGCGATTGCACGAAAATCAGGTTCATTTATCGAAAGAGAAGTAAGTAATGAGCCAGATGCTAAGCCAAGTTTGACGGAATATGAATGTATTCAACGGGATCATTCAATGGCAGAACTAAAGGTAATTTTACATACCGGTCGAACGCATCAAATAAGAGTTCATTTTAGTCATATAGGATGTCCTCTAGTAGGCGATACGCTATATGGCGGAACGATTTGGCAATTGGTTGATCATCAAGCGTTACATTGCCATTATTTAGAATTTAATCAACCTTTTACAGGAGAGTTACTGCAATTAAAAACACCTTTACCTGAAAAGTTGAACGAGTTAAAGGAGACCATATCAAGTGGAAGAACAAAATAATTTAAATACGGAACATCATTTCGAACAAGAAGAAGCGGTTTTGCAAATTAAGCATGCTTTAGATGAAAATAATAAACAAGAATTTTTAGAGAAATTCCTTGAGAATCATCCGTTTGAACAGATGCAAATATTTTTAGAGTTAACTGAAGAAGAGCAACGCTTAATTAATGATATGTTAACCCCAGCACAATTTGCAGAATTTTTAAATATGATTGAGTCCGATGAAGTTAATATCTCACAATATTTAAAGCAAATGCCAGAAGATTTAGTGGGGAAAATTCTAGGTGAAATGTATACAGATAATGCAGTAGATGTTTTGCGCGAATTAACGATTAAAGAGGCGAAACAATATGTTAATCGGATTCCTGCTGAAGCACGTGATGAAGTAAAACGTTTATTTTACTATGATGAGGAAACAGCCGGTGGGATAATGACCACTGAATTTATTGCATTGAATGAATCCCAAAGTGTGAAAGAAGCGTTGTATTGGATTAAACACTTTGCGCAAGAAGCTGAGACAATTTATTACATTTATGTGGTAGATCAACTAGACCATTTAGTGGGTGTATTATCGTTGAGAGATTTAATCATTTACCCAGATGAAGCCTTACTAAAAGATTTAATGGAAACACGATTAATTTCTGTAAGCATTGAAACAGATCAGTTAAAAGCTGCTCAAATTATTCAAGACTATGATTTACTGGCCTTACCAGTAGTGGATTTGGACAATGAATTAGTGGGTATTATTACCGTTGATGATGTACTTGACGTCTTGGAAGAAGAGGCAAGCAGTGATTATTCCGGTTTGGCTGGGGTTGATGTTGACATTCCTAACTTAACACCGTTAAAAGCCGCTTTAAAACGATTACCGTGGCTAATTACATTACTCTTTTTAGGAATGGGAACTTCGACTTTAATTAGTCAATATGAAAGTTTAATTGCTGAAGCGAGTATTTTATCAGTTTTTGTGACATTAATTACAGGGACTGCAGGTAATGCTGGTACACAATCACTAGCGGTTTCAGTTCGCGAGCTTAGTTTAACAGATGATCATAAACAAACCTTCTTAAAAACATTAATTCGAGAATTGACAACGGGTTTAATCACAGGGATAGTAACAGGCTTAACGATTATGTTAGTAGTCGGAATTTGGCGTGGTAACTTTGCTCTAGGTGCTATTATTGGGTTAGCAATGTTAGCAGCTATTACAGTAGCTACTTTAGCTGGAAGCTTTATTCCACAGTTAATGGAAAAAATCGGGGTGGATCCTGCTGTTGCTAGTGGGCCGTTTATTTCAACATTATCTGATTTAACAAGTGTACTAATATACTTTAGTATTGCAAGTTATTTTTTAAGTTCATTCGTTTAAAATTGATATAATACATATTAATGACCGATTTCCTTTTAAAAGGAAATCGGTTTTTTTATTTAAAATATATGATTATGTGCATGAAAGTATAGAAATTAAATTAAAAAGGGTTTTTAACTACTACAAGGTGGTAGAAAGTGGGGGGATGTGGTAAACTATTATTGAAACTTGGGAAGGTGGGAGACTAGATGTTAATCGGCGAGTATCAACATTCGATTGATTCAAAAGGACGATTAATCATTCCAGTTAAATTTCGTGATGAATTAACCAGTCAGTTTATTTTGACACGAGGTTTAGATGGATGTTTATTTGGTTACCCTAAAAGTTCTTGGGATACAGTACAAGAAAAATTAAAAAATCTTCCATTATCAAAAAAAGATGCTAGAGCATTTGTACGTTTCTTTTATTCTGCTGCATCCGAAGTAGAAATTGATAAGCAAGGACGTGTCAATATTCCCAAAACATTAATAGAATTTGCGAATATTGAAAAGGAATGTCGCATTGTCGGTATTAGTGATCGCATCGAAATTTGGAGCAAAGAGAGATGGCAAAAATTTGCTGAAGAAACAGAAGAGAATTTCGATGATTTAGCAGAACATATGATAGATATTGACTTTTAAAAATTAGTTAATTAGGCAGAAGTGCAAATTGAAAGGTGAAAAAATGACATTTGAACATACAACGGTTTTATTAAATGAAATGATTGAACAATTAAATATAAAATCGGACGGTATTTATGTTGATGCCACATTTGGTGGCGGTGGACATACTCGTCGTTTATTAGATGAAGTGGGGCTAAATGGTACAGTTATAGCATTTGATCAAGATGAACTAGCGATTTCGCATGGGAAACAGAGATTTGATGAGGAAATTACTCAAGGACGTTTAATATTAAAGCATAGTAATTTTAGACAAATGAAAGATACATTAAATGAACTAAATATTTCTGAAATTGATGGATGCTGTTTTGATTTAGGCATTTCGTCTCCACAAGTGGATTTACCTGAACGTGGATTTAGTTATCGCTATGACGCTCCATTAGACATGAGAATGGACCAACGACAAGCTTTAACCGCAGCAACTATTATTAATGATTGGGATTATGCTGAATTAGTTCGTATTTTTTATCGTTATGGTGAAGAAAAGTTTTCTAAGCAAATTGCGCGTCGAATTGAACAGGTACGAGTTACACAACCAATTCGTACCACGCTAGAATTAGTGGACATTATCCGAGACGTTATTCCACAACCAGCGCGTAGAAAAGGTGGGCATCCAGCTAAACGGATTTTTCAGGCTTTGCGCATTGCGGTTAACGATGAATTAGGTGCTGCTGAAGATGGTATTACGGACGCTGTAGAATTATTAGCAATTGGTGGTCGCGTGGGTGTTATTTCTTTCCATTCTTTAGAAGATGGACTAGTAAAACACTTATTTAGAGATTATACAATTGCACCTGAAACACCTAGAAATTTACCAATCTTGCCAAATGAAATGAAATTAGATTATCAATTGGTACATCGCAAACCAATTCGGCCGAGTGATGAAGAAATTACAGCAAATAAACGAGCTCAAAGTGCACAGTTACGGACGATTGAACGAATAGGCAAAGCAAATTAAAGGAAGTGAACAAATGGCGGCTGAACAAGTAAATAGTTGGCATAATGCAGAGTCTGTCGCCAATCGACGTAGCAGTGTGCGTGCCAAACAATCAGTTGAACAAGTGAATCCGAATGTAGTCACCGTATATATGGGATTAAAACTTCAGATGTGGTTGATTATCATTAGTAGTTTTGTTTTTTTAATGATTATTACATTAGGTATCAATTGGCAGTTACATTACGCCAATCGAAATTTATTAAGTGAAGAAGCTCAAATTGAACAACTTCAATTGAAACAAAAAGAATTAGAAGAAGAATTTGATACATTGTCACGTTATGAGCGAATTTCAAAAATTGCTAAAGAGCGTGGAATGGAGTTAAATGAAGAACAGATAAGGACGATTAACCATGAAGATTAACGAGCGGATGAAACGGCAATTAATTATTTTTGTGCTAAGTATCATTTCGCTCGTCTTTTTTGTGGTGGTATGGCTTAACTTCAGCGTAGTGATGATAACGGGTATGTATAAAGAAGTTAATCTTAGAAAAGAATCGGATTCTATATCGACTAGAGTAGAATCGATTCATGCAAGAAGAGGCGAAATAGTTGATCGAGCAAATGAATTAATTGCAGTTGAACAAACAACGTATCGTATTACTGCAACGTTAACAGATGAGTGGGCGATAAGAGGAATGGAGCCAAACTACGTTACCGATAAGAAAGGTGTTGCTCAAGCTTTATCGAGTGTTTTAAAAATTGAATACGATGAAGTGATGAAGCGCTTAAATCAAGATAAGCAACAAGTAGAGTTTGGTATAGCGGGACGAAATATTACACCTGTTCAAAAGAAACAAATTGAAAAATTTAAGTTACACGGTTTAACTTTTACCCCAAAAACATCTAGATTATATCCAAATGGCATATTCAGTAGTCATTTGATTGGTTATACGACAGAAGATGAAAAGACGCCTGATCATCTCATTGGGCAAATGGGTATTGAAAGTTTATTCGATAAGGCACTTAGTGGTGAAGATGGCAAGAGTGTTGGACAAGCATACGGAAATAATAAAATAATTCCTCAAAGTGCACAAATCACTCAAAAATCACACGATGGACAAATTGTACAACTCACTTTAGATACAGCTTTGCAACAATATTTAGAAGAATTAATGAATCAGGTTAATAAAAAGTATGAACCTAAATCGATGCAAGCTATTTTAGTTAATGCAAAGACCGGAGCAATCTTAGCGAATAGTCAACGGCCAACTTTCGATCCCAATACGCTTATAGGTATTGAAGATAATTGGCAACAACTATTAGTTCAGCAAACTTATGAACCGGGGTCAACAATGAAAGTATTATCGTTAGCAGCTGCTATTGATCAAGGGATTTTTCAACCAGATAAACAATATGAATCGGGTTCGCTTAAAGTTTATGATAAAACGGTCCACGATTGGAACAAATCGGGTTGGGGAAGAATAAGTTACTTAGAAGGTGTAGCTCATTCAAGTAATGTATTGTTTGTACAATTGGCTAAAGAATTAGGAAGCGCAAAGTGGAAAAATTATTTAGATCAATTTGGAATTAGTCAGTTAACTAATAGCGGTTTTTCTTCAGAGCAGCCAGGGGCTAATCCATATAGCAATCCTTTCCAACAATTGACTACTAGTTTCGGACAAGGGATATCTGTGACTAGTATTCAAATGTTACAAGCTTTTACAGCAATTGCTAATCAAGGTCAGATGAAGCCTATTCACTTTTTAAAAGAAATCCGAACGCAACAAGGAAAAGTAATTAAAGAAGAAAATCTAAAAACAATTAGACAACCAATTTCTGAAAAAGCAGCGACGAAAACATTAGAGTATTTAACGGAAGTAGTTAACAATCCTGAAGGTACTGGACATGTTTTTAAATCCGATCATTTATCGTTAGCAGTTAAGACAGGTACGAGTGAAATGGTTGATCCAGAAACTGGAACTTACTATCGGGATGGCGACAATTATTTATACTCAGTTGTTGGCTTTGCACCAGCAGAAGATCCGGAATTTATATTGTACGTGTTATTAGAAAAACCAACCACTAATCCAACAGGTGTGACAGGTACTCAAATGTTAAGTGAAGTGTTTAATCCGATGATTGAACGGGCTATTAACTCAAAAACTTCACATGTCGACTCCGTTACAACAAATGATATGCCGTTTATTGTGGGGCAAACAGTAGAATTCGTAAAAAAACAGCTCAACGAAGAGGTTCAACCGAATCTAGTTGTGATTGGAAATGGCGATTCGATTATTCGTCAATATCCAGAAGAAGGGGCACCTATTATGCCTGGACGACCTGTCATTTTAATGACAAGCGAAGAAGCGATAATGCCTAACTTACAAGGGTGGGCACGTCAAGATGTAGAAGGTTTAGCTTCACTATTAAAAGTTGATATTAAACAAACTGGGGTAGGGCACGTTGTTTCTCAAAATGTTAAACCAGGTGTTCCAATTGACCCAACAATTACTTGGAAAATAAAATATCAATTGAAAGATAATGAATGACGATGATAGGTAAAGAAGGAGAAATAGAATGTTAAATCAATGGAGTAGTTATATTTTTTACGGTGTTTTAAGTTTTGCACTTGTTGTAACTTTAATGCCGGGCTATATATTTTGGCTAAAACATAAGCAATTCGGTCAAGAAATTCGAGATGAAGGACCAAAATGGCATCAAACAAAAAGTGGAACACCAACTATGGGTGGTCTTATCTTTATCGTATCAGTTTTTGTTCTAAGTTTAGGATTTTTTCTTTTAACGATGACATTGTCTAAAGAATTTTTACCAACTTTTATCGCTTTATTGGGATTTGGTGCAATTGGATTTATGGATGATTCCATTAAAGTTTTTAAAAGACAAAATGAAGGATTTACTTCCAAACAAAAATTTATCGCACAGTTAATTATTTCATTTGTTGTAACTAGTGTCATTTACTGGATACAACCTAATTGGCAGTTTAATTTTATTTTTGTTCAAATAGCTCATCCAATTATTTTATTTCCAATTAGTATTTTTTGGCTGGTAGGATTTTCAAATGCGGTTAATTTAACAGACGGTATTGATGGTTTATCTGGTACGACAACCACTCTATCTTTTCTTGCGTACTTTATTCTTTCAATTTGGAAAGGACAAGACCAAATTACATTGATTGCTAGTTTAATTATTGGAGGAATTATTGGCTTTTTAATATTTAATATAAAACCGGCTAAGATTTTTATGGGTGATACAGGTTCATTAGCTTTAGGCGGAGTATTAGCAGCGATGTCTTTACAGTTAGGTGAACCATTCAGTTTATTATTGATTGGAATTATTTATGTAATTGAAACAGCTAGTGTGATATTGCAAGTTTGGTCGTTCAAAACACGCGGGAAACGAATTTTTAAAATGAGTCCCATTCATCACCATTTTGAAATGAGTGGCTATAGTGAACCGCGAATTGTATGGATGTTTGCTAGTGTAACGTTAGTTGCATCAGCATTGGCACTGATTTTATTATATTAATAAATAAATCAAGGTGTTTTAATATTGTATCGCTTGCTAGAGCGATACAACATAAAGCATCTAGATAATTTAGATGAAAGAAATAGAGAGAGGGAGAAGAATGCAACGGGTGAATTTAAAAAATAAAAAAATTTTTGTTTTAGGCCTAGGAAAAACAGGAGTTGCGGTTGCTCGCTTACTTCATCAATTAGGTAATCAAGTTACAGTAAACGATTTGAATGATTTATCAGGAGATGAAGCATATGATACATTAAAAGAAGAGTTCAAACAAAAAGAAATTCAATTAATTACAGGGCATCATCCAGTCGATTTATTAGACGATTCATTTGACTTCTTTATAAAAAATCCCGGAATCCCTTATACTAATGTAATGGTTGAACAAGCATTAGCGTTGAATTTACCAGTAATTACGGATATTGAATTGGTAGAATGGTTAGTTGAAGCACCAATTGTTGCAATTACTGGTAGTAATGGAAAAACAACAACAACCGAAATGACAGCAGCGATATTAAAAGAAGCGCTCAATCATCGGTTAAAGTTAGGCGGAAATATAGGCATACCGATGGGCGACATTATTCCAACGATTAACGAGGAAGACACGGTGTTGATGGAAGTTTCTAGTTTTCAATTAGTTGGGACAGAAACGTTTAAACCACATATTGCAGCGATTACGAATTTACATGGTGCACATTATGATTATCATGGAGGGCGTGATCAATATTTACAAGCAAAATATCAAATCACAAAAAATCAAACGTCTTCTGATTATTTAGTTTATAATGCGAATGAATCTGCAGTAATTGAGTTAACAAGTGAATCTAAAGCTATTAAAGTGCCGTATAATGCTTTAGATAAAACAAACAATGGAGCATCGTTTGATGGATCCATGTTCTATTTTAATGGTGAACAAGTCAGCTCACGAGAAGTATTAAAAGTACCGGGACAACAGAACGTTGAAAATGCTCTAATCGCTATTGCAATTGCTAAATTACTTCATATTGATAATTCGATAATTCAAATTGGATTGTCTCAATTTAAAGGAGTAAAACATCGATTGCAGTTTGTTAAACAATGGAAAAATCGTTTAATTTATAATGATAGTAAAGCGACAAATACAACAGCTACCAAAATTGCTTTAGAGAGTTTCACCCAGCCAACAGTTTTAATCGCGGGAGGATTGGAGCGACATGAAGATTTAAGCCGACTTGATAATAGTCTGTCTCATGTTAAACATGCTGTTGTTTATGGTGAGATTAAGAAGCGGTTAGCCGATTATTTTACTACTCATGGTATCCCTGTCACGATAGTTAATAGATTAAATGAGGCGACAGAAGAAGCATTAAAACAAACGGTCGATGAGGATATTTTATTATTATCGCCTTCGGCTGCTAGCTGGGATCAATTTAAGTCATTTGAAGAGCGAGGCGATTGCTTCTTGTCTTATATTGAACAATTAACGAATATTGAAAATGAAGTAGGTGAATTTGATGCAACAAACGAATGAACCCTTACGCATCGTTTTATCTGGTGGTGGAACAGGGGGACATATTTATCCAGCCTTAGCGCTATGTCAACGCTTAAAAGAAACGAATACAAGTGTTGAATTTCTCTATATTGGTAGTGAACGTGGTTTAGAACAGCGTATCGTATCAGAAGCGGGAATACCATTTAAAAGTGTTGAAATACAAGGAATTAAGCGTTCTTTATCATTTGAAAACGTACGAACAATTTATTTAATGTATACAGCGATTCGTCAAGCGAAGAAATATTTAAGAGAATTTAATCCGGATGTTGTCATTGGAACAGGGGGATATGTATGTGCACCTGTTTTATATGCAGCCACTCGTTTAAATATCCCAACAATCATTCATGAACAAAATAGTGTGGCAGGTTTAACTAATAAGTTTTTGGCACGTTATGTTGATCGAATTGCTATTACCTTTGAACGGGTAAGAAACGATTTCACTAAATATAATAAAAAAATTCGATTAGTTGGTAATCCTAGAGCGCAAGAAGTTTATCAATTAGTGGATAAAAATCAACTGAATATTAATAATCTTGAAGCAATTAACCGAGTGAAACAAGTTTTAATTGTTGGAGGTAGTCGAGGCGCTGAACCGATTAATGAGGCCGCATTAAAACAGTATGAGCTTTGGAAGGATAAACCCTATGAAGTAACAGTTGTAACTGGAAGAGGTCAATTTGAAACATTAAATGAAAAATATAAAGAAATTATACCTCACAACGTTCATTTGAAAGAGTATATTTCAAATATGCCAGAACAACTGATGCAAACGGATTTAATTGTTACAAGAAGCGGAGCGACAACATTGACAGAGTTGACAGCTTTAGGTATTCCAAGTATTTTAATTCCAAGTCCATATGTTACTAATAATCATCAAGAAAAAAATGCCCGTGATTTAGTAGATAAACAAGCGAGTCGAATGATCTTGGAGCGGGATTTAACGTCTGAAACGTTGGTGAAAGAAGTGGATCATTTGATGGGACACACGGAACAACGTCAGATGATGGGAAAAAATGCGTTTGAAATGGGGATACGAGATGCAGCGGATCGATTCATTGATTTAATCGATGAATTAGTCAATAACATTTGAAATGAGGGGTCATGGTGAAGAAACAAGTGAACGAAATTGCTCACAAAAATAAAAACAAAAAGACAATGACTTTTTCGCTTTTAAGTATTATTTTTTTATTGATGATCCTTAATGGTGCTTGGCTTCTATCCCCTTATTCTAAAATAAAAAAAATTAATGTGTACAATACTAATGAATTGAGTAGCGAGCAGATTGCTTCAGTATTAAATATTGATCACCGCACAACACCATTGGAAGTATATCGAGAATGGTCGCAATTAGAGAATCGCATTAAACAACTATCTCCACAGATTTTAAAAGCAGACGTTCAATTACATCCATATAATCAACTAAATGTCATAGTTGATGAAGCCACAGTCTTGGCATTATGGAAAAAAGGAGAACGATATTATCCTGTATTAAAAAATGGAGAATTTCTAGAAAGTATTAGTTTAGATGATGCCCCTATATTGCCGATTATTAAAACAGATAAAAATCCCAAAAAAATACAGAAAGTCTTAAATGATTTAGATCAATTAGATCCATCAATTCGTGAAATGATGGTACTAGTACAAGATGCTAAAAGTGACGAACAAGAAGTTCGTTTGCAAATGAGTGATGGTCAATTAGTCATTGGTAAATGGCAAGATATTTTTAAAAAAATGAAATATTATCCAGAAATGAGAACGGTGATTGATCGTAAAGAAGGCATCCTTCATTTAGAAAATGGTGCATATTTTAAAGAAAAAAATGGACAAACAACTTACAAAGTAATGAACGAAGAATAAATATATTAGATTGACATATAATTCAATAAAACTTAATCTAAAAGTTACAACATCACTACTTTTTTATGATAAAATAAAGAAGTATATGTAAGGTGCTACAAAGTTTATTAAAAGTGAAAAATACCTCACTGTTGTTTATCATTTCATCCTATTTTTAAGTAAATTGAGTGATGAACATTGATAGGGTTTGTTCTTAAGCACCTATTTAAGTGAAAACTTTACTTAATTAAAATGAATGAAAAAATGAGGAGGTTTCAATGCTGTGAATCAACAAATTTATGTTAGTTTAGATATTGGAACCACTGCGATAAAAGTCGTCGTAGCTGAATATGTTAAAGGGCAAATTAATGTGATTGGCGTTGGTAGCGAGCCAAGTCGTGGTGTTTCAAGGGGTGTCATTGTCGATATTGATGAAACAGTGCGTGCCATAGAATTAGCAGTTAGACAAGCGGAACAAAAGTCAGGAGTGACCATCCGTGATGTTTATGTAGGCATTCCAAGTAATCAAATTCAAATTGAACCATGTCATGGTATGATTGCTGTTTCTAGTGAAAATAGAGAAATCACTGATAAAGATGTGTTCAATGTGATTGCAGCTGCTAAAGTTCGATCAGTGGCCCCAGAACGTGATATTATTTCGGTATTACCTGATGAATTTATTGTTGATGGATTTGATGGAATAAAAGACCCACGTGGAATGATTGGTGTTCGTTTAGAATTGAACGCTAATTTAATTACAGGACCTCGAACAATTATTCATAATGTTCGTCGATCAGTTGAAAAAGCTGGACTTAAAATCATTGATTTAATTGTTCAACCACTTGCTAGTGCGCATGTTGCTTTATCCGACGGTGAACGTGAGTTTGGAACAGTATTATTAGATATGGGTGGCGGTCAAACAAGTGTATCAGTCTTTCATGATCAATTAATGAAATTTTCTTTTGTTGATCAAGAAGGAGGAGAGTTTGTTACGCGTGATATATCAATTATTTTGAACACTAGTCTAAATAATGCAGAACGCATCAAAAGAGAATACGGCTATGCAGTTTCAAGTGATACATCAGATAAAGAATTTTTCCCAGTAGATACGATTGGCCAAAATGAACCCGTTCAAGTAGATGAGCATTATTTATCTGAAATCATTGAAGCACGTCTTGTTCAAATTTTTCAAACGATTAAACGTGCGTTAGATGAAGTAGATGCTTTAAAACTGCCTGGTGGAATTGTTATTAGTGGTGGCGCCGCAAGCTTACCTGGTATCATACCACTAGCAGAAAGTATTTTTGGGGTAACTGTTAAACCGTATATGCCAGATTATATCGGATTAAGACATCCTTCATTTACTTCAAGTGTGGGATTGGTAAAATATGCAACAAATTTAGGTGAAATTGATCATATTGCTGAACAAAGTAATGCACCAAAAGAAATCGTTAAGCAAAATGCACCACGACCAGCTAAACGTCGTATACCGATTGAACCTAAAAATAAACCACTTGAACCTAAACGAGTAGTTGAAGAAAAGAAAGCGACAACGAAAGAGCCACAAAAACATGAAATAGCAAAACAAATCGCTAATGAGAATGGATTTATTTATAAAGTTCAAGGTCTTTTAAAAAAAGTAACAAACTTTTTCAAGTCGATAATTGAAGAGTAAGTAGAATCAAGGAGGATTATGATGGAATACGAATTTGATAATGCAATGGAACAAGGTGCAGTTATAAAAGTTATAGGGGTTGGTGGAGCTGGAAATAATGCAGTCAACCGTATGATTGAAGAGAATGTTAAAGGTGTAGAATTTATTGTTGTCAATACAGATACACAAGCTTTAAAAGGCTCAAAAGCAGAAATAAAAATCCAATTAGGACCTAAATTAACTAAAGGTTTAGGCGCAGGTAGTGTACCTGACGTTGGTCAAAAAGCTGCTGAAGAAAGCGAAGAGCAATTAAAAGAAGCTTTAGCCGGTGCAGATTTGATTTTTGTTACTGCGGGAATGGGTGGAGGCACAGGAACAGGTGCTGCTCCAATTGTTGCCCGTATAGCAAAAGAACAAGGTGCTTTAACTGTCGGTGTAGTGACACGTCCATTTAGTTTTGAAGGACCAAAACGTGGTCGCTTTGCTGCAGAAGGCGTTAAAGGGATGAAAGAAAATGTGGATACTTTAGTAGTTATTTCAAATAACCGCTTATTAGAATTAGTAGACAAGAAAACACCAATGTTGGAAGCATTCCGTGAAGCAGATAATGTATTACGACAAGGCGTCCAAGGCATTAGTGATTTAATTACTGCTCCAGGATATGTTAACTTAGACTTTGCAGATGTTAAAACAGTAATGAAAGATCAAGGTTCAGCTCTAATGGGAATTGGACATGCTGAAGGCGAAAATCGCATTATCGAAGCAACACGTAAAGCTATTTCAAGTCCATTATTAGAAGTTTCAATTGAAGGTGCAGAACAAATTCTATTAAACATTGCTGGTGGACCAGACTTAACATTATTTGAAGCACAAGATGCAAGTGAAATTGTAGCTGAAGCTGCATCAAGTGATGCTAATATTATTCTAGGTACATCAATTAACGAAGAACTAGGTGATGAAGTAATCGTAACAGTTATTGCAACTGGTATTGATGGAGAACGTCCTCAAGATAAAGTTAAACCAACAGGTAAACAAGCGTCACCTTTTCAAAATCGTACACAAGCACCAACACCAACACCAAGTGTGACTAAAGAAAGTGCACCAGTTGAAAAGAGACCTGCACGTCGTCGCCAAGAAGAACCAGCTTCAAATCAATTGTTTGGTGATTGGGACATTAAACGTGATAAAGAAAAACGTGAGCAAATTGAACCAGCTCCAAGAACAACCGGTTTCGATACAAACATGCCACGTGTAGAAGAAAATCGTTCAAGTGAAGAAGATGCGCTCGATACTCCACCTTTCTTTAGAAAACGTAACAATCGTTAATTAAGTTAAAAGAAGTACATAAGAGGCTGACTAAGATCAGCCTTTTTCAATAATAAGTTTTTAAAAGGGGTAGAGCAAAAATGGGATTCTTTGATGGATTAAAAGAATTTATATTTCAACCGGAAGATGATGATTTTGAATATGAAGAGGAAACAACATGGGAGCAAGAAGAGCCTGTCGTTTCCAATCAATATGAAGAAGAACTGGTAGAATATCAAAATGAAAGACAGCAAATGCCTAAGAGAAGTGAACGATCATCATCCATTGAGCGATACAATTCAAAAGTGCCTGAAAAGAAACGTTCGGGACATGCTGTATCAATTATTCATGTCGTTCATCCACGGATGTATTTAGGAGAGGTAGAAAAAATAGCGGATGAATTATTAGCTGGACAAGCTGTTATCGCTAATTTTGAACAATTACCTATTGATGAAGCAACAAGAATCATTGATTATTTATCAGGAATTGCTTACGCAATTGATGGTGACGTTCAAAAAATAAGAGAAGGCATATTTATTGCAACACCAGCTACGCTTTCAGTTGAAGGTGTATTAGAAGATGAAAGTAATCAAGAAAGATTTTTTTCAAATTTAAGTTAAAAAAGAAGGGGATTTTACTTTATGATCCAATTAGTCTTTAGTGGACTTAATTTTTTAATAACTGTATATATATACATGTTAGTCATCTATGCTTTATTGTCTTGGTTTCCAAATGCTCGTCACTCGAAATTAGGACAATGGATAACACAAATTGTAGCCCCATATTTAGACATATTAGATCAATATATTCCATCATTCGGGGGAATTAGTTTTTCTGTTGTCATTGGAGTGTTATTACTTCAGTTTGCCCAAAGAGGATTAATGATAGTTATGAGTTGGTTTATTTAATAAGCTAGAAGTGAGGAACATTATGGACGTTGATATTTTACAACACTTTAGACCAAGTGAAGAAAATTTTATCCATCAAATTGATGATGCAATGGCACGTGTGTTGGATACATATGCACCAGTTTTACTATCATTTCATGATCCTAGACAACAATTTATTACTGAAAGCGTTGTTGGACGTGAAAATGAATTGAAATTATTTTATAATGGAGGATATGAGGGGAGCGAACGTAAACGTGCTTTGATTGCTCCCAATTATTTCGAACCAACAGAGAGTGATTTTGAATTAAGCTATTTATCAATTAAATATCCTGAAAAATTTGGCGAGTTAAGTCATCCCCAAATATTAGGTAGTTTTTTAAGTAGCGGGATTGACCGGAAGTATTTTGGTGATATAATATCTGACGGAAGCAATTGGCAAATTATTATTGACAAAACTATTCATGATTATGTTCATTTACAAACTTCCCGTATTGGAAAAATGAAAGTTCATTTGGAGCCGATTCATTCGAGTGAATTACTTTTACCCAAAGATTTTTGGGAAGTTCAGGATTTTACGGTTTCAAGTTTGCGAGTGGATGTTTTAATTAGTGGTGCGTTTAATTTGTCAAGACAACGTGCGAAAGTGTTAATCAATCAAGAGAAAGTAAAAGTCAATTGGCGAGAAATTAATCGAACAGATGAAATCATTCATTTGATGGATATTATTTCTATCAGAGGTGTAGGTAGAATTCAATTACAAAATATTCGAGGGAATACAAAGCGTGATCGCATTCGAATCACTTGTGGCATATTAAATAGACAATAAAGGAGAGAAAAGTATGAGTTTAAAACCAATTGATATTCATAATAAAGAATTTGATACACGTTTAAGAGGATATAATCAAGAACAAGTTAACGATTTTTTAGATGAAATTATACGTGAATTCGAAAACTTATTAATTAAACAAGAGGAATTAGAAAAGAAAATAAAATTTAGTGAAGAAAAAATTTCGCATTTCCACAATATTCAAGAGACTTTAAACAAATCAATTATTGTGGCACAAGATGCTGCAGATCGTTTAAAAAAGAATGCGAATAAAGAAGCGGAAATGATTATTTTTGAAGCAGAACGCACAGCGGATAAAATATTAAAAGAAGCTGCACGTAAAGCAACAAAAATTAATCGTGAAACAGATGTTTTACAAAGAGATAGTCGTGTGTTCCGTCAAAAACTACAATTGATGATTGAAACACAACTTGAAATGGTTAAATCAGAAGAGTGGGATCAATTGTTAAATAATCAAAAAGATCCAGAAGTAATTGCACCAACCGTAAAAGAAGTGATGAATGAAAGACGTCGTCGTTTTGGTCATTCACAACAAGATACTGGACGTAAGCAAATGACTCAATCTGTCGAAGATTTAGGTCAAACAAAAGCTTTCACTCCAATTCGTCCTGAACGAGCATTTGATCATGATGAAACTATTCAAATTAATCCGGCAGAAGTTAAAGAAAAAGTGAAAGAAATTCAAGAAGCTGCAAAAAAAGCAACGACTTCAAAACAAGAAGTGAAGGATACAGTTATTCCAACAGTTTCATCTGAACCAACTGAATCAACAATGGAATTAAATGCAAAAGCATTAAAACAACGTATTAAAGAAAAACAAGCGAATAGTCAACATAAAGAAGCTAAGCGTCCAACAATTATTCACGCAAGTAAAGAATTCTCAATTGAAATGCCAGAAGATAATTAGAGAAAGCTGAAGATGAATAGGTGAAGTAACCATTTTGGTACTTTGCCTTTTTTTATATTTTTAAAAAGATGAGATTTTTCATGTATGATCATTAAATGATATATTTTTGTTGATAATAAATATTTATGGATAAGTTGTGACAGTTGTTTAGTTGGAATATAATGATAAATAGTATTATGGACGCTAAACATCAGTCTATCTTAAAACTTAAATAAAGAGGAGAATCGTTTATGGTATCAGTATTGTGGTTTCGTAGAGACTTAAGACTTGAAGATCAAAAAGCTTTAGCACAAGCAATCAATAGTCATTCACCTGTTTTATGCTTGTTTCAATTTAATGAAGAACAACTGAGCTATCCAGCTAGTCGTAATCAATCTTCATTTGTTTCTAGCGTTCTAGCTTTTAAAGAGACTTTAAAAGAAAAAGGAATTGACTTATATATGATGCACGGTGACTTAATTACTTGCTTTAAACAGTTATACGAGGAGCTAGATAATTGGACAGACATTTATTTTAATTACGATGATTCTGGTTTTGGACGTCTACGTGATCAAAAAGCAGCACAATTTTTTAGAGATAAGGGAATTAAAATTCATGCATATCAAGACCATTACATTCATGGTAGTCAAGAAATAAGAAGTCAATCTGGTGACTTTTATAAAGTTTTTACTCCGTACCATAAAGTATGGCAAAGTTTTCCAAAAGAACATCCTGTTTCAGTTGATCTTTCAAAGGGACAGTGGATTAGTTTGAAAACGCCAGTAAAAGTTTTAAAAACGATTGAAAGTTTAAAAAATCCAGCGTTCAATGATGTGTTTACTTCGCAAAAAGGTCTTGAACAGTTAACACGTTTTATAGAAGAGGGATTAGCCCAGTATCATATCGATCGAGACTTTCCTGGAAAAGAAGGGACTAGTTTTTTATCACCTTTTTTACGTATAGGTGCTGTAGGTATTCGAACAGTTTATCATGCTGTTAAACAAGCTCCTAAAAGTCAAGGGCAAGCTATTTTCTTAAAAGAATTGGCGTGGCGAGATTTTTATAATATGATTTATATGGTTAATCCTGATCAAAAAACGATGTCTATTCAAAAACCGTTTCGCCAATTAGAGTGGGATAATCATCCAGATTGGTTTCAAGCTTGGAAAGATGGTAAAACCGGCTATCCTATCGTTGACGCGGCAATGCTTCAATTAGAACAAACAGGCTGGATGCACAATCGCTTACGTATGATAGTAGCCTCGTTTTTAATCAAGGATCTTATGGTGGACTGGCGACTTGGTGAAGAGTATTTTAAAGAAAAATTGATTGACTATGATTCTGCAAGTAATATTGGTGGGTGGCAGTGGGCTGCCTCAACAGGAACCGATGCTGTTCCTTATTTCAGAATTTTTAATCCGGTCACTCAAGGGAAACGTTTTGATGAAAGTGGCGATTTTATAAAAATTTATTTACCTATGTTAGAAAATGTTTCAAATAAATATATTCATGAACCTTGGAAAATGCCAAAGGATGTACAGGGAAATGTGGGCTGTGTGATAGGCAAGGATTATCCATATCCTATCGTTGATCATTCGGAACAACGCAAACGTGCTATTGCTAAGTACGAACAAGCGAAAGAAAATGCAAAGAAAGAAACAGAAGAAACAAATTAACTATTTATCAATATTTTGTGTGACAGTTTTTAATCGCTGTCTTAAATAAAAAATAGAGTTGTGGCTATTGACCGACAACTCTACATGAAATAGAAATAACTAATCATTCGATATGATAAAAAAAATGAATGGAAAATTTCCATTCATTTTTTGTTTAATTATTCATTTTTTTAAGAATAAAGCTAGCAATCATAATAATTAAAATTGCTCCAATCAATGATGGGATAACAGCATATCCACCAATAATTGGGCCAAAGTCTTTAAAGAAATAACCGCCAACCCAAGAGCCAAGCATACCAGCAATAATATTACCAATAATACCTCCAGGGATGTCTTTTCCTAAGATGGCTCCAGCTCCCCAACCGATTAAACCACCAACAATTAATGACCAAATCATTGAAAAACCCTCCTTTAATTAAATCTAAATCAATTATAACATTTTTAACTTTTTAATGAAAATGATATGAAATCTAGCGGTTTCGGGTAGTTAATTGTAGCAATTGATCTTTTAATTGACTTTCCATACGAATTAGTTCATGTTCAGCATTTCGGCGTTTTTGACGCCCCTCTTGTTGAATGCGTATCGTTTCTTCTAACGTTTGAACTAAATTAGATTGAGTAGTTTGTAGTGTTTCGATATCAATAATTCCTCGTTCGTTTTCTTTAGCCGTTTCAATTGCCGATTGTTTTAACATTTCAGAATTTCGTTTCATTAAATCATTTGTTGTTTGAGACACTTGTCTTTGTGCTGCTACTGCATCACGTTGTCGAACTAATGTGAGTGCAATAGCTATTTGGTTTTTCCACAAAGGAATAGCCGTTGTAATAGAAGATTGAATTTTTTCTGCTAAAGCTTGGTTAGTGTTTTGAATTAAACGAATTTGTGGTGCTTGTTGAATGGTCATTTGCCGAGTAAGTTTTAAATCATAATTACGTTTATCAAGACGCTCAACAAATTCATTTAAATCATTGACTGTTTGTACATCCATTTGATCTTGAGTCGATTGTGCCTGTTGAATGGCTTGCGGAATAGTTATTTCTCTCAATTCTTGAATTTTTAATTCACCCGCTGCAATATAAACATTTAAAGCTTCGTAGAAACTTTTATTTTTTTGGTAAATTTGTTCTAATGTTGAATTATCGTTTAATAGTGCATTTTTTTCCTGACCTAATCGTAAAGCAATTTTATCGACTTGATTGCCAACTTGTTGGTATTTTGCTGTGACTTCATATGCAGATTGCTTCGCTTTCCCAAACCATTTTTTTATAATATTGGTCTCAGCAGCAGCTAACTCTTTAGGATTAGTTTCATTTAGTTTAAACATTAATTCGGTTAACGTATCACCTATAGCACCAGTATCTTTAACACGAACATGGCTAAGAATGCTGTGACTGAATTGGCCTAATTGTTTTTGAGCTGCTGCTCCATAGGTAATAACTGCTTGAGCGTTAGTTTCATCAATTTGTTTAGCTAATTTTTGTGCTTGTTGTTGACGTTCCGGTGATAATGAATCGACTAAACGTGGTGCCGGTTGTTGCTGATCAGTCACTGTATCTTCGAATAGTTGGTTATTTAAAGGTTCATTTAATACATTTGGATCTTGAAATGGGTTAGCTAGCAAATTATTTAAATCAGGATCTACTACTAACGGATCAATGTTTTCCTCGAATGTTGAATTTAAATCATCCAAGTTAGTGTTATTTTCAATATTATTCATTATAAATACCTCCTAAAAATTATCGAAATCTTCTTCATCACTTAAATACTTCGCAGTGTTTCTTAATACGGAAGAGGGTTCTTGTTTTTGAATAAGTAATTCTTCAAAACGTTTTTCATCTTCTATTTCTTCAAGCGTAGCTTCGCTAGTTTGTGACATTTCATTAATATCGGGTAAGTCATAAATAGAGGATTGATTCATTTCTAACAATCTTTCCTCTTTTTTTAAACGTTCTTCAACTAACTTTAAGTTAATTTCAATGTCTTCAAAGTCATCAGACATAAACGTTTCATAAGATTGTTTAATATTTTGAACAAGCGCTTCTATCGTAGCGGTTGAACGATTTAATGTTTGATAAGTCAGTTTGGATTTGGCAACGTGTTGTTCAATATCTAAATACTTATCAATAATCTCAACCAAACTCGGAATATAAGAGTAAAGAAACGCTTCTGCTTCAATCATGCGTTTAGGATGCTGTGTAATTGCTCTAAAATAATCTTTTAAAAGAGGTATTAAATCGTAACGATTTGCTATAACTTTTAACTTAGTAGAGAGCTCCATTGATTTTTCAATTGACATAATTTGTTTCTTGGTTTTTTGGAGTTGTTTTCTAAAAAATAAAATATCATCATCATCTAAACCTTCAGCATAATAAAAATTCTGCTTGTTTTCAGACAGTGGTGGTATCTCTCCTTTATATCGATGTTTTTTGTTTCTTTTCCGTCGACTAAGTGACATGTTATTTTTTTGTCCATAGATAAGTCGTGGAGCAATGTATCGAAAATTTATCCAGCCTGAGAAATAAAAAGGTATAATGATAAAAACTAAATGCATAAGTAAAAAATCAGTATCAAAGTTAAGTAAAATGCCCGCAAAAAAATTGATAAATACTAAAAACATTGCACTGCTCCAAAATAATATATTATAATTTCTAAAGGTGAAAAAATTTTTATCTTCCATAAAATCGAGTCCCTTCTATTCAATTCCTATTACTTAAAGTAAGTATAACAAACTACTTTATAATTATAGTCGGTCAAAAGAATGATTTTGACTGGAAAAATTCGTTTAATTTGAAAAGGTATGTTAAGATATGTTTAATTATTACTGAATGATTTTACTAAAGGAGGATACTGAATGGAATTAAATGAGAAGACACTAAGACGTGAAACAGTTTATGAAGGAGTTTTACTCCATGTGGTTAAGGATGATGTTAAACTGCCAGATGGATCAAAGAGTACACGTGAAATGATTTTACATCCAGGTGCTGCAGCAGTTATTCCGTTTACTTCGGACAATCGTTTACTTCTAGTGAAACAATTTCGCAAACCTCTTGAACGCGTTCTTTATGAAATTCCAGCAGGTAAAATTGATGCAACCGATAATAATCCATTAGAAACGATTAAACGAGAGCTTGAAGAAGAAACAGGTTATCAAGCCAGTGATTGGTCATTTTATCGAACAAGTGCTCTAGCAGTAGGTTATTCTAGTGAACTCATACATTTATATATCGCTAAAAATCTTTATAAAGTAGAAGATGCAAAAGAAAAAGATGTAGATGAATTTATAGAAGTAGTAGCTGTAACTTATGATGAATTAAAGCAATTAGAAGCTGATGGTGAACTACTAGATTCAAAAACACAAATGGCATTGGATTATTGGACGAATATACAATTAAATAGGAAGTAGGAAAAATAATGAGAAAAGAGAGTTTAAGACGTTCTCATCAAAAACAACCAACATTTATTCAACGTGTACTTCACAAAGATAACGACAAAAATATTCGAGAAGAGTCAACGTTTGAGTTGGTTAATTCTGCCGATTTAGGTGACACGAGTTATTTAGATTATTTAAAAGAACATGAATTAATAAAAGAAGAAGTGTTACCAAGTCGTTCCAAAGAGCAAAAGCGACTTCAAATATATGATCGTTGGTTAAGTGGAGCAATTGTAATAACGGTTATATTAATTGTTGTATTAATTGTTGTTGCATTTTTTATTTAATACAAAAGTTATCAAAAGGAGAAAAAAATGAAAGCATATATTGTCACTGATTATACAGAAGATTTTATTGCAACAAATGGAAAGTTAACAACTGATGAAGCAGGGCAAAAATTAGAGCAATATATTGTAGAACAGGCAGAAAAACATTTGAATGAAGAAGATTATATTGTTTTTGCAGTCGATATTCATGATCCAAGTGATCAGTTCCATCCGGAAAATAAATTATTTCCCCCCCATAATGTTGAGGGAACATCTGGTAGAAATCTTTATGGTACATTGAATGATTGGTATCAAGTAAATAAAGATAGTGATCAAGTATATTGGATGGATAAACGCCACTATTCTTCGTTTAGTGGTACAGATTTAGACGTTCGTTTAAGAGAGCGTCGAATCACCGAAGTAGTATTAGTAGGTGTCTGTACAGACATTTGCATTTTACATACAGCAGTTGATGCGTATAACTTAGGCTATGATATTACGGTATTAGAACGCGGTGTGGCGAGTTTTGATCCACACGGACATGAATGGGCATTAAACCATTTTAAAAATATTTTAGGTGCTACAATTAAATAATTATAGATCAAATAAAATAACAAAAGCAATCGCATGCGATATTTCGTGTGCGATTGTTATTTTTTGCCCACCGTTAAATGGTGAATAAAGAATGGGTTTGCCACTTGAATCATTAAGTATTTCAATTGATTGAAAACTAAGTGCTTTACCAATTCCTGTCCCGTAAGCTTTAGAGAAAGCTTCTTTTCCAGCAAATCGTCCGGCTAAAAATTCTAGTTGTTTTCTTTCGTTTAAGTGATTAAATAGAAGTAATTCATTAGGTGTTAAAATTCTTTGAGGAAATTGTGGATGCTTTTTCCACACGGAATGTATTCGCTCAATTAAAACAATATCACTGCCAATTTCAAAATTCATTTTTGTTATCTCCTTAATGAGTTAATTGCATTGCGCTGTTTTAATTTAGTATAATGAAGGTCAAATATAAAAGCAACGTGGAATAAAGGAGTGATCACATGAATAATAACCAATCAATTTATTTAGCTGGTGGATGTTTTTGGGGAGTAGAAGGATATTTCAGTCAATTAAAAGGTGTTGTTTCAACATCAGTAGGTTATGCAAACGGTTTAACAGAGGAAACAAATTACAATCAATTAAAGGAAACCGATCATGCTGAAACGATTCATATTCAATATGATTCAAAGCAAATTTCGTTGCAAGAAATTTTAAAACATTATTTTCGGATTGTCGATCCAACAAGTTTAAATAAGCAGGGGAATGATGTTGGGAGACAATATCGTACTGGAATTTATTTTGTAGAAAAAAATGATTTAACTGTAATTGAGCAAGAATTGAAGACGTTGGAAGCTCAAATTAATCAATCAGTAGTAATTGAATTAGAACCACTAAAAAATTATGTTTTAGCTGAAGAATATCATCAAGATTATTTAAAAAAGAATCCTAATGGTTATTGCCATGTAGATATTTCTTTAGCACAAGTACCATTGTCATAAAAAGCAATATCACTTATTAATAAATAGAAAAAGAGCCAATCATTGAACTGCTCCCTGTCAAGTAGACAGGTAAAAAAATAAATTTTATGCACCTATGGTTTTTCATCCATAGGTGTTTTTTTATGCTGGAATAGCTAAACCCATCTTTAATGTGATTCGTTTAGTGTTAAAGAAATGAATATATTGATCAATATCTTTTGTTAAACTTTCAAATGTATCATATTTATTTAAATAATATAATTCTGATTTGAGCATGCCAAAAAAGTTTTCCATTGGACCATTATCGATACATTTTCCTACACGTGACATACTTTGAATGGCTTGGTGATCCTTAAT
>NZ_JAGN01000008.1 GCF_000526675.1 Atopobacter phocae ATCC BAA-285
ATGTTATACTAACATAGTAATCAATATTGTGAAGTAACAAGAGAAACATAAAACATTCCTCTGGTATTACAATCAACGTTTATTGCAACAAATCGTGTCCTAGATGGCACAACAGGAGGAATTATATATGAATAAAGGTACAGTGAAATGGTTCAACGCAGACAAAGGTTTTGGTTTTATTACTGGTGAAGACGGCAACGATTTATTCGCTCACTTCTCAGCAATCCAAGGCGACGGTTTCAAATCATTAGATGAAGGCCAAGGCGTAACGTATGACATTGAAGAAGGTCAACGTGGCTTACAAGCAGTTAATATTTATAAAGACTAATTTAAAAATATGACAAACCACTCTTAGGAGTGGTTTTTTTGTTTATTACTATGTTAAATAAGACTGCAAAAATAAAAACGAGCCATTTCTGGATCGTTTCGAGTCATTAAATTAAGCTTCCAAATATTTAGGACGCATTACTTCAATTTTATATCCATCAGGATCTTTAACGAAGTAGTAACTTGGTTTTGTTCCTGGAAGTCCTTTTAATTCAGTGACGTCAAAGCCAGCTGCCACATGTTCTGCGTGACGCGCTTCCAAATCGTCCACTTGAATGGCAATATGACCGTATCCGTCACCGATTTCGTATGGACCGTGATCATAGTTATAAGTTAATTCTAATTCGATTTTTTCACCAGGTAAGGATAGATATACAAGAGTGAATTTGTGTTCCGGAAAATCTTTGCGACGACTTTCTTCATATTGAAAAGCCTCATGATAGAATTTTAATGATGCTTCTAAGTCTTGAACACGAATACACGTGTGTAGAAATTTATCTGTCATCTGTAGTTCCTCCTATATTTTGAATGTGTTACTATTATAACAAAAACAAAATGAAAGACCTAGTCAGACACAAATCGGTCAATTTTTTTAAAAAAGTGAACGTTTTTGATCGAATGTGATTGAAACATTCATAATAAAAGGTTATAATCATGTCATGAGGTGAGAACAAATGTTAACAGAAGAACGACACGAACGTATTTTGAATTGTTTGGTAACGGATCAAATGGTTAAGTTAATCGATTTAGTTGAAGCTTTAGATGTATCGGAATCGACGATTCGACGTGACTTAACGCAATTAGAAGAACAAGGCAAACTCGTTCGTGTCCATGGAGGGGCGAGAATTACATATCAATTAAGTAAAGAAATAGCATTATCAGAAAAAGAACAAGCACATCATGAAGATAAAAAGGCAATCGCACAATTAGCCTGTACGTTAGTAAGTGATCATGATGTCATTTATTTAGATGCAGGAACTTCAACACAACAAATGATTCCTTATTTAGCCGGTCGTTCTGTTCACGTCGTTACTAATGGCGTTCAGCATGCACAGCAACTGACGCAGTTGGGCATTGAAACGACATTGATTGGGGGACATGTTAGAGCCTCGACTTTAGCTGTTGTAGGAATAGCGGCGCAAGAACAAATGCGACGTTATCGCTTTGATCGTGTCTTTCTTGGAATGAATGGGGTTGATCCTTTTTACGGATGGACAACACCTAATGAAGAAGAAGGAGCAATTAAACGATTTGCATTGCATCAAGGTGATGCACGTTATGTGTTGGTCGATCCGAGTAAATTTGGACAAGTTAGTTTTTGCCAAGTGGCGCCATTATCGGATGCAGTCATTTTGACAACGAAGCTAACGAATGATCAACGGGAATTGTACGGGAAATCAACAACCATAAAGGAGGTTGAATGATGATCTATACGGTGACATTAAATCCAGCAGTAGATGTCGTCTTACAAGTTGAACAGTTTGAACCTGGAACGTTGAATCGTACGAAAAAAGATGACTATGTTGCAGGTGGTAAGGGGATTAATGCCTCCATTATTTTGCAACGGCTAGGGCATACAAATGTAGCAACCGGTTTTTTAGGTGGTTTTACAGGAGCGTTAATCGAATCCGTTTTAGTTTCTGAAGGAGTAATGACAAACTTTATTCCGATTGATGGTACAACTCGAATTAACGTGAAGTTGAAAGCGACTGAAGAGACGGAGATTAATGCTTTAGGACCTACTATTTCAAGTGAATCCTTTGAACAGTTAATCGCTTATTTGACGAATCAATTAGTTGCGTCAGATTATGTCTTTTTAGCCGGCAACAATGCACCAGGGTTAACTGCTGAACATTACGTGCAAATCGCACAAGTATGTCAAAAGGTAGGGGCACATCTTGTATTGGATACGAACCAAAAGTTACTAG
This sequence comes from Atopobacter phocae ATCC BAA-285, assembly GCF_000526675.1. GTDB lineage: Bacteria > Bacillota > Bacilli > Lactobacillales > Aerococcaceae > Atopobacter > Atopobacter phocae. Next base: position 2,256 of record NZ_JAGN01000008.1, read on the forward strand.
TAGCTTGTTTACCGTATCAACCATTCATCATCAAACCGAATCACCATGAATTAGGTGAAATATTCAATGTTACATTAACAAATGAATCAGATATTTTACGTTATGCGAAAGAATTGCAACAAATGGGTGCACGTCACGTCCTTGTTTCACGAGGAGGCGACGGGGCGCTTCTACTAACGGAAGATGGACGTGTTTATCATTCGAATGTACCGGATGGAGAAGTCGTAAATTCTGTTGGGGCAGGGGATTCGATGTTAGCTGGATTTGTTTCAGCTTATATGGAAACATCTGATCCACTTTATAGCTTAAAACGAGGTGCGGCAACAGGTAGTGCTACAGCGTATTCTGTGGGTATTGCGACACGCGAAAAAATTGAAGCGTTACTACCAATGATTCAAGTCGAAGAAAGATAATAGTAAAAAGGGGAAGGTTGATATGAAATTAACAGATTTACTCGTGTATCGCGCGATGGATTTGGATCTACAAACAACGAGCAAAGTAGCGACGTTGCAATACTTAGCGGAACAATTTAAACAAGTTGGCGGTATTGAAGATACAGCGCGCTTTGTTCAAGCGTTAGAAGCACGTGAAGCGCAATCAACAACTGGTGTTGGTGAAGGGATTGCGATTCCTCATGCACAAGATGCTTCAATTAAACAGGCAGCCATTATTTTTGGACGATCACAAGCAGGGATTGAATGGGATTCATTTGATCAACAGCCGGCGGAATTAATTTTTATGATTGCAGCACCAGTAGGAGGCGGCGAACATTTAGAAGCGTTGGCACGTTTATCGCAAGTGTTGATGCAACCACAAGCGAAACAAGCGTTGCGTCAAGCACAAACACCGGATGAAGTCATGGCGGTTTTTGAATCGCATGAAACGGAACGTGAAACATCTGTATCAGTAAAAGATGCCGAAGAGACAACGGATCACGTCCCTTATTTATTAGCCGTTACAGCATGTCCAACGGGTATTGCGCATACGTACATGGCAGAAGAAAAATTAAAACAAACTGCTCATGAACGAGGCTTTGAAATAAAAGTAGAAACCAATGGACAAACGGGTGTAGGCAATCGTTTAACGCGTGAAGATATTAAGCGTGCTGATGGAATTATTGTTGCAGCAGATAAACAAGTAGAGATGGCTCGTTTCGATGGCAAACCTGTCATTGTCACAAAAGTAGCGGACGGCATTAATAAACCAGGTGAGTTGATCGATCGAGCGTTAAGTCAATCAGCGCCAATTTATCATGCGAAAGCTGGTGAACAATTAATGGACGATTTAAGTGGAAATGAATCATTAGGGCGTCAATTTTATAAGTATTTGATGAATGGCGTGTCACACATGTTACCATTCGTCGTTGCTGGTGGTTTGTTAATCGCTTTGTCATTCTTCTGGGGAATTAACTCGTTTAATCCAGAAAGTCCAGAATATAACCAATTCGCACAAGTGTTAATGACACTAGGGAAATTATCATTTGCGATGATGTTACCAATTTTAGCTGGATTTATCGGCCAGTCGATTGCTGATCGTCCAGGGCTAGTGATTGGTTTAATGGGTGGGATTTTTGCGAATCCTGGTGTTATTTCTGATTTTAGTGCAACAGGTGTTTTTGAAAACACTGTACCAAGTGGCTTTTTAGGCGCTTTAATCGCTGGTTTCTTAGCGGGAGGTATTGTTTGGGTCTTAAAACGAGCATTTAGCTGGTTGCCAAAATCATTAGAAGGTATGAAGCCAATCTTTATTTTTCCTGTCTTTGGGGTTGCCTTGATGGGAGTGTTGATGTTATTCGTCATCAACGGTCCAATGGGTGCGGTGATGAACGGCTTAATGAGTTTCATCCAATCTATTCCACCTGAATGGAGTATCGTATTGGGCTTTGTTGTAGCCGCCATGATGTCAATTGATATGGGTGGTCCAATTAATAAAGCCGCTTATGTAACAGCTACTGCATTAGTCGCTTCTTCCAATGGAGCAGGATCGAATGTAATGGCAGCTGTCATGGTTGGTGGAATGGTTCCGCCATTAGCAATTGCTATGTCAGCATTTATGAATAAAAACTTATGGCCAGAAGCACAACGTAATAGTGCGTACGTTAACACTATTATGGGTGCGGCATTTATAACAGAAGGAGCGATCCCTTTTGCAGCATCTGCACCATTACAAGTGATTCCTGCCCTAGCGTTTTCAGCAGGCGTATCTGGTGCGTTAAGTATGGCGTTTGGTGTCGTAAGTAAAGTGCCTCACGGTGGTATTTTTGCCGTTATGGCCAATGGGGTAACCCATCCGTTCATGTATTTATTAGCTTGGTTCATTGGTGGAGTATTGGGTGGTATTTTATTAAATATTACATTACGTCACAAAAACTTGAATGAACGAATTTAAAAAGATGATCCTTGTTTAAGAATTTATAACAACATATAACAACTTATAAAATATATAACAACTTATAACAACTGTACAACATGAATAACCATTTAATAAAAGCAGCAATTCGAAAGAGTTGTTGCTTTTTTTGTGCAAAAAATTTAAATGCACCCTAATATTTAAAAATAGCGTATACGCAAAAAAAGAACAATTGGATTTTTATGCATTAGCTTGTCAATTTTGTGCGTGATATAAGACATTTTTTTAGAGATACCAACTCATTTGTTGTTCATAAGTGAAATAGAAGAAAACGCATGTAGAAATACATATGTTTTTAATTGCGTTTGTTATTTTGACGTTTAAGAGTGAAAATTGCTTGTAGTGTAGCAATATAAACCGAGCTATTTTAAAGGTGCAAGTGCTTGACAACTTGCTTTGATCAAAGCTGAAGGACTATCTTATGAAAACAGTTCAAATAGATGCTACGATGTTAGTTAACGAAATGGCCGGAGCAGTTTATAGTGTATTAAAGGAATTACAAGTGAATCCAAAGACGGCTGATTATGAAGATTATGTTCAAAATGGCTTCATCTTATTGCTAACGATAGGAGAAGAATTTAAAGGGGATCCGTTAGGTGATGAACGCTATCAATTTGTTGCTTATTTTAAACGACGCTTTAGATGGCATTTGCTTGATTTGTTTCGATTGCACGATCGTCAACGCTGGTTAATGGATGATCCGTCTAGTATGGAGGGTGAAGGAGCAGTCGATTGTTACGAACAAAGTTTTGTCGATGAGTGTCTTGAACGGTTACCAAGTGAGTTACACGAATTATTTTTGCGCTTGTATTGGGATCAGCCAACTAAAACAGTCTTAGCAAAAGAATTTGGTATATCGAGAAAGACATTGTATCAACGTATTTATGCCATACGCTCTGCTTTAGAAGATTTGAGGTAACACTTTGAATGACTGAAACGTATGTATTAGTGTCAACCGGTTAGACAACCACAATAAAAGGAGGACGTCACATGAAACGTTTATTTAAGAAGGGCACTTTACGCATGGAGTTTATCGGAGAAGAAGGAAAGAAACAGCGTCTGACGTTACAACACGTTATTGATGAGGTAACAGAAGATCAAGCGCTTCAATTAGCTAAGCAGTTAGATACACTCGTGAAATATCCATTAGATCAAGTATTTAGTGTGGAAGAAGTCGAATTTGTCGATACGGAATTAAGTTAATCCGTCAATAATCAAATAAAAGTAACAACCTGATTTAATAAAAGGAGGCTATTCAATGAAAACAAATGAATTACAATTACAATTTAAAAATGAAGTAGGGAAGGCCACACAAATCGTGATTCGTTTCCCGAAACCTGACTTAACAGAAGAAGAAGTACAGCCGGTTATGCAAGCGATTGTGGACGCGGCAATCTATAAACGTGATGGCGAATTAATGTATGCACAAGTAGTCGGCGCACGTTACGTTGAACGTGAAGTTAAATCAGTCTTTTAAAAAACAAAGCGACCAAGCCAGGTAGATTCACGTCTACTTGGCTTTTTTTCAAATACTAAATGAAAAAAGGGAGGAACTAGTGATGAATTTTGTGCGAGCAATGAAAGAATTAGGCATTACGGTGATTGATCGAAGAAACATTGCACCATTTTCAAATCCGAAACGTTCGGTGAATCAAGTGACCCATCTAGGTATTCATCATACGGGGGTATCCGTCGATCAACCGTCCGAGCGGCTGGAACATTATTGGCGGACCGCTCATGGTTGGGGAACAGGAGGATACCACGTCTATATTCGGCGAACCAGTCAAGTGGAATGGAATTATCAACCTGACCAAATTACAAATGGTGTGGGCAACCACAATCATTATGTATTTCATATTAGTGTGGCGGGAAATGGATCGTTTACTTCAAGGCAAAATGAAGTATTAGTGGCGGTCATTCAATATTGGTGTCGTAATTTGAATATTCCACCGCATCGCGTTTTAGGGCATCGAGAGTTTCGTGGACATGAATCTAATAGTTGTCCGGGCCGCGATATGCAGGCATTAAGACGACTCATTCAAACGGCAGGGCAAAATCATTCAGAGCAATCCATCACTCATATAACTGAATCTTCTCGACAACAACAAGCAGTGAATCAAGTGAAGCAATATGAAGAACGTGGTACGTTTTATCCATCGACTACGATTAATATTCGTTCAGCACCTAGTGTAACAAGTGATATCGTCGGACAGTACGTTCGTGGCGAGCATGTTCATTATGATCGCGTGCAAGTGGATCCGATTGACGGGTATGTCTGGATTAGTTGGATTGGAGCAAGTGGCAAAAGACGATGGATGGTAATTCGTGAACGCAAAAATGGACAGACACAGCCAATGTGGGGATATATTCAATAAAGTTAGAGAAATCAAGAAAGTGATGAAAGAATCTTTTCATCACTTTCTTTTTGTTTGTGTTAAAGTAAACAAAGTACACCCAAAAAACATATTCATTGAACATTTCATAGTAAAGTCGTGTTATGATAAATGAAACATGATAGAATAAGAGTGTTGAAAACGCTTTACAAAAGGGAGAGGAGTTCGTATGCAAAGAAAAGTAGGAATTACAGAAACAGTGTTGCGTGATGCGCATCAAAGTTTGATGGCGACACGGATGCCGTTTGAAGATATGGCACCTATTTTACCTTTAATGGATCAAGCGGGTTATGCATCGCTTGAGTGTTGGGGTGGTGCGACGTTTGATGCATGTATTCGTTTTTTAAACGAAAATCCATGGGAGCGGCTGCGCGAAATGAAGAAATTAGCGCCGAATACGCCGTTTCAAATGCTTCTTCGTGGACAAAACTTATTAGGGTATCGTCACTATGCAGATGATGTAGTTGAACGCTTTGTTCAATTATCTGCAGAAAATGGGATTGATATTTTCCGTATTTTTGACGCGCTAAATGATGTGCGTAACTTAGAAACAGCGCTACGTGCCGTTAAGAAAACAGGAAAAGAAGCACAATTAACTATTTGTTATACCATTAGTGAAGCGCACACGTTAGAATATTACGAAGCGTTAGCGAAAGAAATGGTAGACATGGGAGCAGACTCAATCTGCGTGAAAGATATGGCCGGTATTTTGACGCCAACACGTGGAGCTGAATTGGTGAGTCGTTTACGTCAAGCCATTGATGTGCCTATTATTGTGCATACACACGCGACAAGTGGTGTCGCTTATATGACTTACTTAAAAGTTGTTGAAGCAGGGGCTAACCGTGTGGATTGCGCGATTTCACCAATGAGTGAAGGAACTAGTCAACCAGCGACAGAATCGATGGTTATTGCTTTAAATGAAGCAGGTTATGATTGTGGTGTGGATGTCCGCATTTTAGAACAAATTGCTGATTACTTCCGTCCATTAAAAGAGAAATATATTGAAGAAGGATTACTTGATCCGAAAATGTTATCACCTGATCCACGTGCCATCATTTATCAAGTGCCAGGCGGTATGTTATCCAACATGTATTCTCAATTAAAACAAGCTGGTGCAACGAACCGATACGAAGAAGTATTGAAAGAAGTACCACTTGTGCGTGAAGATTTAGGCTTCCCACCACTTGTTACACCATTGAGTCAAATGGTTGGAACACAAGCTGCCATGAACGTGTTAAGTGGCCAACGTTACAAAATGGTTCCGAATGAAGTGAAAGGTTACTTACGTGGAGAATACGGTAAATCACCAGTTCCAGTTGACGAAGAGTTCCGTCGTTCTATTATTCATGATGATGTCGTTATTCATGATCGCCCAGCAAATCATATTGAACCAGAATTTGAATCACTGACACAAGAAATTGGTGAATTAGCTGAAAATGATGAAGATGTCTTAATCTACGCATTGTTTGCACAAGTAGGAAAAGACTATTTAACGAAACGTCGGAATCCAGTTGTAGAAGAACAAGCAACATTGTCTGATGAAGTAGTGCGCGTATATGCACAGATGGGAGGGAAATAGATGAATCCAATTGCTGATGCATTTCAATTATTAATTGTTGCGATGTTGATGGTGTTCATCGTCTTAGTCGGTTTAATGTTTATGATGGAAACTTTCAAAAAGTTTGCCACTATGGAGAAACCGGCACCCGCACCAACACCAGTTGCACAACCGACTAGTCAACCAACAACAGAAGCAGATGACGAGTATCGTCGCGTTGCAGCGCTTGTCGCATTAGCGGTAGCGAGTGAAGAGATGAGTGACCGTCATTTTGTCGTTGAATCCATCGAACGCTTAAGTTAATCACAAAAAAATAAGATAAATGAAAAATATTTGAAAAGAGAGGGAAATCGAATGAAAAAGTATGAAGTAAATGTGGATGGTAAAGTTTATCAAGTCACACTAAAAGAAGTAGACGCATTTGAACAAGCACCAGCAGCGCCAACTCCAGCAGCAACGCCAGCACCGGCACCAGCTTCATCAGGTAGTGGTGTGACTGTTAATGCACCAATGGCAGGAAACGTATTAAATGTTTTAGTAACTGCTGGACAACAAGTAAAACAAGGCGACACATTAGTCTTATTAGAAGCAATGAAAATGGAAAATGAAATTATTGCGCCGCAAGATGGAGTTGTATCAGCTGTTCACGTAGCAAAAGGACAAACGGTTGAATCTAACGAATTATTAGTGACATTATAGGAGGGGTAATATGTTTGAAACCATTCAACAAATGATTCAAACAAGTGGGTTGATGAACTTAACACTTAATAATGTCATTATGATCGTCTTATCGCTTGGATTCTTATATTTAGGAATTAAAAAGCAATATGAACCATACTTAATGGTACCGATCGCATTCGGTATGTTATTAGTCAACTTACCACTTGCTGGATTAATGAATCATGCATCTGATGGCAACCCAGGGGGCTTGCTCTATTACTTATATTTAGGAACGAACTTAGGAATTTATCCACCATTAATTTTCTTATGTTTGGGTGCATCAACTGACTTTGGTCCGTTAATTGCTAATCCAAAGACGATTTTACTAGGTGGTGCTGCACAGTTTGGTATCTTCGCCGCATATTTCCTAGCTATTTTATTAGGAATGGCACCAAATGAAGCAGCTTCCGTTGGGATTATCGGTGGAGCAGATGGTCCAACAGCAATCTTTACAACGACTCGTCTAGCACCACACTTGTTATCAGCGATTGCATTAGCGGCTTATTCATATATGGCACTTGTTCCAATTATTCAACCGCCAATCATTCGTGCATTAACTACTGAAAAAGAACGTCAAGTCGTGATGACACAGCAACGGGCCGTGTCTCAAAAGGAAAAAATTATTTTCCCGATTGCTACTGTTATTTTTGTTAGTTTAATTGTACCGAGCGCAACGACTTTAATTGGGTGTTTAATGTTAGGAAACTTAATTCGTGAAATTAAAATTGTCCCTAAATTAACTGAAACACTTCAAAACTCATTAATGTATATTGTTACGATTTTACTAGGATTAACAGTTGGTGCGAAAGCAGACGGTGACTTATTCTTATCACCAACTACTTTAAAAATTATTATTTTAGGGTTATTAGCATTCTCTGTTGGAACAGCTTCAGGTGTTCTAATGGGTAAATTAATGTATAAATTAACAAAAGGTAAAGTTAATCCAATGATTGGAGCGGCCGGTGTTTCTGCTGTACCAATGGCAGCACGTGTTGTTCAAAAAGAAGGACAAAAATATAATCCTTCTAACTATTTATTAATGCACGCAATGGGACCAAACGTTGCGGGTGTAATCGGATCAGCTGTTGCAGCTGGTGTGTTATTAGCCTTCTTTGGTTAATTAAAATATAGCTTAAAAGAAAAGGTCATTTAAGAAGTGTGATTCGTCATTTCTTAAAGGCCTTTTTTTATGCAACAATTATGCTGATTAATTGCCGTAACTATAAACTGGCGTGGCATTTGAATTATTGACTTAAACCCTATAAAATGAGTATCTACCCTTTATTCGACAGATAAGTGGAAGAAGTGATTGTTCAGAGGAGGACATTATGAAGAAGAAAGTAGCCTTTGTTTGTGTACATAATTCATGTCGCAGTCAAATAGCTGAAGCATTAGCAAAAAAATACGGATCAGACGTACTAGAAGTGTATTCAGCGGGAACGGCGTTAAAGCCACAAATTAATCAAGATGCGGTGCGTTTAATGAAAGAGTTGCATCAAATCGATATGGAAGAAACGCAATCATCTAAACTGATGACGGATATTCCGGCCGTTGAACAAGTTGTAACAATGGGTTGCAACGTGACTTGTCCGACTTTACCTTACGTGTATGAAATGGAAGATTGGGGATTAGATGATCCTACAGGTCAACCGGATGAAGTATTTATTGAAACGATTCAAACGATTGAACAAAAAGTAAAATATTTAATTGAACAAGTGAAACAAGCGCAACGTTAGTGAAAGATATTAAAACGATGTAAAAAACGAATAATCAGAAAGGAGAGGTGTAATGGTTTCAAGACAACGAATCATCATGTATATAGCGCTTTTAGCAGCATACGGCATTGTGATTGGGTTACTCGAACAGATGATTCCGATTGTTATTAGTTTTGCACCCGGATCCAAATTAGGATTAGCTAACTTAGTCACCATTATCGCGCTCTTTACTTTAGATGTTCGTGACAGTCTGAAAGTCGTCTGGTTACGCTTGTTAGTCGGGACATTACTCGGTGGGACGCTTTCTACCTTTTTGTATAGTTTTGCGGGGGCGTTTTTAAGTTATTTTGCGATGTTACTAGCGAAACAACTAGGACCACGTTGGATCAGTGTGATTGGTGTCTCGACTTTAGGTGGCTTCATGCACAATTTCGGGCAATTAGTAGTTGCCAGTTTAATTGCACGTAGCTTTACCGTCTTACTTTATTTACCGGTGTTATCAGTGACCGGCTTAGTGAGTGGTATATTGGTTGGTGTCTGTGGCAATTATTTATTAGCGCGTATTCCTAAATTACGTATTATGCATCAATCGATGGTACAGCGCCAGAAAAAAGACAGTTGGACTTAAAATAAATGATATAAAACATGTACGTGAGCTAAATAGACATCATGTGCATGTTTTTTATTTTTCCATTTCACAAGTCTATCTTTGGAAGTTTGAGGTAAACTTTGTTATAATGACTATGATTTTCATTTGCTTATTGTTTTTTTTATACGTTAACAAGTGCAGAATTGAACAAACTTATTATTTTATGCAACACATCATGCTATTATTTCTGAGTAAATGAAGTCAGCAAAATAGAAGGAGAGATATAATGACAAAAGAAATCGTAATTGTCGGCGCTGGTTTCAGTGGAATTGCAGCGGCGCGAAAATTGTCAAAAGAATTCAAGAAAGACCAATCAGTTAATATTACATTAATTGATAAAAAATCATACCACACTTATATGACCGAGTTACACGAAGTAGCAGGTGGACGTGTAGATCGTCATGCCATTAAATATGATTTACAACGTATTTTTGCGCGTTTAAAAAACATTAACTTAGTGACCGATGAAGTTGTTAATGTGGACCGTGAGAAAAAACAAGTTGTCGCAAAAAATGGAACATTTAACTATGACTATTTAATTTTAGGTATGGGTGGCGAGCCTAACGACTTTGGCGTACCAGGTGTAACGACAGAAGGTTTTACTTTATGGTCTATTGAAGATGCTGAAGCAATTCATGATCACGTTTTAAGAATGTGTCAAGAAGCACAAAACGAACATGATGCAGATCGTCGTCGTGCGTTATTAACATTTGTGGTTTGTGGGGCCGGATTCACTGGTGTAGAAATGATTGGTGAATTATATGAATGGACAGAAACATTAGCACGTGAATACAAATTAGATTTAAACGAGTTTTCTGTTATTCTTGTAGAAGCTGCACCTCAAATCTTAAACATGGTGACTGAAAAAGAACGCGAAAAAGCGATGAAATACATGCATAAAGTAGGTATTCAAACAATCATCGGAAACGGTATTACAGAAGTTACAAAAGACCATGTAGTATTAGGTGATGGTGCTATCTTACCAACTTACACATGTATTTGGACAGCAGGGGTTCGCGCAACTTCTGATGCGGCGCACTTAGGTTTAGAAAAAGCACGTGCCAATCGTTTAGTAGCTAATGAGTATTTACAAGCAAAAGGCGAAGAAGATGTTTACGTTATTGGGGACTTAGTTTATTACGAAGAACAAGATAAAGGCGGCAGCCCAACACCTCAAATCGTTCAAGCAGCGGAACAAACAGGTGAAACAGCGGCACATAACATCATTGCTTCAATTAAGGGAACAGAAAAAGAAGCTTATAAAGGAAAATATGATGGATTCATGGTATCGATTGGCTCACGCTATGGTGTTGCTTACTTAATGAATAAATATCATCTATCAGGTTTCATCACAATGTTTATGAAACATATGGTGAACTTGTTGTACTTCTTCACGATTCGTTCAGGCTATTATATGGTTAAATATGTCCAACATGAGTTCTTTGAAATTAAAGAAAAACGGAATATCTTCCGCGGTCATTTAGCTTCACATGGTAACCGTCTATGGTTAATTCCACTTCGTTTATACTACGGATCAATGTGGTTGTTCGAAGGATTGAAGAAAATGTTCGGTTGGTTTGGAACGACATCATGGTTTGGTAAAGATGTTATGATGCCATTCGAATGGTTACAAGATCCAACAAGTGGTGCATCTGAAGCGGTTCAAGAAGCGGGTAAACCAATCTTTGGTTTAAGTTATGCTTACGGTGAAGAACCAATGATGGTATTCAGTAAAATGCCAAAATGGTTTGAAGCTATTATGAAAGTGATGATGCCTCACCAAGATATGGCGCTATTCATGCAAAAATTCATGACATTAGTTGAAATTGGTATTGGTTTATGTTTAATCGTTGGTCTATTCGTATGGTTAACATCAGCTGCTACAGTTGGATTTGTTGTAATGTTTAGTTTATCAGGTATGTTCTATTGGGCAAACGTTTGGTTTGTACCAGTTGCCATCGCATTAATGGCTGGCGCAGGACGTACATTTGGTCTAGACTACTACGTGATGCCATGGATTGGCAAACGTCTCAGTCAGTGGTGGTATGGTAAAACCAATCATATTTATCCAACTAAATAATTGATTTCATAAATAACAATCGATTCATTATGAGTTAATAATTGAATCGACCGAGACCTATTTCAATCGGGGGATTGAATAGGTCTCATTTTGTATCAAACGATAAAAAAATACCGAATGAGGCGAGTAGATGAGCTCGCTTAAAGGAGAAAGGAGATTACGATGACGGATAAAATATTTGAAAACTTTGAAGAGCTGGATTCCTTTCGTTTAACCGTTCAACAAACTTTACTCCATGAAATTCATCTGCCTATTCCAGATATGGAAAATAAAATAAAAGAGTATGTGAATAGCTCAGGAAAATATTTACGAGCTAGTTATTGTTATTTATTTTCAAAAATGGCCGATCGAACAGAATCGTCCATTATTTACACAGCTTGTGCGCTTGAAACATTTCATCTGGCTACTTTAATTCATGATGATGTTATTGATCAATCCGATACACGTCGTCATGTACCTGCTATGCATGTGACCCATTCGAATCGGGTAGCAATTTATAGCGGTGATTATTTATTTGGTTTAATGTTTAAACTGTTGCATCAAACAGACGTTGCTTGGGATAAAAGTCCTTATCGCATACCGCAACCTAACAAAATTTTAACGAGTGAGTTACGTCAATTGGATAATCAATTTAACGTTAAAATGACCATTCGTGATTATTTGCATCAGATTAAAGGGAAAACCGCACGGCTCTTTGGTGCAGCTTGTTTCGCTGGACGGTATGACGAGCAAGCGTCTAGACGAACGTTACGGCTAGCTTTTCAATATGGTGAATTAATTGGTATGGTCTTTCAATTGGTGGATGATTTAATGGACTATCAATCGACTGCTTCAGCCATGGGAAAAGCAGCTGGACAAGATGTTCAAAATGGAATTTTTACAGCGCCATTACTGTTCGCCATTGAAAATGATCCCGCTCTTAAAGATTGGCTTAAGGATAGACGCACCTTTTCAGCAGGTGATTTAACGCATCTATCAGAAGCGATTGAACGGGCTGGGGGATTTGACGCTACTCGTCGCTTAATTGATTTATATCAAAAAAGAGCAGATGTGCTATTAAATAAATTAGGGCCTAATGTCCCTGAAGATATCCGACGTTTGAGCGCAGTCATTTGTCAACGTAATTATTAATAAAATATTTGTTGCATACTTTACAATTGTGAAAAAAAGGGTATGGTTTGGAAATAATCAATGAATTTGTTATAATGAATTTATTGTAACCGTTATATTTTTATATAACGTAAAACATATATTAGGAGGATGTCACTATGACAATTCAATCAAAATTAATTAAAAGTTCATTATTACTATCATCTGTTTTTGTATTAGCAGCATGTGGTAGCTCTAACGATGATAAAAAAGAAGATACAGCAGCTAAAACAGAACAAGTAGAAAAAGATATGGACAAAAAAGTTGACGAAAACATGGAAATGGATAAAGACATGGACATGTCAGATGAGCCATTACAAGATGGTATGTACAAATTAGAAACTGATCTTGACGAACATGGTTGGATGGTAGACTTCACAATGGAAGTAAAAGACGGTAAAATCGTTGCTTCAAACTATGACTACAAAAATGAAAAAGGCGAGTTAAAATCAGAAGACGAAGAGTACAATAAGTCAATGAAAGAAAAAACAGGTACATCAGTTAAAGAAGCAATGGAAAAATTAAACGCTGAATTAGTTGAAAAACAAAATCCAATGGAAGTTGAAGTAGTTTCAGGTGCGACTCATACATCTGAATCATTCAAAGACTATGCAATGCAACTAATTAAAGCAGCTCAAGAAGGTAAGACAGACACTATTAAAGCAAAATAATTTTAAGCATGAGCGCTTAGAATTAGATATGTAGTTGAAACGAACCCCAAAATCTGGTGAACCGGATGGCGGGGTTTTTTCAATTCGATCTTGTCTCTTTTTTTATTCACTCGGTTTATATATAATATACGTAATACAACGGAGGTGAACGAATGAATAAAATATTCAAATATAAAAGTAGATGGTTCCTTTGTTTGTTAAGTCTGATGATTTTTATCGGTTGTACGAATCAGTCGACACAAACGAAAGAATTAGCGGTGTCAAAAACACCATTGACTGAAACAGAGACCTATTTAGATACAGTCGTTCAGTTAAAGATTTATCATGATGGACAAGAAAAAGTGATGGAAGAAGCGTTTGACTTAGTAAGGCATTTTGATGATATTTGGTCACCCAATGGAACTAAAAGTGAAGTGAAACAAATTAATCAAGCGGCAGGAGATCATCCGGTTAAAGTTTCAAAAGATACGATTGACGTCTTATTAGACGGACAACCGTATGAAGAAAAAAGCCAAGGCTACTTCGACTTAACGGTGGATCCAATCGTTCGTTTATGGCAAATTGGGACGGATCAAGCACGTGTACCAGAAGAATCAGAAATTAAAGCAGCCTTACCTTTAATTGATTATCAACAAATTGAAATTAAGCCAGATGAGCAAACGGTTTATTTACCTCAAAAGGGAATGGGTGTTCAAATCGGTTCGATTGCGAAAGGGTATATTGCCGATCGATTAAAAGAATTGTTTGAATCGAAAGGTATTACAACAGCTATTATCAACTTAGGTGGTAACGTGGTAGTGATGGGACAATCGCCAAGCCGAGAAGATGGGTGGAATGTTGGTGTTCAAGATCCTGACGAAACACGTGGAGAAGTCGTTGGGAGTGTAATTATTAAAGACAGTTCGATTGTAACGAGTGGTATTTATGAACGTTTTTTTGAACAAGACGGAAAAATGTACCATCATATTTTAAATCCAAAAACAGGTTACCCAGTCGATAATGATATTTCGGGTGTGAGTGTCTTTACGAAAGAATCAGTAGATGGCGACGCACTTTCAACGACGTTATTCGCTTTAGGAGTGAAAGACGGACTCGCTTTAATCGAATCACTAGATGAAGTAGAAGCAGTCTTTGTTTTAAAAGATCATCGCGTGATAACAAGCTCAGGATTAGAAGGGAGGTTTCAATTAACCAATGATCAATACAAGATGGAAACAATTAATGCATATCGTGGGAATTAGTGATTACGGTGAGACACCCACTCAAGCAGTGAGTTATCAGCCGATGACTTTGCCGGTTTTTTTAGAATTAGTTGAAATCAAAACAAAATTAGCGAGTCTTTTTCCATTTATTATTGGGGTGTTGTTTAGTTATTTAACTTATCATACGTTGAATGGATTGAATTTATTTATTTTCTTCTTAGCGATGTTAATGTTTGATATGGCAACAACAGCGATTAATAATACGATGGATTATCATAAAGCACTTGATATGACGTATAAGTACGAAGAAAATGTGATTGGGCGTGCGCATCTAAATCCTCGAATAGCTCATCAAATTATTTTTGGATTAATTGGTGTGTCAGTCATTTTTTCATTAATTTTAGTTTATCGGACGGACTTTTTACTATTAGTTCTTGGTGGACTCTGTTATATTGTTGGGATTTTCTATACGTTTGGGCCGCTGCCTTTATCACGTATGCCTTTAGGCGAAATTTTTTCAGGAGTCACGATGGGGTTCGGTATTTTCTTTTTAGCAGTATATATGTCTTATTATCCAGAGTTATTAACGTCACAATTTGATTGGGAACGCGGAAGTGTAACGGTCTTTTTCGCTTTTTTACCAACGTTACGTATTTTTTGGCATAGTATTCCGTTAGTCGCACAAATTTCTAACATTATGTTAGCAAATAATTTATCGGATGTGGATACGGATATTCGGAATGAGCGGTTTACGTTAGTTTATTATATAGGTGTTCCGCAGGCTAAAATGTTATATTGGTTTTTAGCAAGTATTCCGTGGTTCTATTTAACGGTAGAGATATTAGTAGGATATTATCCGATTTTTGCTTTATTGATGTATTTCCTTCTTCCAATATACTTTAAGAAGGTGAGAAAGTTGACGGCTTATCCGAGTAAGTCGGAAACGTTTATTGAGACGATTAAAACGTTTGTGCTCTTTAATGTAGCATGGATTGTGTTATTGGTTTTATCGATTTTCTTTTAAATGATTAAATGAGCGTAGTCTAGTTTTAGGCTATGCTTTTTTTGTTGGGAAAAAGGGTATTCAGAGTCGCCACCTATGCGAAGTGAAAAGGGAGTGGAAGATAAGTATAAATAGGTGGACGCTTTCCGCGGGCAAGGCTTCAACTCTTAGTGTTCACAGAAGGTTCACCCTAAGGATTTTCAGCACTTGCTTATCCCGCAGGAGTCGCCACCTATGTGAAGTGAAAAGGGAGTGGGAGATAAGTATAAATAGGTGGACGTTTAGCATTTGAAAACACAACAAAAAAGGATGCCTCCTTATAATGAAAAGAGGGCATCCTTTTTATTGATGGGTATCTTTTAAAGTGGTGTAATCAATTCGTCTGCTTCTGCTTCTGCTTGGCCTTCGATAATTAAAATAAGGTCATGTGGTAAGCAGAGAGCTACTTGGCCGGGGCGATCAATCCAACCAGTTTTCACCGCGATTTGATGGGGGGAATTATCTTCTTTGACACGAGCACGGTTGCCGTCGATTTGAATGGTATTCCATTGACTTTTACTTGGATGATACGTTTTTTCGATATGTAAGTCTTCTTCTAATGAGAATCGATCAACAATTTCACCGCGTATTTTGACAATGGCGATCCGTTCTGTTCCTTCAGGCATTTGTGCATGTTGATACGCAAAAATGACGTGTGGAACAAAAGACAAGGCGATAATTAACCCAATAACTACGTAGTCAAAAGGTCTTAACAATTGGCGCATGCGTTGATATGCCGTTTTGAATCGAGTCATTTATTCCACTCCTTGTGTTTAATGTGAAGGTAAATATTGTTGGATTTCTGCAATTAGGTCAGAACTGCTTGATAAAATTTTTCCATTTTTCTTGATTAGTCCCGCTGTATATAAGTTAACATAAGGGAATTGTGATTCTGCTACCTCTTGTAATGCATCAAGCTTTTGTTGGTTCGTTGCCCCGTTTTGACGCACATCGGTAAATAATCCTAAAATCGGAATTCCTGCTTGGAAAGCCACGCCAATCTCACTCGCAACACCTGCATCAATCGTAATTCCGTCTAGCACAGCAATTACTAACTGTGAAGCGAGTAGTTCGTCGGTATCATATTGTGCAATTTGTTGACTATTCGCGAATGAATTCTTGTCATTAATGGCGACTGCTTCCTGTGGTAAGTAAACAGCTACTTCTGGGTAAGTTGCACGAATTTTTTCGACAACTGTTGCGTTGTAAAGTTGTTCAGATTCTGAAAAAAGCGGTGCAGCAAAATAAATCTTCATTCATTTTCCTCCTTGAGTATTAATCATTTTGAACTTAGTATACCGAATTCATTCTTTATTTTCTAATGTTTTGTTAGCGTATCAAAAAGAGAAGAGAAAGAAATCTTGCGTTAAAGAGTATTCATCGATACTTATGAGTCATCTTTGAAAATGAAAGTCGTCTTGACAAAATGAGAAAACTATTATAAAATAATGAGCATACAAATAAGAAAGGATGATAAATGATGAGAATTTTTAATAAAAGAAGTATTCAATTAAATGTTATTCCGTCATTCGAGTTACTTTCTTATTATTACTACATGAGATACAGTTTGTAAAAATGTTTTCAAAACATGGATACAAACGAATTGAATCGGTTTGTATCTATGTGGTTGATATGATGAATTCTGTTTGCCTTGTAGATCAATTCAATAAAGGCGAACGCACCAATCAAACCATTGATAGTGACGCCTATTTTTTAATAGGTGTCTTTTTTTATAACCGAAATGAAAGGATGAATGATATGTTGAAACAATATATACAATTGATGACAAAAATGTTTGTCATAGTAGGGGGGCTCATTTTAATTATATTGGCTGGCCACTATGTATCCAATCAAAAGCGTTCAACCGAGACGACCGGTTACCGTATAGGAATTGCTAAATTTATGGATCATGCTTCACTCAATGCTGCAGTAGAGGGATTTGAGCAAGCATTATCCGATAATGGACTGGTAGATGGTGACACGATTCAAATTGATTACAAAAGTTCTGAAGGAGATCAAGCTAACTTACAAAGTATTGGTCAGCAATTTAAAGGTCGGCAAGATTTAATTTTTGCTATTGCAACACCTGCAGCACAAGCGATGGCGATGAATGAAAAAGAAACACCTATTTTATTTACAGCGGTGACTGATCCAGTTTCGTCTCAATTAATTCAAGATGAAAAGCATCCAGAGGCAAATATAACTGGGACAAAAGATGCGATTCCTGTTGAACGTAGTGTCAATACTTTATTACAAGTGAAACCGACTTTAAAGACGATTGGATTTATTTACAACGGAGGAGAGCAAAACTCCATCCAACAATTGAACGAACTATTATCAGTGGCTAAGCAAAAAGGAATTCAAGTGAAAGCAATGAGTGTGAGTTCAACGAATGACGTGCAACAAGCTACTATTAATTTAGCGCGACAAGTCGATGGCATGTATTTACCGACAGATAATACGATTACATCATCAATCGCAACGATTGGACCAATCTTAACACGGTATCAATTGCCAACTGTCGGCGCAGATTATGCGATGTTTGATTATGTATTAGCGACGTATGGTGTAGATTACTATCAATTAGGGTATCAAACGGGAGAAATGGCGGTTCAACTTTATCAAGGTAAAGCAACGATTCAAGATTTACCAGTTGAAGCCCCCGCAACTTTTGATTTACATATTAATCAATCGATTGCGAATCAATTGAATATTCCAACAGAAGTGACGGATCAACTCAAATAATAACGACGCATGATAAGACAAAATAAATGAAAAAGATAAAGGGAAGAGGGATGGAATGGATATTATAATTTCAAGTGTATCACAAGGGTTTTTCTGGTCATTAATGGCAATCGGGGTGTATATGACGTTTCGATTGTTAGATATTGCTGATTTATCAGCAGAAGGAAGTTTTCCATTGGGGGCAGCCATTTGTGCGCAATTACTCGTACATGGTTATTCACCAATTGTCGCCACATTAGCTAGTTTTATTGGTGGGATGTTAGCGGGTGGAGTGGCCGGATTTCTTCATACGAAGATGCACATTCCTTCTTTATTAACAGGAATTTTAGTGTTGACCGGTTTGTATTCTTTTAACTTACGATTAATGGGACGGGCGAATATTCCTTTAATGACTACACCGACTTTAATTTTAAAAGTGCAATCATTAGGAATTTCGGATGAATGGGCCGGTTTTATCGTCGGACTATTAATGGTTATTTTAGTCATTAGCGTATTAGTTTGGTTTTTAAATACATCTTTTGGTTTGGCATTACGAGCAACTGGTGATAATCAAATGATGAGTACGGCTAATGGCATTAACGTGAAAAAAATGATGGTATTAGCGTATATGATTAGTAATGGATTAATTGCTTTATCGGGTGCATTACTGGCTCAAAATAACGGTTATGCGGATATTAGTATGGGGATTGGAACGATTGTGATTGGATTAGCTTCAGTCATTATTGCGGAAGTATTGTTCCACAATTTAACGATTGGGCAACGATTCTTAACAATTGTCGCTGGTTCAATTATTTATCGATTAGTGATTGATTTTGTCATGCAACAAGCATTTATTCCGATTACACCAAGCGATATAAAAGGGCTCTCTGCCATCGCCTTAGCAATTATTTTATGGGCGCCTCATGCCACGAAAGCCTTTCAAACGAATCGTAACATCAAGCGAAATAATAGATAGGAGAAAGCGATGACTGAAAATATATTAAGTTTAACTAACATACAAAAAACTTTTGGTGCTGGAACGATTAATGAGAATCACGTGTTAAAGGGACTAAGCATTGATATTCGACGAGGCGATTTTATTACAGTAATTGGTGGGAACGGTGCGGGTAAGTCAACGCTAATGAATATGATAGCGGGTACGTTATTTCCTGATGCAGGAGAATTACTGTTAAAAGGCGAACCTATAACACGCACGAATGCCACGCAACGAGCGAAATGGTTAGGACGGGTGTTTCAAGATCCTAATTTCGGTACAGCGCGAAACTTAAAAATCGAAGAAAATCTAGCCATTGCATTAAGTCGAGGCAAACGTCATACACTTCGTAAAAGTGTGACACCAGCGATGCGTAATATGTTTCGTGAGCAGCTAGCGGAATTAAATATGGGCTTAGAAGATCGTTTAGAGACGGATGCGGGCTTTTTATCCGGAGGGCAACGCCAAGTCGTCACCTTAATGATGGCCGTCTTACAAACGCCTGAGTTGCTTCTACTAGATGAGCATACAGCTGCTTTAGATCCGCGCATGAGCGCAATTGTTATGGAATTGACGAATCGCGTGGTCCAAAAACATCAATTAACAACTTTAATGATTACACATGATATGAGTGATGCGCTTAAATACGGTAATCGTTTAATTATGCTCCACAAAGGACGTATCGCCTTAGATTTGAATCAAGCGGATAAAGCCAACTTGACGATGCCGCAATTACTTGACTTATTTTATCAAAGTGTAGGCGAGCGGTTATCTGATGACAGTTTATTGTTAGCATAAAATAAAAAACACGACATAATGTCGTGTTTTTTTTGTTCAAATTTTATTGTATGAAGGATTTAACAATGTTACGGAGAGACTGAACGATTTTGTCTGATGCGGTAGAGAATGAAACTGAAAATAAAGCCAATCAGTGATGGAATAATCCAACCCATTCCAACCGATAAGAACGGTACCGTTTCTTTTGCTTGATCGTAAAAACGAACGAAGCCAATCATTTGTTGAATGTGTTCAGGTGTTTGTGCTAACCCATCGATAATAGCGACCGGCAATGTAAATAATGACGTCAATAAAAAGACAGACGGCGCATGATTAAATAGTGGCGATAAAATCGATAGAAAAATTAAAACAATGACTAATGGATAAAGGAACATGAGTAATGGGACACTTAATTGAATTAACTGCGTTAAACCAATGTTAGCTACTACACATGAAAAACTTGTTGTTAAAATAACGTACGTTTTATAACTTGGTCCATTAGGAAACATATCAATAAAAGTTTCAGAAAAAGCAGTAATTAAACCAATACCAGTTTTTAAACAGGCTAATGCAACGGTTAGGAAGAGTATAACTTGACCAAAACGACCAAAATAATGACTCGCCACTAAACTTAAAATTTGACCGCCATTTTGCGTATCACCATATACGGGGGCAGTGAACGCACCGATATACGCTAGAGCAACATAAATGATACCCATTACGACAACGGCCAATGCGCCTGATTTAATAACGTGTGAAGAAACGTCTTTTGGATGCGTCACACCTTTTGCTTTCACTGTATTTACAACTATAATACCAAAGGCTAATGCTGCTAATGCATCTACAGTGTTATACCCATCTAAAAATCCTTTTAAGAAAGGGGTGCTCGCATAAACAGGTGTAGGGATGGCTTGATCTAAACTACTCATCGGAAAGACAAAGGAAGCAATAATTAAGAAACTTAAAAAGAATAAAAAGAGCGGGTTTAAAAATTTACCCACAATGTCTAAAATATTTCCCGGTTTCAATGAAAAAATTAAAACAAGCACAAAAAATATAATGGTAAATAACATTAAATATAATGGCGAGGGAGAATCAAACACTTGACTTAATCCTACTTCATAAGAAACTGTTGCTAAACGTGGTACAACAAAAAGTGGTCCAATCGTTAAATACAGCAATATCGTTACAAAATAGGCATAAGCGGGATGAACTTTAGACGTTAAGTCAAATAATCCATTACTTCTAGTCATCGCAATTGCAATCACCCCTAAAAGAGGAAATCCAACGGAAGAGACAAGAAATCCTAAAATACTAATCGAAACTAATGAGCCGGCTTGCTTCCCTAAAAAAATAGGAAAGATTAAATTACCTGCTCCGAAAAATAGACCAAACAACATCGAGGCGATGCCGACATAGTCCAAAAAAGAAAACTTTTTTGTAGTGTTTGTCATGAAACAAACGCTCCTTTCTTTCCTTCGAACAAATTTGAATTACTGTTAATTTAAAACAGATAGGGTGAAAAATCAAGTAAAAAATGAGAATTTGTTTAAAAAATTAAAATTTAATGAGTGGAAATTACAACAAGAAAAATGAAACATTTCCAATAAAAAATATAAGTCATTCCAAATAAAAAACTGCACCAGCCGACAAAGTCTAGTCGAGGTGCAGTTGATCTTTTGAATTAAGATTTGTCAGATGATGCAATTTTTTCAGTTGCTTCTTCAACGTTACCTTTTAAGCGCATAATCGCTTCTTGAATACGTTGAATACGCGGTTCAATTTCTTTCTCGAAGTTAAGTGCTTTGTATTGTACTTCTTCAGTAAAATCTTTAACACCACGTAGACCTTCGTTTTGTAATTGCTCAAGTGATTGCGTTAATTGTTTCGTACTATTCGTAACTTCTTGTACATCACCACTTAACTCATCTAATTTTTCTTTGAGTTGCTTACGGTTTGTTTCGCCATCATTAGGATTCAATAGTAACGCAATAATACTACCTGATAAGCTACCAAAGATAATCCCTTTCATAAACTGTTTCAACATCATTAAGCCTCCTCGTGTGCGGCGCGGATAGTTTCAGCTAATGCTTTTAAGTCCTCCGCTGTATAGTGATCGTTGTTAGTGCCCCATTTTAATCCGAAATCATCAGTCGCTCCATAACGTGGAATGAGATGAAGGTGTGAGTGAAAGACACTTTGATACGCTTGTTCGCCGTTGTTATTCAAAATATTTAATCCGACCATTTCTGGAAAGGCGCGTTGTAATGCGCGTGCAATTTTAGGAACACGGCTGAATACCGTCGCAGCTAGTTCATCCGAATAGTCAAAAATAGTAGCAACATGTTCTTTAGGAATGACTAAAGTATGGCCTTTTGTCACTTGAGTAATATCAAGGAAAGCTAACACTTCATCATCTTCATAAACAATATGTGCAGGTATTTCTTTTTTTATAATCTTTTCAAAAATAGTTTCACTCATGAGCGTTCCTCCTTTAAACGGTTAACTAAATCAATTATAACATATTATCGTACACGACTGAGAGTGAGATGGTTAGAAAAAAAGAAGCCCTCGATTAAACGTTGGACTTCTTCCTTATTATAATTATATTATTCCGGCCAATAGTTTGTTAAAAATTGCGCGACACGTTCTTCGTATTCTTTTGGATAAGTTTCTAATGATTTAGCATGGCCAACGCCTTTTGTAATCCAAATATCTTTTGGTCCTTGTGTGGCCTCATATAACTCATTTACCATTTTTGTAGGAACGAAGTCATCCGTATCACCATGAATGAACAGAATGGGGCGACGATTGTTGCGTAATTGGTTAGTTGCGCTACCTTCTTTAAAATTAAATCCTTCGACAAACTGTGTATAGAAGGAAGTGAGAGGAATCATCGGAAGACGTGGTAAATTATAAGTTTCTTTTAATTGATAAGTGAATTCGTCATCAATACTTGTATAACCACAGTCTTCAATAATTAATTTTACATTGTCAGGTAAATCCTCACCACTTGTCATCATTACAGTTGCTGCTCCCATACTTAATCCAAATAGTCCAATTTCTACCGTTTTTTGTTCAGGATGCTTTGAAGCATATTGACTGGTAATGTTATCGATCCATTGCTTGTAGTCTAATCGATCCATCCACCCCATACCACGATATTCGCCTTCACTCAATCCATGTCCACGAGCAGCGGGTAATAATACGTCATAGCCCATTTTGTAGAATAATTTAGCATATCGTTCCATAGCAGCAGGGCTTCTTGCATAACCGTGTGCTATAATCACTAGACGATTCGGTGTACTTTTTTTATGTGGGTGGGTAAACAACGCAGCTGAAAGTTTAAGGTTATCTTGACTCATCTGTGTTAGCCACTCCAATTGGTGGGGGCCTAAGTCAAACTGTTCGATAGTACTTTTTTCTTCATCATTAGGTAAACGTTTGTCTGATTCGAATGATCCAGGGGAAGTTTTTATGGCATAATTATGTAAATAAACTGTCCCATAACCTAGTCCAATGACGACTGTTAAAGAAATAATAGCAATAACAGAAAGCGAAATACGCTTGATAATTTTTTTTCGTTTTGTTTTCAAAAGCGAGGGTTCCTCCTAGTATTTATTTGATTTTTGATAATTTAATCATACTTATATTCAATAAAATGTCAATTATAATTTTAAATATTGTATAATTACAAGTAAAAATATTATAAAAAAGTAAAAAAATAAATTAATGAAAAGTTGATGTTCATGTTTTAGCTTCCAATTAATTTGTGATA
The DNA here is from genome assembly GCF_000526675.1 of Atopobacter phocae ATCC BAA-285. Classification (GTDB taxonomy): domain Bacteria; phylum Bacillota; class Bacilli; order Lactobacillales; family Aerococcaceae; genus Atopobacter; species Atopobacter phocae. The sequence goes on from NZ_JAGN01000008.1 coordinate 26,120, forward strand.
CAATAATTACACTATTTATTGAGCAATTGAATGAGGTGAACGAATGTTAGAGCTACAGCATGTTAGTGGTGGATATTTAAATAAAGAGGTACTTCATGATGTATCGTTTCAAGTGCCAACCGCTAGTATTACAGCCCTCATTGGGTTAAACGGAGCGGGGAAATCAACGACGATTAAACACATTTTGGGTTTATTACCATTGCGTCAAGGACAAATTATAAATCATGGGCTATCATTAAATGCGCCTAATTATTTAAAGCAACTAGCTTATGTACCAGAGATGCCAATGCTTTATCAAGAGTTAACCGTACAAGAGCACGTGGAACTTGTGCTTACATCATATCACGTTGACGACAAAGAACGTATTAAAAAGCGTGCGCTAAATTATTTAAAAGCATTTCGTCTAGAACATGAGTGGACTTCTTATCCGGCATACTTTTCAAAAGGCATGCAACAAAAAGTGATGTTAGTTTGCGCTTTAATGCTAGACGTTCCACTTTACGTTATTGATGAGCCGTTTCTCGGGTTAGATCCGTTGGGCATTCAAACGTTATTAGAAATCATTACGATAAAGAAACAAGAAGGGCGTGCAGTTTTACTTTCAACGCATGTGTTAGATACAGCGGAGCGCTTTTGTGATCACTTTATTATTATTGATGCAGGCCAAGTTATTAATACAGGCACACTTGATGAATTATTAGCAACTACTCATACCCACAACCTATCCGACGCTTACTTCCACTTAGTCGGTCAAAGTCAACGCGTAGCGACTGACTTATTACGAGAAGTGTGAGGTGAGTGACTAATGGATACATTGAATCAAAAGGAGCGCGGTCGGCAACTTTATGCGGCACGACAAAAGAAGTATGTAAAGCAAATGTCGCACTATTTAAAGTATGTATTGAATGATCATTCCATGTTGATGTTATTCTTTTTACTTGGTGGTTTTGTTTATTTTGCTCAACCGTTTTTAAATGAGCCAACGTTTGTCGGACGTATGTTACTGTTATTTTTTTTCTTAGGTAGTCTATTCATAACCTTAGCTTTTTCATTCGTATTATTAATTAAACCAGCGGACATGTTTTTTATGCGAGCAGATGAAAAGCTTTGGGCTAATTATTTTGAGCGAGCTAAGCGACAAACATTATGGACACGAATTCTAATGTGGGGCGTATATTGGCTCGTATTGAGCGGGTTGTTCAAAGTGTATACGATGGAATTAATAGTTGCCGTATTAGTGAGCGGACTTCTTTTAATTGGACGGTACATGTGGAAAAATAAACGATTCCAACAACAAACATGGCCAGACTGGGTGCAAGAAGAAAATGAGCGCATGCAACGTGTGCTATTATTTTTCAGTCAATTTACAACCGTTCGGGAATATCAACGGCAAATGACCGAACCGTTTAACGGCTTGAATTCGATACTTATTCCGATAAGAAAGCGAATGGCAAGTATTAAAGGATGGTACGTTTTAACCCATGCTTTTCGTGAAAGAGGCTATGTTCTGTTTTCATTAGGCGTTTTATTTGGTAGTATAGTGATCAGCGCAACCATTTCATCAATTTGGTTGAATGGATTAATTGCGTGGACGAGTTTAGTTATATTAAGTTTAAAATGGCGTCAATTAAAGGATTTAGAACTTAATAAATCATCTATTTTGAGTCGATTGGATCATGTAGAATCATTTCGACTCGATTTTAAACGAATGATTTGGATTGTTTTGTTGTCACAGGCGATAATTTTAGGTATAGTTAATAGAGTCATTCATTTGAAACATTTATCAATCGAACAACTAGCTATTTATTGTGGAGGTGTCATTATTATTGGCATCTTATCTTCGCGCATGAAGATAAAAAAACACGGACAATAAGCGAATAAATTTTAAGTGAGTTAAGGTGGAACAGTTATGGATTACAATATGGACTCGGGTTGGCAACTACATCCTGTTGGTGGCGATACGGGACAAGCTTACATGGGAACAAAAGAAAACCAACGAATTTTTTTGAAGAAAAACTCTTCACCTTTCTTAGCGGCTTTGTCGAACGAAGGGATTACAGCTCGCTTAATCTGGACGAGACGAGCACATAATGGCGACATTTTGACTGCCCAAGAATGGTTAGAAGGGCGAACGTTAGAACCAGAAGATATGAGTCGCCCAGATGTCGTTGATATTATTAAGAACGTTCATCTGAGTACTCGATTGCTGAGTATGTTAGAACAGCTTCAAGGAAGAGTTTACGAACCGCGAGATTTTGTAGTGGAATTTAAAGAAAATTTGCATCGTGATTTACAAACCCATCAATGGGTGAATCGGGTGCTCGATTACTTAATTGAAACACAAGATGTGATTACTTGTTATCATAAGACAGTATGTCATGGTGATTTGAATCGCAAAAACTTTATTGAGACAGATAACCAATCACTTTATTTAGTGGATTGGGAGAAAGTCCGTATCTCTGATCCCATGTATGACGTGGCGTATGTGGTAACGAATTATGTTCCATTAAACCAATGGGAAGCTTGGTTTGAACAATACGGATTAGAAATGACGAACAGTTTATACCAACGTTTTGAATGGTTTTGTTTGATGAATTTACTTTTATTTATTAAACAGGGACATTTTGAAGGACGGTTAAGAGAAGTCAATGAAAAAATTATTTTAATGAAACACATCTATAATGAGCGAGCAATCATGGACGTATAAAGCCAAGATTGCTTTGTTTTTTCATGAAAGTAAAGGAGAATAGAAATGCGTTTAAGACATAAACCGTGGGCGAAAGATTTAATGGATAGCCATCCGGAATGGGTATTAGATCATCCGGTTGAATGGCGTGGTAAGTGGCATGAGTTATTCGGTAACGAGCAGCCTCTTCATGTAGAAATTGGAACGGGTAAAGGGCAATTTATAGTAGAAATGGCTCGCTTGCATCCAACAATTAATTTTGTCGGTGTGGAATTACAAGAAAGTGTATTAGTGGTTGTACTACAAAAATTATTAGACGATCCATTGCCAAATGTGCGTTTATTACATTCAAATGGTAGTGAATTAACGCAATATTTTAATGATGGTGAAGTGGACCAAATTTATTTAAACTTTTCGGATCCGTGGCCTAAAAAACGTCATGCGAAACGTCGTTTAACACACCCGCTTTTCATCAAAACTTACAAAAAAATATTAAACGAGAATGGGCAGCTTCAATTAAAAACGGACAACCGTAAATTATTTGAATATTCACTCGTTTCATTTAATGCAACAGGTTTGCACTTAACAGAAGTGTCGCTTGACTTACATCGTGATCAAGACCCAGACAATGTCATGACTGAGTATGAACAAAAATTTAGTCCAAACGGGCCGATTTATCGTGCGCGTTATCAATTTAAACCCGTTGAATTAGACTAAAAATAAGTATAAAAAAACTCATGTCGAATCAAGTTCGAATGAGTGCTTATAAAAAATGGAGTTGAGTAATTACTCAACTCTTTTTATTTTTAGTTAATAAAGTTGTGTTATTTTCAGACGCTTCAACCGCAGTCAGCTGGAAAGAACAAATGCGTCCAGTGTGCGTATCAACGGTAAAGTGATAGTTCAAAACGCTATCGTCAGTTGAATCTTTAATTTGAATAGCGCCATGATAGACTTCCAAATTACTAAATCGACCAGGTAAATCTTGCGGAATGTGACTAATCCATGAGCCAACAATACAAGGGGAATGCTTGCAATAAGCCATAACCCGTTCTAGCGCATCTTCAGGGTCAATTCGTTTATTGTAAAAGTAATAACTAATTGATCCAATAACAGTTAAAACAGATAACGCTGCGGTAATTCCTAGACCAAGAGGTGAGAGTTCTTTTCTTTGAGATTTCGGCATATAAACATCCTTTCTATACGAATTTCATCAAATAGTGGGTGTAAACGGTGGATATTAAAGCTGAAAATACATAACACCTGTAAAATTATTATAACAAAAAATAAATTAAAAAAAGGCTTTTCATTAAAATTTTATTTTTAAGAATTTTTTTAGACAGTTGAAAAGGAAAATATAGCTAGTCATACTCAATTTTGTAGTCATATCAAGATATATCGCGAAGTCGCTTGTAAAGAAAAACTCTTAGGACTTTGCGATTTTACTTGAAATTCGCTATAATAAGTTAGCGAATTATACGAATAAAAAAAGCAAATAGATGGACGCTATTTTTTAGTCAAAAATGAAGGATTTACAAAAGTAAAAATAAGGAGGAAGACAGATGGAATTGAGTGACACATCTTGGCAACTAATTAAAACTTTTACAGAGGCACAAGGAACGAGTGGCTTTGAGAAACCGATTCGTGAAATGATGCGTGAAGCTATGGAACCATTTGTAGATGAAATTCAACAAGATGGGTTAGGTGGGATTTTTGGTATTAAACGAGCTAAAAATCATAACGAAGACACGCCGGTTGTTATGTTTGCGAGTCATATGGACGAAGTCGGCTTCATGGTGACAAACATCAATAAACAAGGATTGTTTAATGTTGCACCACTTGGCGGGTGGAATCCACACGTGGTGAGTAGCCAACGCTTTACCTTATTTACTCAAAAAGGGACATATCCATGTATTTCAAGTTCTGTTCCACCTCACCTATTACGTGGCACAAGCGGGAAGAAAGATATTACGGTTGATGACATTTTGTTTGACGCTGGTTTTGAATCGGCTGAAGAAGCGCATGAATATGGCGTACGAATTGGCGATGCAATTGTACCGCAATCTGAAACAGTTTTAACTGCTAATAAGAAACGAATTATTAGTAAAGCATGGGACAATCGTTATGGTTGTATTGCATTAATTGAAACGTTACATGCTATTAAAGACATCGAATTACCTTATACATTAGTCATTGGGGCAAACGTGCAAGAGGAAGTTGGACTACGTGGTGCGCGAGTATCAACACATCAATTCCAACCTGATTTATTCTTTGCAGTGGATTGTTCACCCGCTAATGATTTAACAGGTAAAGAGAATGTGCAAGGGCGTTTAGATGATGGATTCTTAATGCGTATTCAAGATCCACGAATGATTACTTTACCACAAATGGTTCAATTCCTTAGAGAAACAGCGGATGCGCACGGTATTAAATATCAAGACTTTATTTCAAAAGGTGGAACGGACGCAGGAGCAGCGCATTTAGTAGGTAACGGTATTCCAAGTGCAGTGATTGGTGTTCCTGGTCGTTACATTCATACACATCAAACGTTATTTTCAATTGCAGATTATCAAGCGGCATTAAGTATGATCATTGAAGTGATTAAAACATTAGATAAAGACACAATTAGTAACATCCGTTTGAACCCAGCTAAATAACTTCAAAAATAACGGATGTTAATAAACGAATGGAGAGAAAAAAATGAAATTTAATACATTTTACAATTCAAATGGTATCGGTGACGTACTCCTTTTATCGAGTGGACAAGGTCATCGAGATGACGTAGCTATTCAAACAAAAGGTTCAGTTACACAATTAAAACGTGTATCAGATGATACAATTGTTGGTTATAATATTCAATCGATTTCGGATTATTTAACGATTGAAGGGGCAGGACATGTGACATTGACTGAACAAGACGAAGCGGTCATTAATCAATTATTAAGCGAACAAGGCTTTGAACCAATTAGTTTACGTTTTGAATCAGCTTTAGTCGTTGGATACGTGACAAGCTGTCGTGATCATGAAGATAGTGATCATTTACACGTGACAACCGTTAATGTTGGAGGTGAACGTGACTTACAAGTTGTGTGTGGCGCACCTAATATTGATGCGGAGCAAACAGTGATTGTTGCAACACCTGGTACAGTTATGCCTAACGGTGTTGAAATCTACACCGGTGAATTACGCGGAGTAAAAAGTGAGGGAATGATTTGTTCGCTGCGTGAATTAGGAATTAAACAAGCATCAACAGAACGTGGGATATATGTCTTTAATAAAGCTTATCAACCAGGCATGTCAGCGATGGCTGCCATAAAAGAAGAGCTTGAGCAATGATTGACGAACGTGAATCTTTTGATGAAACGAAACGGGTAACTTTTCCGAATTATATGAGTCAACAACCGGTTCAAACGCATCGTGGTATCCCGCGACAATTAGATCAACATCATAAATTGCCGGATCAACCATTGATTGAAACGAATCATCATAAAAGAGAAGAACAACCAACGTTAGTCCGTTATGAAGACGATCAACCATTTCAAAAAGAGTTCGATACGTATGTTGCAGCTGATTCCTTTAAAAAGTATCAGCGTCAACCGTTTCAAGTAACTCCATTACCAAAACCACGAAGCGGCATTGGACCAGCTAAATTGGACACAATCAACTATCAACCATATATTGACTATTTGACACGTCCAAAAGAAGCTCTTATTTATTTTGTCGCTAATGAGGAGGAAAAATAATGAATCGTGATACAACCTATCATTTTGTTGGGATTAAAGGTTCTGGAATGAGCGCACTTGCCTTAATTTTGGCGGGAATGGGATACAACGTTCAAGGATCCGATTTAGATAATTATTTCTTTACACAAAAAGGATTAGACGACGCCAACATTCCGATTTATCCCTTTGATGCGAACAATATCCAGCCCGGATTAACGTTAATTGTCGGTAACGCTTTTCCAGATACACACGAAGAAGTGATGCGTGCGATGGAGCTTGGGTTATCAATTACACGCTATCCAGAATTTTTAAGTGGCTTATTGAGTCACCATACGAGTGTAGCTATCACTGGGTCACATGGGAAAACAAGTACCACTGGCTTACTCGCTCATGTATTAAAAGGCTTGGATCAAACCAGCTATTTAATCGGAGACGGGACCGGATTTGGGGCATTGAATTCCAATTACTTTATTTTAGAAGCTTGTGAATATAAACGGACATTTATGTCTTATCATCCTGATTATGCGATTATTACGAATGTTGACTTCGATCATCCTGATTATTACTTAGATATCGAAGATGTATTTGATGCCTTCCAAAGTTTCAGTCATCAAGTGAAGAAGGCGCTAGTCGTTGCAGGAGATGACCCTTATGCGAGTCGAATTCAAAGTGATTTACCAGTATATCATTATGGTTTTAATGAGACGAACCATTTCCAAATTAAAAACGTTGAAAAAATGACAACAGGTTCTGCCTTTGATTTATATGTAGACGGTGCTTTATATGATCGTTTTACGATTCCAACATTTGGTACGCATAACATTTTAAATGCGACAGCAGTCATTGCTATTACGTATTTAGAGGGGGTAGATAAACAGGCTGTTAAAGAACAATTGCTCACATTTAAAGGAGTAAAACGACGTTTTAGCGAAAAACGTGTGAACGATATGATTATTATTGATGACTATGCACATCACCCACAAGAAATTCGGGCGACACTAGATGCAGCACATCAAAAATATCCAGATAAAGAAATCGTTGCCGTGTTCCAACCGCACACGTTTACTCGAACAGTGGCTTTAATGAGTGATTTCGCTGATGCTTTAAAAACAGCCGATCACGTCTTTTTATGTGATATTTTTGGTTCAGTTCGTGAAGACAAAGGTGATGTTACAATCTTTGACTTAGCTCGTTTAATTGAAGGCTCCAATGTCTTAACATTAGACGATATGAGTCCGTTACTTGATTTCAAAGATGCGGTATGTATCTTTATGGGAGCCGGCGATGTTCAAAAATTCGAACGTGCTTATGAAAAAATATTAAGCGAAACAACGCCAAATCAACTATAAAATAAAATGATTAGTCTAAGTAGGCGCCAAATGCTCTGTGTAATCAGATCATTCGGAGACCTCACTTGGACTTTTTTTATACGTGGAAACTCATCGCCTAGTTCTATGGTCAACTCCTTTTCTATGATATACTTAAACTATTCAAATCATTAGAGATGATGCAAGGGACGTATGATATAGCACAATGAAAAGTCATGTCAACCTAACAAGCGGCATGGACCAAAAGAGAGGAAGACAATATGTCAAAGAAAAAATTATTATTAGTCGATGGATCAAGTTTAATGTTCCGGGCGTTTTATGCCATTATGAATATTCAAAGTTTTAAAACAAGTTCAGGTTTACATACGAATGCCTTATTTGGGTTCGTTCGTATGTTACAGACGGTCATGCAAATTGAGCAACCGACACACGTCTTAGTGGCATTTGATGCGGGACGGACAACCTTCCGAACAGAAAAGTACGCCGAATATAAAGGCGGACGTAAAAGTATGCCCGATGAAATGCGCGAACAGTTGCCCTATTTCAGTCAGCTGTTAGATGCAATGGGAATTGTCCATTATCGTTTAGACCAGTACGAAGCGGACGACATTATTGGTACATTGGCTCACCAAGCGAATGCGATGCAAATGGAGACAGTCATTTTAACGGGAGACCGTGATTTAATTCAATTAGTCAATGAGTATGTACGCGTGGATATTACGAAATCGGGTGTGTCCGAACTTGAAACGCATACGGTAGCTTCGTTAAAAGAAACGATGGGCTTACGCCCTGAACAATTAATCGATGTGAAAGCTTTACAAGGTGATTCATCTGATAATTATAAAGGGGTCACCGGTATTGGTCCTAAAACAGCATTACAATTGATTCAAACATACGAAACGTTAGAAAACTTATATGAACACGTCGACGATATGAAGAAGAGTAAGCGAAAAGAAAACTTACAAAATGAAAAAGAAGTTGCTTTTCTCGCGCAAGACTTAGCTCGAATCCGAATAGATGCACCACTAGATGAAATGATAACAGTAGATCGCTTACAATTGGTGGACCAGTCAACAAGCAAATTAATTGAATTATATCGACAATTGAATTTTAATCAGTTTTTACAACAGATGCCTGAGACTACTTTACAATTGTGGCAATCAGAAGCGATGGCCGCTAGTTCAGCTGCTAATACAACCGTGAATAATCCCTTTACATGGCTTGAAGCCGGTGATCTCAATCGATTGACTGCATTAGAAGAAGTCGTACTATGGATTGAATCATTAAATGAAAATTATCAAACCGGAGCATTAGAAGCTGTTTGTTTTTATGATGTAGCGACAAAAGAAACGTATGGATTATCCATTGAATTAGCGCAAAGTGAACCCGTTAAAAAGTGGTTGGAAGATGTTACTATTCAAACTTTCGATGCGAAACGACACTGGGTCCTAGCTGAACGATTCATGGGATGGCCGGTTTTAACGATTGAACGTGATGCATTATTAGAAGCTTATATTACTCATACCGATTCGGCGCATTTTGATCCAAACGTGACGTTAAATCAATTAAAAGATGAACATTATGAAACGAATGAAAGCTTCTATGGAAAAGGAGCGAAACAAAAGATTCCTGCTGATCGAGACAAGTGGGGCGCATTTTTAGCTCAAAAGATGCACGTGATTGCTGAATTATTAAGTTTCTTACCAGCACAATTAGAGCAGTTAGAGCAATGGGATTTAGTCCACAATATGGAACTTCCGTTAGCCCGTGTACTAGCGAAAATGGAAATCGAAGGTATCAAATTAAACGAAGCAACACTAAGTGATTTGGAAGCAACTTTCGGTGAGCGATTGGACGAGCTAGAAGCAACCATTCAATCGTATGCAACGGAACCATTCAATGTTAAATCTACGAAACAATTAGGTGAAGTGCTATTCGAACAATTAAAATTACCTGTGATTAAAAAGACAAAAACGGGATATTCTACGGCAGCAGATGTATTGGAGAAACTACAAGGTGAGCATCCAATTATCGATTCAATTTTAACGTATCGCATGTTAAGTAAACTGCAATCAACGTATGTTGCCGGTTTAAAAGAGGCGCAACAAAGTGATGGACGTATTCATACTCGTTTCATTCAAACGTTAACTCAAACAGGTCGTTTAAGTTCAGCTGATCCTAACTTACAAAATATACCTATCCGAACGGCAGAAGGACGTTTGATTCGTCAAGCACTCGAACCGAATGAACCGGACAGTGTATTACTAGCCAGTGACTATTCACAAATTGAGTTACGCGTACTGGCGCATATTAGTCAAGACCAAGCAATGCAAGCGGCTTTTATGCATGGCGATGATATTCATACGCTAACGGCGATGAAAGTTTTCCACAAAGAATCGTTAAGTGAAGTGACGGCATTAGAACGTCGTCAAGCGAAAGCTGTTAACTTTGGAATTGTCTATGGTATTAGCGATTACGGCTTGTCACAAAACTTAAACATTCCGCGCAAAACAGCAAAAACATTTATCGATAATTATTTGAAAACTTATCCACAAGTCGAACAATTCATGAAAGATGTAGTTGTTGAAGCGCGTGAAAAAGGGTATGTAGAAACGCTCTTTAATCGTCGACGCTACTTACCTGATTTGCACTCATCGAATTTCAACGTGCGTTCCTTCGCAGAACGAACAGCGATGAATTCACCAATTCAAGGAACGGCAGCCGATATCATTAAAATAGCAATGATTCAAATTGATCGTCATTTAACCGAACAAAATTACAAAACGACGATGTTACTGCAAGTGCACGATGAGCTCGTATTTAATGTGCCAGAAGATGAATTAGAAGAGATGCAACGTCTCATTCCACAATGGATGCAATCCGCAGTCGAATTAGCCATTCCGTTAATTAGTGATACAAGTTACGGAGCAACGTGGTATGACGCTAAATAAAGCATGACGTTGTGACGACGATAGGGAAAGAATGCAATGGAGGTGATGAGATGCCAGAATTACCAGAAGTTGAAACGGTTCGACGTGGTTTAGTGGAACTCGTTAAAGAGGCGACAATAGTTGGCGTTAGCATCTATTGGGAACGAATTATTACTCCGCCTTTTTCAAGTGAAAAGTTCGCAAAAACATTAATGAATCAAACGATTCATGATGTGTTACGACGCGGAAAGTATTTAATCTTTTTACTGGATGATTGGGCAATCATTTCACATTTACGAATGGAAGGTAAGTATCAAGTAGTTGATACGGATGCCCCACATGCTAAACATACACACGTCATTTTCCATTTAGCGGATGGTCGCGACTTGCGGTATTTAGATGTGCGTAAGTTTGGACGAATGACACTTGTTCCATTACCGAGCATGCCGGAATTTTTTATCCAAAAACATTTAGGTCCGGAACCACTCACAGAATGTTTTAAATTAGATGATTTCCGAGCGGCATTAAATCAAAGTCAACGCATGCTCAAACCTTTTTTATTGGATCAGCGTGCTGTGGTTGGCATTGGCAACATTTATTGTGACGAAGTATTGTTTGATGCGCAGTTGCATCCGCAAACATTAACTAATTGTGTGACAGCCACTGAAGCTGAACGATTATTCGATTCAATTCGGCGAATTTTGAAAGAAGCAGTCGAACGAAAAGGAAGCACGATACGAACGTATAAGAACACAATGGGGGAAGCAGGGACGTTTCAAGAATTATTAAAAGTCTATCAACGAGCGGGACAGCCGTGCGTTCGCTGTCAAACCCCTATACAAAAAATAAAAGTAGCACAACGCGGGACACACTATTGTCCCACTTGTCAAATCGAGCACTCTACAGTAAATGAGTGACAAACAGCGATATCAATTAAGGAGAGATAAAATGGCACGTATTATTGGACTTACTGGCGGCATTGCTTCGGGGAAATCATATGTAGCGACGCTATTAAAAGAAAAACAGATTCCGGTGGTTGACGCCGATCGAATTAGTCATCAAGTGTTAGTGGATGATGAAGCAGTTTTAAAACAAATTCGCGCCATGTTTGGGGCAGAAGTGTTTACAGAGACAGGAGCCATCGATCGCTCAAAATTGGGAGCGATTGTCTTTCATAATGATGACAAACGCTATGAATTGAATCGAATTACCCATCCTGAAATAAAACGACGCATGCTCAATGAAATTGAACGCTATAAAAAGCAAGGGGCGCACTTGATTGTCATGGATGTCCCATTGTTATTTGAAACGAATTATGATCAACAGGTGGATCAAATCGTGCTCGTTTTTGTGGATCAAGCGATTCAAGTTCAACGTCTAATGGCTCGTGATCAGATTGATCAAGAACTCGCACAATTAAAAATAAAAAGTCAATTGCCACTAAGTTATAAAGCAACCTTGGCCGATGTAGTAATTGATAATTCGAAAACGAGAGAAGAGACAAAAGCGCAAGTCGAAGCGTGGTTAGAAAGCGTCTCATCCCGTTAATCCATAAATCGGAAAGGAAGAACGCCATGCTATGTCCGAAATGTCAACAAATTGGTACACGTGTCATCGATTCCAGACAAAGTGAAGACGGTCGTACTATTCGCCGTCGTCGCGTATGTGAATCGTGTGAGTTTCGTTTCACGACATTTGAACGACTCGAACAACCCCCTCTTGTCGTCATTAAGCGAAGTGGGGTGCGTGAAGCATTTAATCGAAAAAAATTATTACAAGGATTGATTCGTTCGGCGGAGAAACGCCCCATTACATTGGAACGTTTGGAGCAAGTCGTCCAAGAAGTAGAACATCAAATTCGTCAAAGTGGTGAAGGCGAGATGGAAACGGCCCAAATTGGAGATTTAGTAATGGAACGCTTAGCATTAATTGACGATGTGGCATACATCCGTTTTGCAAGTGTGTATCGTCAATTTACCGACCGTACGATGTTTATTCAAGAATTGGAGCGTATGGAGGCAAGTAAGAAACATGACGAAAATTAAAGTAGAAGACCTTCGTATTACACCGATGACCCCGATTCAATTACGACAGGTCGAGTGGATTACGCCACTTCATTTGAAATGGTTGACGTTGCTCTATCAACCGTTTTTAGGGGTCGTATCGACACAGCTTTATCATTCTTTCTGTGCATGGATTTATGAAGAAATGTGGGAAAGCGAAGTGATGAGTGTCTCTTTTTGGTTGGAACAATGTGATATGTCATTAGCTCATTTTTCGCGTGCCTTAAATCGTCTGGAGTCCCTTCGCTTAGTGAAAGTCTATTGGGATCAACAAATTGAACAATATTGGATTGAACTGCAAGGACCACTTGCACCAGAAGTTTTCTTTAAAGATGAGTTACTCGTGAGTTTATTAAAAGATACTTTGTCGCATGAACATTTTCACCAATTAAAAGCACGCTGTACGATTACTGATTTACCGAGCCATGTCGTGGAAGTAACACGACCTTTTGAATCAATCTTTTCGTTGCCGGTTAGTATTCAAGCGAATCGTGGCGGAGAAGAAGCGCCAACGGGTATGCGTTTTTTGAAGACAAGTCAGTTAGAAGAACCGATTGATTGGGGTTTCATCTTGCAAGGATTAGTACCTTATGGAATGACAGTGAATCATCTCACGAATGAGGTGCGTCAAACATTGAACGTATTGCATCGTTATTATCGCTTAAATGCCATTGATATTCCGCATTATTTATTAGCTAGCTTTGACGAAGAAGAAGATGAGGTGGATGTCTCTAAATTAAAAAACGTCATTATTGCCGCACATCCAGTCAATGATGTTAATCAACAAGTCATTCGACAACGGATGAGCGAGGACTTTGAACAATATCGCCAACAAGCGGAAACAACTCCAGCGGTGGTGCCATCTCAAATAGCCAAACAACCTGCTAAAAAGAAGCAAGCTATTGCAGTGAGTACGGAATTGTTAAAAGCCTTTAAAGAAATTCCGCCGCAACTGTTTTTAAGTACTTTAAAAAATCAAATGAACGGCATTGTGGAATCAAGCGAAGAATCGTTAGTTCGAAATGCATTAGGATACGAAGATATTCCAAGCGAAGTGATCAATGTTTTGATTTACTATATTTTAGTCATCTATCAAAACAAAAAAATTCATCAAAATTTCTTTGATGCCATTTTAAATACGTGGCGCATGGAAAAAATTAGTAGTGCAGAAGAAGCCATTGAAGCAACAATTCATTTCAAAAAGGCTCAAAGTACCCCGGATGTAAAACCGGCGCGCCAATCTAATAAGCGATTTGTACGAGAAGAGAAATTGCCGGATTGGGCGAAAGAAGCCTACCAGCCAAAAGAAGTGTCGCCTGAAGAAAAACAACAATTAGAACAGCATATTCAGTCGATTCAACGGAAGAAACGTAAGGATAAAGATAAAGGAGGCGCGCATGGAACCGATTAGTAAAGTGATGCAATCACATCTTGACAAAAGTGACTTATCGCAGCGTTTGGAACAAAAATTAAAAGAGACGTTGAACTATCCTAAGATTAAAGCATTCTTAGCTGATCATGAAGACGTTTTAACCGATGCAATTATTCGTTCTAGTTCTTCGCGCTTATATGAATTTATGTCTGAAGACATGAAACGACAACATAATGAACCAGTGGCCAATCCGCATTTAGAACCCGTGCTCAAGTGGACGGGTCAATTCATCGATTGTGAATATCGTTTAACGACACAATACAAACAGCAGATGAAACGTCAAAAAGATGCGAAGCGACTGCGTTTATTATATTTACCGAAATCTTTAAAGCAAGCGAGTTTTGAGGCGATTTATCCAGAAGCTGAACGCGCACAAGCCATCCAAGCGTTAACGCGCGTCTATAACGGTATGACAGATGGTCATTTATTTGAAAAAGGTGTGTATTTAACCGGTCCTTTCGGTACAGGGAAAACGTATTTGTTAGCCACATTAGCGCATGAATTAACGTTGAGTGGATTTGAAGTGACTTTAGTTCATTATCCAACGTTAGTGAATGAAGTGAAGCAAACAATCGGCACAACCGATGGATCGATGAGTCAGCTCCTCGATACAATGAAAACGGTGGAAGTACTGATGATTGACGATATTGGTGCGGAAAGCAACTCGAGCTGGGTACGTGATGATATTTTATCGGTTATTTTACAACATCGTATGCAAGAAGAGTTGCTAACTTGTTTCTCTAGTAATTTAACGTGGAGTGAATTGGAACGACATTTTACCGTCACGCAACGCGGTGAGAAAGAACCGTTAAAAGCTCTTCGTTTAATGGAACGCATTAAATTTCTAACGGAAGAGTGTCATGTCACAGGGAAAAATTATCGCTCAAGTGAGTAATGACGATACATTTATTAAAGTGAAACAATCAATTGTTTGATAAAATAATGTTTTTCTTAGAAACAGTTGACAGGTGATTCATTTTTACTTAAAATATTGACAATGAATGGAAACGTTAATTGTTACATATCTAACTGCATACAATAGTAAGGAATTGTCTTCAGCGAGAAGCGGGTGGTGCAACGCTTCGGCAACCTTGTTCATTGACCACTGTTAGAGTACGACTTGGAAACAAGTCCGGACTTCCCGTTATCGAAGACGAAAGCCGATATTCGCATCGGAAATAATGGGTGGAACCACGTGAACACGTCCCATAATAGTTGCATTGGACTATTATGGGCTTTTTTTTATGCCATGATGGAACAACTAACGGACAAAAGATAAAGGAGAGAAGATTATGATTACAATTACATTACCAGATGGCGCTCAGCGTCAATACGAGGCAGGCGTGACAACTAAATCAGTAGCAGAATCAATTAGTAAAGGGTTAATGAAACAAAGTATCGCCGGTGTCTTTAATGGAGAAATGGTGGACTTTACTCAGCCATTAATGGTTGACGGGTCTTTGGAAATCATTACAAAAGATGACGAGCGTGCGTTATCCATCGTTCGTCACTCTGCTGCTCACGTAATGGCGCAAGCATTAAAACGCTTATTCCCTAATATTCATTTAGGCGTTGGACCAGCGATTGAAAATGGCTTCTATTATGATACCGATATGGAAAAACAATTGACAGAAGAACAATTGCCATTAGTAGAAGCTGAAATGATGAAAATCGTTAAAGAAAATTTACCATTTGAACGTCAAGAAGTGTCACGTGCAGAAGCGTTAGAATTATTTAAAGAGGATCCTTATAAGGTAGAAATTATTTCAGACTTACCAGAAGACGAGCAATTAACGATTTATAAACAAGGTGAATTTGTCGATTTATGTCGTGGCATTCACGTACCAAGTACGGGCTACGTTCAAGTGTTTAAATTATTGTCACTAGCAGGAGCCTATTGGCGCGGTAACTCTGACAATAAAATGATGCAACGGGTTTACGGAACAGCTTTCTTCAATAAGAAAGACTTACAAGCAGAATTGACACGTCGCCAAGAAGCAAGAGAACGTGACCACCGTAAATTAGGAAAAGAACTCGACTTATTTATTACAAGTCAAGAAGTGGGTAGTGGCTTACCAATTTGGCTACCAAAAGGTGCAACCATTCGTCGCACGATTGAACGATATATTGTCGATAAAGAAGTGGAGTTAGGCTATGAACATGTTTATACACCAATTATGGCCGATGTGAACTTATACAAAACAAGTGGACACTGGGCGCATTATCAAGATGACATGTTCCCACCAATGGATATGGGTGATGGTGAAATGTTAGTCTTACGTCCGATGAACTGCCCACATCACATGATGATTTATAAAGACCGTGTACGTAGTTACCGTGAATTGCCATTACGTATTGCTGAATTGGGCATGATGCACCGTTATGAAAAGAGTGGTGCACTATCCGGATTACAACGTGTACGTGAAATGACGTTAAATGATGCGCACATTTTCGTACGTCCAGATCAAATTAAAGACGAATTCAAACGAACAATCGAATTAGTGAAAGCTGTTTACCATGACTTTAACATTAATGATTATCGCTTCCGCTTAAGCTATCGTGATCCAGAAGATAAAGAAAAATATTATGATGACGATGCCATGTGGGAACGTGCAGAACGTATGTTAAAAGAAGCGATGGATGAATTAGGCTTAGAATACTTCGAAGCACGTGGAGAAGCAGCATTCTACGGACCAAAATTAGATATTCAATTTAAAACGGCGATTGGTATTGAAGAAACAATGTCTACAATCCAATTAGACTTCTTATTACCAGAACGTTTTGAATTAACTTACGTAGGAGAAGATGGAGAGAATACACATCGTCCAGTGGTAATTCACCGTGGAGTTGTATCGACAATGGAACGTTTTACAGCTTATTTAATCGAAGAATATAAAGGAGCCTTCCCAACTTGGTTAGCGCCAGTGCAAGCAACAGTGATTCCAGTAAACTTAGATGCACATGGTGACTTCGCCTATGAATTGAAAGAAAAATTAGCTCGTCACGGCTTACGCGTTGTAGTTGATGGACGAAATGAAAAATTAGGATACAAAATCCGCCAAGCACAAAAAGAAAAAGTACCGTATCAATTAGTAGTAGGGGACAAAGAAATAGAAGAACAAGCAGTGAATGTTCGTCGCTATGGATCAAAAGAAACAGAAACGCTAAGCATCGAATCTTTCTTACAAATGATTCAAGAAGATATAGCAACTAAGAGCCGTAACTAATTATCTATTTATCATGAGTTTAATTATTAAATAACATTTAAAAAGGAAAAGTTTATAGAATAATAATACTTTTTTGAAAAAATAAATTTACATATTAAACAATAATTACAGTAATGTTTCGTTAATATTACAAAATAACATATTTGTTTTAAAAGAGTGTATAAAGGTTGTTTTTTATTTAAGATATAGTAAAATTATACTACAATCATAAAAAATAAGGAGATTGAAAATGAAAACTAAAAAATTATTAACATTAAGTGCCGTTGCCTTGACAGGTTTTGCCTTCTCAAATGCTCATTCTGTGCATGCAGCTGAAGAAAACAGCAATGCAACAGTAGCGGAAGTTAGCCCAGAGGTTAAATCTGCTCAAGATAAAGCTATTAAAGATATGGAAATAGCTGGAATTACTAACAAATACTACTTTGACTTAATTAAAGCGTCTAATTCGGTTCAAGGAATTCAAAATTTATCTACTGAAGTTATAGCGTCATTTAAAAATGACAACCCTAAAAAAGCTGAAGCTGCTGAAAAATTACAAGCTCAAAAAGAAATAGCTATTGAAAAAATGAAACAAGCAGGCGTTACAGCTGAATTCTTCACTGATTTAATTAACGAAGCTAATACAATTGATGCGGTTAATATGTTAGCTGAAGAAGTAATTTCTACACGTGAAGCTCAAGATTTAAAAGAAGCAAAAGAAGCAGCAATCAAGAAAATTCAAGAAGCAGGCGTTATGTCTGAATTCTATACAGATTTAATTAACGAAGCTAAAACAAT
>NZ_JAGN01000009.1 GCF_000526675.1 Atopobacter phocae ATCC BAA-285
CAATCGGTTAATTGGCGCTGTCCTGATGGACACACATGACGAATGGCTCAGTTCTACAAGAAAGTATATCAAGTTTAACCAGTAAGAGAGTATAGAACATTGTATAGTATTTTACACAAGATTATGGACTTGACTAATGAACGTATAGTAAAAAAGTAAACTATTACAATAAGAAATAGAGGATGGGATGCGTTATGTTCGGAATAGTTGAGGTTCTACCAAGTCGTTAAGGATACACTACAAATTATAAAGGTGGAAAAATGATAACTATTCAAATTAAAAAGTTAAGAAAAGAGTTTGTCAATCAACAGGATCGTTTTGTCGCAGTTGATGATGTATCTTTTCAATTAAAATCAGGCAAAGTACTTGCCTTACTCGGGCCAAATGGTGCGGGTAAAACAACGATTGTACAGATGATTGCGGGCTATTTACAACCCACTAGTGGAGAAATAATGATTGATGATGTGGCATTAACCCCTAAAAATCGTCAACAATTTCCTATGGGTGTGGTATTTGGTGGAGAACTAGGTTTTTATGGTAATGCAACCGCAAAAGATAATTTAGTTTTCTTCGCTAATCTGAAAAAGATTCCACGGAAACAACTTCATGAGGAAGTAGATCGCGTGTTAGACTTAGTGGAATTAGCAAATGTCAAAAATAAGCGTGTTAATGAATTTTCAAGAGGAATGCGTCAACGTCTTCATATTGCACGCGCTTTGTTAAATCGCCCTAAAATTATTTTACTAGATGAGCCAACTAATGGTTTAGATGTTGAGATGGCACGTCATATTAGAGAGTTAGTGAAAGCATTAGCTGAGCGTGAGCAAATTGCGATTTTGTTAACCAGTCATATGATGTCAGAAATAGAATTTTTATCCGATCGTATTTTATTAATCGGTGCAGGTAAGATTTACCATGAAGGAACGGTGGAATCTATTATCCAGCTTTCAGGTGTCAAAGCAATTGATCGACCGGCAACATTAGAAGAGTCCTATTTAGCCCTTGCTGAGCAATTGAAAAGGAGATAGCCGATGATTCGAATGAGTGCATTAATAGGATTTCATCTCAGACAATATAGTAGAAATAGTTACTTCATTATGAATGTACTACTAGCTACTGTGTCTTTAGTGTTATTTCAATACTTGGCTGCATCCGTTTATCACGAAAGCATCACAGAAGTCGCATGGATACGAGCAGGAATTTTTGGCTTATGGGCATCCGGGACGACGGCTGCCGGGATAGTCGGTATGCAAAAATGGCAAGGTACATTACTTTATTTAATTAATAATCCTTTAAGTGATTATGTCTCTTTAGTAGCGTTAGTTGTACCAGCAGCAACGTTTGGCTTGTTAAGTTTTCCGATTGCATATGGGGTCTGTCTGATGCTTGGTGTGACAAATATGATCTTGACAGCATATCAATTGATATTTATTTTGTTATTATGGATAGGAGCAACAATTCTTGATTTGTGCATTGCATCGTTATTTATTTTGACGAAAGATGCGATCATTTATGAGACAATAATTGAATTACCGTTACTTATTTTTTCAGGTTTGTTTACCTTACCAGCATTTATGATGCGAATAGTTGATGTATTGGAGTGGATCATTCCAATTTCCTTGCCTATACAGTGGCTATTACAACAAGAAAGTTTTTCATTTAATTCTTTTCTACGCTACGTGATAAGTAATTTAATGATGTTAACAATTAGTTTCTTTGTTACAAGAAGAATTATTGAGGTAGCCAAACAAACCGGACAGTTTGGGGGGCTATCATGAGCGTAATAATTAAATCACTCCCTTATTTTAATCAGCTTAAAACGTTTGTGTTATATTTTTTGATATTACCCATTTTCCAAGCCCTATTATACGTTTTAATTGCTCAAGATTATATCGGTGAGAACACACAACACATTATGACGGCTTCGATTATTTTATCGGGTGCGACGATGTCATTAAATATGATAACTAGTTTATTTGTCGGGGATATTAGTCGAGGAATTGCTCAACTGATTGCAGTAGATTATCCGTATTCTATGTATTACTGGGGAACGCGATTCTTCGTCTGTTTCATCAGCTCGTACGTATTAGTCCTAATTAATGGCAGTATATTTTATCTGTTAAATTTAGTACATTTTAGCTTTATTTTATGGTTAGCTCCAATTTGTATTATAAGTGGGCTTATCATGGGGCTGTGCGGATGTTTTTTATCTTGGGGATACTCTAATATTTACTTTTGGTCCAATTTTTTCTCGTCATGTGTCGTATTATTTGGTGGAGCTATTGGAGCAGTTTCTCAGTATCCAGCAGTGTTTAAATGGGTGAGCTATCTCTTTCCAATGGGACAACTATTAGAAGTTGTACACGGCTATCCAATCGATGTAATCGGTGTAACGATTAATTTATTCGTGTGGACGGTATTGACGCTTGGCACATATCACTATCAATTAAAGCGAATTACAAAGAAGAATCACCACGGATTATTTTGACAAAATCACTTCCTTCGTGGAGTGATTTTTTCATGTTCAGGTGGGAGAAAAGGGCAAGGAGAATTATATGACAAATGAGTTATACCAAACGATTGATTTTGAACAAATTCGATCGAACGTGAAGCAATATGCAATATCGGGATATGCTAAAAAAGAAATCGAATCGAGACAACCCTCACCACACTTAAATGTAGTTGAAAAACGTTTAGATGAAACAGGAGAAGCTCTTACATTATTAAATCGTCATTTAGTGATGCCGTTCATGGGGTTAACAGATATTGAACGTTTGACAGAAAAAGTCGAAAAAGGATTCGTATTAAGTCCAAGTGAACTGATCGCATACGCTGATTTTTTAAGAAGTATTCGATTGATTAAGCAATTTTTGATGAAACATGAATGGTTAGTGCCACGCTTAGCAACGTACGCAACTAGTTTGGGCGATTTTAGTGCAATTGAACGAGATATTGACGAAAAAGTCATAAACAATCAAATTCGTGATGAAGCGAGTAAAGAGTTAAAGAAAACGAGACAACGGTTAGATCGAGTGGAAGATGAAATTAATCAAAAATTGAAAAAGTTTTTAAAAGATAGTCGTTACAAGGAGTATATTCAAGAGCGAATCGTCGTTCAAAAGCAAGAACGTTATACCGTACCGATTAAACATTCTTATAAAAATAAAGTTCCCGGTCAAATAATAGAAGAATCGAGTAAGGGATTAACAGTTTATATTGAACCAGACGTCATACAAGCATTGACGGAAGAACGAGTGATGCTTAAAGAAATAGAAAGTACCGAAGAATTTTATATTTTATCCTTATTAACTGGTGAGATAGGAATGGAATTGGAACGCTTGCATCAAATGATTGAAATTATAGTGGAGTTTGATGTGATTTTTGCTCGTGCAAAATATGCACGTGAAATTGACGGACGACGTGTTTCTGTCAATAAAAATGAATACATTAAGCTCGTACAAGCGAAACATCCATTACTCGGTCAACAGGCGGTTCCTCTTTCGCTTGAAATGGGACAAGACTATCGCGTCTTAATGATTACAGGGGCTAATGCAGGTGGAAAAACAGTCGTCTTAAAAACAGTGGCGTTATTGACGGTGATGACTATGTATGGATTATTTATCCCATGTGATGAAGCAAGTCATATCGCTGTAATGGATCATGTGTTTGCAAGCATTGGCGATCAACAAAGTTTAGAGAATTCGCTCAGTACTTTTTCGGGTCACTTAAAACAAATGTCGACTATTTTAAGACAAAGTACTCGTCATACTTTAATCGTTTTGGATGAAATAGGAAGTGGAACAGATCCAAGGCAAGGTGCTGGGTTAGCCGTTGCTATAATTAATGCACTTTATCAAAGCGGAGCAATTGTATTCGCCTCAACACATTACGGAGAGTTAAAAGAATATGCCCGTTTACATGCTGATTTCGAAACGGCAGCGATGGATTTTAACTTAACAACACTTCAACCAACTTATCGCTTACTGATTGGTCAATCGGGCGAAAGCTATGCTTTTTGGTTAGCAGAGAAGATGGGAGTATTACCACAAGTGATTGAGGAAGCACAATCGTTTGTTTTAAATAATCAATACCCTCTTGAAGTACATCCGTTTGAACATAAACAGAAAAAAGAACCCGAAAAAGAGCACATCGCGTATCAAAAAGGAGACAAAGTTTGGGCTAATGATCTAAAAAAAGAAGGCATTATTTACGAAGTGAATTCGATGCAACGAATGGCTCATGTTTTTATTGATCAACAGATGCATGAAGTGCCACTTAAACGCCTTCAATTATTGTTAACCGCTAAAGAACTTTATCCAGCAGGCTACAATTTAGACTTATTATTTGTGACCAATTACGATCAATATAAATTGGAAAAAGATTTATTGCGTGGTTCAAAAAAAGCATGGAAACAGTTAAAAAAGAAAGGACACTACTTGGAAGAACAATAATTTCTTATGAGAAAAGTATCGTTATGAATTGACCGTGTTATTCTGAGAAAAATAAGCTATAATAGAAAGACAAAAAGGAGAGCATCTGCATCTCCTTTTCATTATGTCAAAATGAACAAATGGAAGCTGAAAAAAGTAGTGTCTGTTTGTAAAGATTGACCATCGATGAGTAAAGTATCGCAAATGAATTAAACAATCATAGAAAAATGGGGAAGGATACAAACATGATTTGGATATTATTGTTGACAGCATGGGCGGGGTATATAAATAGTTTAGCACTACTTACATTTTCTAGAACCGTTTCACACCATTCGGGAAATTTAACGAACTTAGGAATAACGATAGGAACAGGTGATGACTTATGGACGATTATACAACTATTGGGCATCGTTTTATCTTATGTCAGTGGAGCAATTAGTTCTGAAATTATATTTGGTCGATTGACACGTGATCGACGACACTTGTCTAAACGATTGAGTAGTATTCTCGTTTTAATCGGAATCGGATTTATTGGGTTAGCGCGTGGCGAATCCCAGTTAGCTTTTATTATGTATTTTGCCTTTTTGATGGGGGGACAAAATGGTTATAGCTTGCAAGTCTATAATAAATTGGTTCGTACAACGCATATGACCGGGTACTTAACGGATGTGGGAATTTTAATTGGACAATGGATACTAGAAAAACGGACGAATGTACCGCTGTTGTGCTTTTATATAGCGAGTTTAATGTTGTTCGTCATGGGAGCAGCTGGAGCGGTCGTCGTTTCCCAAATCGTTGGATGGGAAGATCACGTTCTGTTAATTGCAATCGGCTATATCATATCAGGTCTCTTATTAGCGATTCGAACAATGCAAGTCGTGGGATTAAAGACATCAAAGAAAGAAGCGAATAATCAATGAAAAAAATATTAATCATTAATACAGGTGGCACCATTGCTATGAATGCCGACTTAACAACAGGAAAAGTCTCTCCCGTTAGCGATAATCCGTTATCCCGTGAAGCACATGTGTTTAGTCATTTTGCGGATTTAACGGTGGAAAATATGATGAATATTCCGTCGCCACATGTCACAGAAAAAGAAATGGATGAACTGAGTCGATTCATTCAAAAACGGGCGACATCGTTTGACGGTATCGTGATTACACATGGCACAGACACTTTAGAAGAAACGGCTTATTTTCTAGATTTAACGTTAGATGTTTCGATTCCGGTTGTCGTTACAGGAGCTATGCGTTCAATTAATGAAATGGGATCAGATGGACTGTCCAATTTAAGAAGCGCGATTATTGTAGCGCGTGATGATGCTTCTCGACACAAAGGGGTTCTCGTTGTTATGAATGAAGAAATTCATGCAGCGAAATACGTGACCAAAACACATACGACTAATTTAGCGACCTTTCAAACGCCTACTTTTGGACCCATTGGTTTATTATCTAAAAACCAAGTGTTGTATTTTCAAAAAATGTTACACCGAGATCACTTCACGTTACATGCATTAGATCAACGCGTCGCACTCCTTAAAATGTATGCGGGCATGACGCCAGATTTAATTGACGCTGTTGGTGCGTTAGGCTTTTCCGGGCTAGTCATTGAAGGACTTGGCGCTGGAAATGTACCATTGCAAGTGGCTCCTGCTGTGATGCGCCTAATTGAACAAGGCGTTGCGGTAGTAATGGTGTCTCGTGCATTTAATGGGATTACAGAAGATGTATATGATTACGAAGGTGGTGGAAAACGACTTAAACAAGCTGGTGTGATTTTCACGCAGGGAATGAGTGGCGTGAAAGCGCGAATTAAACTATTTGCGCTATTAAACAGTGATACACCGCATAATCTATCTGACGCATTTGATTGCTAATTGAATATAAAAAACTTCATCGGAAAAGATGAAGTTTTTTTATTTATATTATTGACAAAATAAAAAATATGATTTAATATGTTCATAGGTTAGTTAGTTAACTAACTAACCACTAAACTAAATAACGCATGAAGATGAAAAAATGTTTGATACAATTCATAGTAACTGATAAGGAGTGTTGTAAATGAACTTCAATTAATAAAATTTTTCAAACTAAAAATATCTCTAGAAAGAGGTGAGCCTATGTCGAATTTGCCTGTATATTTGCAAATTGCCGAACAAATTGAGAACGATATATTGAATGGTTATTTAAAACCTGACGAGCAAGTTCCATCAACAAACGAATTTTCTAAAATGTTGAAAGTGAATCCTGCAACAGCAGGAAAAGGACTATCTGCACTAGTAGACGAAGGTATTCTTTACAAAAAACGTGGTATCGGCATGTTTGTTTTACCTGACGCAGAAGAACGCATCCGAACTAAACGACGTGAAACATTTATTCAAAAAACATTACCACAATTTATTAAAGAAGTGAAACGACTACAATTCAATCATGATGAACTATTAAAACGGATAAGGAGTGAATTAGATGTTAATAATTAAAAATATTGAAAAGAAATATGGAAAGAAGCAAGTGTTAAAAAATATTACGACTTATTTGTCAGATGAAGTAGGTATTTATGGGTTACTGGGTCGAAACGGTGCCGGAAAAACAACGTTATTAAAAATGATTTGTAATCAAATTCCGATAAAAACAGGAGATATTTTGATAAATAATGAATCGGTAAAGGGATTCACTAACTTACATACGACTTATTGTTTAGTAGGCAATGGGTTAAGCACTAAAAATGATTTATTGAATCGAAAAATTGCTGAGCTCTTTACTAGCATGGAAATTGTTTATGATGACTTTGATCGACCATACGCAGAATACTTACTTAATCAATTTAATTTACAACCACATTTAAAATACACGAAATTATCAAAAGGAAATAAAACAGTGGTAGAAAATATTATCGGATTAGCGAGTCGATCAGCAGTGACCATCTTTGATGAGCCAACAGCAGGATTAGATTCAGTCAATCGTGAGCGATTCTTTAAAGAGCTAATGGAAGACTACGAAAAACATCCGCGTCTATTCATTATTTCAACCCATTTAATCGATGAAGTAGAGAACTATTTAACTCACGTCTTGATGTTAATTGATGGACAAATAAAAATGAACGCACCAATTGAAAACATTCAAAGTAAAGCACTACGTATTACCGGCTTAGAACAAGTCGAGGGACGTATTCTCAGTCAAAGCCATTTCATGGGCAAACCATCCTATGATGTTTTTACTTCTTATACAGATGAAGAATTACAAACAATGGAAGAAAATGGGGCAACGATTACTCGTCTATCTTTACAACAGTTATTCAATCGGATGGTAGAAAGAGAGGATTTATATGTATAAAACATTTCAATTATCAAACATTTATTTAAAAAGAACAGTTCTTTTCATAAGTAAAATGTGTGGAATCTGCATGTTGATTGCCTTAATTTTAGGAATTGCTACTTATTTCAATCAAAAAGAATTAGCCATTGAATATATGCAATCGATAAACGTACAAGACTATATTAGAGTGATGTTAATAGCGCTATATTCGGTAGTAGTCTTCACTTTTATAGTGTTACCTGGAGGATTTGCTAGTTATATGTATGATACATTGATTCGCTTTAGTCATAAACGTTTATCTTATTTCATTCAAATACAAATCATTATACTATTATATGCATTTATCCTTTATTTACTCCCTATATTGTTTGATTATATCAATAGTACATTTTTAAGCAGTGTTAATATCATGCTTTATGATCATGTGAAATATGACGCATCATTTAGTCAATTCGTCGAAAACGTTAGATTCTTGTTATTGGTGAATGTCGTAGGGCATATCTATTATCGTTGGGGAATAAAAGGAATAATTACTGGATTTGTGGTAATGAGCATCTTATACATTGGATGGGATTTTATGATTAAATCATATTTTCCATTCCATCAATTATTTATTCAAATCGAAAATCTATTAGAACACTTTTCATGGCTTTTAGGGTGCATTACACTGGGAATACTTGAATGTCTAAATTATTGGCTAGTTATGACAACTGAGTTAGAATAACGACTAAAAAACAAAAAACCACTCCAACGTATGAACATGGGAGTGGTTTTTTTAAAGGAGAATATTATAAAAATTGAAATGAAACTAAGACAATAATGCCAAGTACAATGCGATACCAAGCAAAGGCTTTGAAGTCATTTCGCTTAATATAAGTGAGTAAGAAGTTGACAGCAATTAATGACACGATAAAGGCGACAAGGGAGCCAACACCTAACATGCCAAGTTCTGTGCCCGTAAAATGAAACCCGAATTTCCGAACTTTTAGCAAACTAGCTCCAAACATAACGGGCACGCTCAAGAAGAAAGAAAACTCCGTTGCTACAAAGCGGCTTGTACCAAGTAATAATCCGCCTAAAATAGTCGCACCACTGCGACTCGTTCCGGGGATTAAAGCAAGGGATTGGAAACACCCAATCAGAAAAGCTGTTTTATAATCTAAGTCTTCGAGTGCTTGAATGCGTTCATTGGTTATTTGATGTTTTTGTTCAATGATTAGGAAGAAAATACCATATACAATTAACATAATTGCTACGACCACATAATTAAACAAATAACGATCCATCCAGTCATCCAAAAGCAAGCCAAGAACCGCTGCAGGAAGACAGCCAATAATGATTTTACCCCACATCTGCCATGTTTGTTTCTTTTCGATAGCACTCTTAGTTGAATTAAAAGGATTCAACTTTTGGTAAAATACGAGCATGACAGCTAATATAGCACCCAATTGAATCACCACTAAGAACATTTCTTCAAAATCAGGAGTCATAGGCAATTTCACTAATTCATTAAATAAAATCATATGACCCGTTGAACTGACCGGCAACCATTCTGTGATTCCTTCAATCAGTCCAATTAAAATAATTTTTAACCATTCGATTAATTGCATTAAATCACCTTTCTATTTCTATTCAATATATAAATACTGTATCAGTATAGCTAAAAATAGATGAACGGTCTATAAATTGATGATTTCTTAATATGTTTATTAAGAATAGAAGACAAAGCTGTAATCTAATTAAAACACCAATAACAGTTGAATGAAATATGTTAGAATATAAGCAAGAACGATAAGTAGTAAAGGAGCCGATAAAATGTTTAATCTATTTAAGAAAAAGAATGACCCCCCTCGTGTTCATACAGAAGATACTTTATACGCTGTCGCTAACGGCCAGTTGATTGCCATTACCGATGTAAATGATCCAGTCTTTTCAGAAAAAATGATGGGCGATGGCTATGCGGTACAACCAATTGATGGTCACGTGTATTCGCCTGTTCATGGAACGGTAACGAATGTTTTTCCAACTAAACATGCAATCGGTATCGAAACACCAAGTGGTTTAGAAATTTTAATCCATATTGGTATTGATACGGTGGAGTTAGAAGGAGGCCCTTTTGCAAGTGCAGTTTCAGAAGGGGATACAGTCACTCCGGAAACACTCTTATCAACCGTCGATTTAAGCGCATTACACGCAGCGGATAAAGCAACAGACGTCATTGTCATCATAACGAACATGAAGCAAGTGGTTGACTTAACAATTGAGACAAATCAAGTCGTCCAAGCCAGTCAGGTCATTGGTCACGTAACGAGTTTAGCAAAAGAATAGAAAAAAGCATCGACATGCATATTAAAGCAGGTCGATGCTTTTAAAGAATGGCCCAAAAAAGTTAGTCCATGAGTGGTAAGACGCATACATTCTCAGGGATGGGTATATTAGATTCAATGAACCTTAAATGCCCCGTTTGTTGATCGCGTTGGAATAAGGTGACGAATCCATGTTGATGACCGCAAATTAAGTAATCATCTGTCCGATTTAAATTAAAATCACGTGGAAAATGGCCGCGTGTTGAAACGGTCTCAAGTGGAGTTAAATTTAATCCATCTAGAGAAATTTCATACGACACAATGGCATCTTGCCCACGATTAGAGCAATACAAATGTTGCCCGTTTTTGGATAGGCGAATGGCTGCCGAACTATTAAAGTCAGTCCAATCATCAGGTAGAGTAGTGACTGAATCTACTTGCGTAAATGTTCCAGTTTCAGCATCATAACGCAACACGTCAATGGTTGCTGTCAATTCATTCATTAAATAAGCAACCGATTCAACCGGATGAAAGACTAAATGACGTGGCCCACTACCTGGTAAGGCGTTATATGTTTGCGCACGTTCCAGTTGTTGCCCGTCAATGCGATACGTAGTAACTTGATCTGTCCCTAAATCACAGACGCATAGAAATTTACCGACTGGATCCATTTGCGCATAATGAACATGCGCACTTTCTTGATTGGGATGCGGGCCATGTCCGGTGTGGTGGACTTCATCGATTAAAGTTAACTGTCCTGCTTCACTCAGTTGCAACATACTTAAAATGCCGTCGTGATAGTTCGTCGTAAATATGAGACGACGGGTCGCGTCGACCGAAACATAAGCTGGGACGTTAGGGGTGTAGCCGAGCTGATCAACTATCGTATAACCGGTTTGATCCGCAGAAGGAGCGAGCACAGCAACTCCACCTTCGCCATGAATCAATCCCACAGAAACAATCCAAGGCGTACCAGGCACAGCCGCTAAGTAAGTGGGATTGGTTAAAGGACAAGCGACTTGTATGGCTTCGATCTGATTCGTTGCAGGGTTCAATACCGCTTCATAAATACCTTGACTAGATTCTCGAGTGTATGTCCCAAATAAAATGCGTTCCATAAACATTCTCCTTTATCTCGCAATGAGTGTCTTTTAATTAGTGTACACCAGTTAACGAAAGAAATACAATGGAACACCTATTCAATCGGGTCATTATATTTTTCGTTTTTTTGAACGAAATAGTAGCAATGAACCATGAATTAGCGTACAATCTAGCGTATATCCATCGGGGAATTCAATCAGAATTTCCTAAATTAACCGAAATAATAAAGAAAAGAAGTGATGACAGAAATGGAAGACAAACAATTAAAGAAACAACGGACGAAATCCATGTTCTGGTACTGGTTTTTGAATAATAAAATGGTCGCCGTCCTATTAGTTATTTTATTAATAATGATTAATATCTTATTGCTCCAACGTATTAGTGGCATTTTTTCACCTATTGGTAGTTTCTTTAGTATTATCGCACTACCTGTTATTATGGCGGGCGTCGTTTTTTACATCGTCAATCCGCTCTACCAATTACTATTACGCAAAAATGTGAAAGACCTATACGCTATTTGGATTGTTTTTGCGATTATCGCCTTAGTATTTATTACGATGTTTTCTTACTTAATCCCTATGTTAAAAACGCAAATTACCGACTTCATTAACAGTTGGCCGAATTATTACGATTCTTTTGTAAACGAAATTAATAACGTATTGAAAAACGATTGGTTATTATCGATTCAACCTCAATTGAATCAAATGAATGAAAAATTAACAGCGAATTTAAGTCAACGCTTAAATGGTATTTTAAATGTAACGGTTAACTCGATTGGAAATATTGTTGGCGTGGTGACCGAAACAGTGATTGGCATTATTACGATGCCGATTGTCCTATTTTATCTTTTAAGAGATCAAGATCGAATTGTTCCAAAAACGGTCAAAGTGTTTCCAACGAGAGTGCGTCAACCGATAGCACGTGTCTTAAAAGATATGAACATGCAAATTAGTCAATACATTCGTGGTCAATTAACCGTTGCGTTCTTTGTAGCCGTGATGTTTGCGATAGGTTATTTAATTATCGATTTAAAATACGGTATTGTAATTGCTATCTTTGCTGGAATTATGAATATCGTGCCATATTTAGGAAGTTTCATCGGAATGGTGCCAGCAATCGTTATCGCATTGGTGACGTCACCGATTATGTTAGTGAAAGTATTAGTAGTTTTCATGATTGAACAAACACTTGAAGGACGAATCATTTCACCGCTCGTATTAGGTAGTAGCTTGAAGATTCATCCGTTAACCATTCTATTTATCTTATTAGCTGCTGGAAAAGTGTTCGGCTTCGCCGGACTATTATTAGGTATCCCAGGTTATGCAGTTGGTAAAGTGTTAATCGTTTCTATCTTTGAATGGTATAAGAAATATTCTAATGCTTATGAAGAAGATAACCTATAGAAATTGTTCATCAACTAAAATTTAATTATTAATTCAAAAAACGTTCATTTGTATTTTCAAGTGAACGTTTTTTATGTGGATACATTAAGACTAAGTGAAAAAATGAATAAAAAATAAGAGGAACAACCTCGTTTATTCATTCCGAGTTGTTTAATAAATTATTGTCGAGAAAATTTTGGTTATAATTACAACAAAATAACTGATTAAACAAAAATTAAAAAATAAGAAAGTAAATTTCATAAAGTCATAATAATTGAATATATGTAAATAAAGCACTTTCTAATTATATTTACACTGTTTTTAATCGTATTAACAGTATAAACGAACATATATAACGATTAAAAGGTATGAAAGCGATTGTTAATAAAACAATGGCACATTTATTAAAAAATACTTTATTTGTTAAAATTTACATAAAAAATATTGACAGCATTTGCCTTAAAATATATATTGAACGTGTAAAGAATAATTTTTTTACTTGTATTTGATTTGAAGGAGAAATTAATATGAAAAAACAAACAGGCACACAACCAAAGTACAGCTTAAAAAAAATAGGAGTGCATGTTGTATCTTGTCTTATTGGAATGACATTATTTAGTCCAATAAGCCACATGGTGCACGCAGATATGTCAGAAATATCTGCAGAGTCAAGTCATACAAATAGTTATTATTATATGAATATGTTATCAGAAGAAAAAGTATTAACTGATAAAAAAACAGGTGTACAAGTTGTCTTACAAGCAACTGAAAAAGTTAATATCGAACAAGTCCAAGTGACTAAAGGTACTACAAATGGCGTGTATGATATTCAATTAATTGATAAAAATGGACATAGCGTTAATCCAGCGATAGCAGTAAAAGTTGTACTTCCTGTTGAAGCAGGTAAAAAAGCAGTTAAAGTTGTCAACTTATTAGAAGGTCAAGATAAGTCGCTATCATTTGGTGAAGACGATCAGACAGTAGATTTCTTTACGAAACAATTAGGTAAGTTCTATGTAGAGTATGCAGATGGATCAAATCAATTAAATAAATCGGATTTAGAAAACGAATCAACACCAGATGCTCCGAAAGATGAAGAAAAAAATGTACCAATGCCACATGCACCTAAAACAGAAGAGCATACATCAGGGATGTTGTCAGAAGAAAAAGAATTAGAAGATAAAACAACAGGAGTGAAAGTAGTCTTACAAGCTACTGAACGTGCAGATATTGAAGCAATCAAAGTTACGCGTGATGAATCAACAGGTGTGTACGATATTCAATTGGTTAATAAAGAAGGACATGAAGTTCACCCAGCCATTGCAGTTAAAGTAATTCTTCCAGTAGAAAAAGAGAAAAAAGTCGATCAAATAATAAAAGAAAATGACCATCGCTCATTATCATTCGGTGAAGAAGATCATACTGTGGATTTCTTTACGAAACAATTAGGCAAGTTCCGCATCGAATATAAAAAATAATCAAATATGAACTAAAAGTGATTATGTTTAATAAAAACCCCTTTGAATAATCACTAAATGTAATTTTTTAGTTAAAAGTACGAATAAAAATGGAAAATAACTAAAAAATAAATATTCATTTCATCACAAGACATACAGTTCCTATTCAAGGGTACGTTGTATGTCTTGTTTTATATTAAAAAAACATTTAAAACATAATAAAAAACAAAAAAAGGATAAAAATAAGCGAAAAAGAATAAAAAAATTGGTGAAAATGAGAAAAAAATGAATTTATGACAACTATATGACAAAACGATTTAAATTACATTTTATACTGAAAATTTATTGACACTAAGCTATTGGAAGCATATATTTAACTAGAAAATATGGGTTAGCTACTACTCCCATATATAAATAATTTTACGGAGGAAAAACTCATGAATAACATTCAAAAACAGCCTAAATATACAATCAAGAAATTAAGTATCGGCGTTGCTTCATGCTTAATCGGTTTCGCATTCTTCGAACCAATTAGTGGAACAGTGCATGCGGAGGAAGAAACAGTTCTAACAGATAAAGCACATTCTTTAGAATCAGTTACAGAAACTAAAATGTTTGATTTGGATGGAAACAATATAGAGTACAAACAAGACAAACAATTAGATGAATCAGAAAGATATGCAGACGAACAAAATAATATCGAAATAAATAAAATTGATTTAAATGCAGATGAAAAATCACCCGCAGTAAATGTCTTAGGCAAATATATTAACGAAAATTCCATTCAAAACTTTCAAAAGAATTATGAAAACAGTACGTCTAATAATCCGATGTACGATTCTGAATTAAAAGCCTTGCTTTCAGAAGCAACTAGCGCAATAAAAGACAAAGATCCTATGAACATGATTTGGAAAATAAAAAGTATCGTAGCAAAATATCGGTTAGATGTTATTAGCGAAGATTTAGATAATTATTTGAATAAAATTGATAATAAAGAATTTATATTAGAAAAATCGAAACAAGAATTAAACAAAAACTTATTAGAAGCAAAAGATAAAGTAAATGTTTTGAAGAGTGCTTCTGATGCTCTAAATACTATTAAAAATGATAACTACAAAGATTTTATACAAAAGCATAAAACGGTAGTAAGTAAAAATGTAGAAGTTTTAAACGAAAATTTAAGATTTAGAGAAAACATTGAACATAATTTAGCGGATATAAAAGCAAAGGAAATTAATGATATCTCACAAAAAGCAGTTGATATTTTGGATAAAGTGGGCACTCATACTAATAAAAGAGAGATTAATGATTTAGTTTTTAAAATCGCAAAAAATTTGGAAGCTAAAGCTACTAATGAAAATTTAAAAGAAC
The DNA here is from genome assembly GCF_000526675.1 of Atopobacter phocae ATCC BAA-285. Classification (GTDB taxonomy): domain Bacteria; phylum Bacillota; class Bacilli; order Lactobacillales; family Aerococcaceae; genus Atopobacter; species Atopobacter phocae. The sequence goes on from NZ_JAGN01000009.1 coordinate 15,365, forward strand.
TTTTAAAATTAACGAATGAATTAGAAAAATTAATTGAATCCTCAAAAGAAATTTCTGAGCCTAAAAAAGAAGATTTGAATAAAGAAAAAGAAGAAGCAGCAAGAGTAATTAATAATGCATTGCAAGAAAAATTAAAAGCAATTAGTGAAGATAAAAGATATACAAAAGAAGAAAGAACAAATATCAATAAAATTTTAAATGATTATGCAACATCAAATATTGAAAAGATACAAAAAGAATCGGATGAAAAAGAGATTATTAAACTAAAAAATGAAGTAGTAAATGATGTTACACATTATGAAGGTGCACCATTCTCAAAACCGGATGCAAAAGAATCAATTAAAAATCAACAAAATATCCGTATAGGAGAAATAAAAAAACAAACAAATGTAACCGCAGATCAAATTGATCAAGCGATTGAATTAGTTAATAAAGCTGCAGAAAAAGCGAATAAAGAAATTGAAGATGCTGATACGGATGAGAATGTTGAACATGCAAAGGCAGAGGGATTATATGCTATTCAAAAAATTAACGCAGCTAATCAACCAAAGGTGAAACCAGATGTGAAACAACCTGAAGGTAAAACACCTGACAAGAAACAACCAGCGCCTAAGAAAGAGCAACAAAAAGAAGTAATCCCTGGATTAAAATTACAACCAGCGCCTAAAAAAGAACAACCAAAAGAAGTAATCCCTGGATTAAAATTACAACCAGCACCTAAAAAAGAACAACAAAAAGAAGTCATTCCAGGATTAAAATTACAACCAGCGCCTAAGAAAGAACAACAAAAAGAAGTCATTCCAGGATTGAAATTACAACCAGCACCAAAAACTGAAGATAAAAAACAAGATGGAATGAAACCAGAAGCACCAAAAGCTGATATGGAAAAAGAAAAACATGAAACACCTAAAGTGGATGGTAAACAAGAAAACAAACCAAATATGCCTTTAGACAAACATACTAAAGAATCAAAAGAAAACAAAGAAGCTAAACCAGAAATGAAGAAAGAAAATAAAGCTTCATTACCACAAACAGGTGAAGTAGTATCATTTGGCACTGCAGCGATGGCTGTTCTTACAGGTTTAGGATTAGCTATTCCAGGATTCAAACGTAAAGACCAATAATTGATTCAAATAAAACAAGTGCTTAATATCGATAAGGAACTCAATTGATGAGTTCCTTATTTTTTTTATAGATAAAAATAAGTAGTATGAGTAGTCATTAAATGTTTACGAATTTTATTTTAATAAAATTAGTAAAATAAAATTACAAAAAACAAAAGAAATAGACATTAAATTTTTATAGAAACTTGAAGAAAAATTTTTCATAATTAAATTTATTGTTTGTTTTGATTAATAAAAAGCTTGAAATATACTCGTTAAATAAGAAGAATATGATAAAAAAAGAAAAGATAAATGAAAGATAAATGAGTTTGTAACAACTTTATTACATTTTATCTTTATTTATGTTTTTATACTAAAAAAATATTGACATCTATTATTCTAAAGCATATATTTAATTAGCTAAAAAAACTAAAAAAGATAAAGATTAAATTATTTTAGAATTATTACGTGGAGGATAGAATAATGAACATGAATACACATAAACAACCGAAATACACGATAAAAAAATTAAGTGTTGGCGTAGCTTCGTGCTTAATTGGTTTTACGCTATTTGGACCAATTAGTGGAACTGTGCATGCAGATGATGTTGAAATGACAACTACTTTAAATCCTGAAGTGAATACACTAGAAAAAGTAGATCGACTAAAAGACACTGCAGAACAGGATAACAAAAAAGCAGCCAATGAAGACCAAGAGAAAAATAATACGATAGTAGAACAAAATGAAATGGAATCGGAAGATATTGAGCAAAAAAATTCAACAGTGAATGAGGATTATGAAGAGCCTGAAGAAGAGGAAATTCTTTCTGAAGAGGATCAACAGAAATTAAATAACATAAAACAGAAAGCTAAAGAAGCTAATTTAGATGTAAATGGTAATGAAAACCCAAAGAAAATTAACGAAGAAATTACAAAGTTATTAGACGATGTTGAAAAAGAATTTAAAAGACTTTATCCTCATATAAGAATTAATTTTGGTATATATACAGAAAACATGAAAGATTTGAAGGGAAAGGTAACGGATTCTTCTAGTATACTTGGAAAAGGAAATGCTCTAAAATTCGCAAAAAGTAAAGTGTTAGAATTGAAACTTAGAATTGTACAAAAAGAACTTAAGGGATATTTAGGGAAACATAGTGCCCAACAGTAGCAAATTATGATATTGCTTTATTAAAAGTAATTCAAGAAGATACTAAAAAACTAAGAGCACTTCTCCCTTCTGAACAAGAAATGGGAGAAATGCCTCAAAATCAAAATCCAAAAGTCATTCCAGGATTAAAATTACAACCAGCGCCGAAGAAAGAAAAACAGCCAGAAGTTATTCCAGGATTAAAATTACAACCAGCGCCGAAGAAAGAAAAACAACCAGAAGTCATTCCAGGATTAAAAATACAACCAGCACCGAAAAAAGAAAAACAGCCAGAAGTTATTCCAGGAATGAAATTACAACCAGCGCCGAAAAAAGAAAAACAGCCAGAAGTTATTCCAGGAATGAAATTACAACCAGCGCCGAAAAAAGAAAAACAACCAGAAGTCATTCCAGGAATGAAATTACAACTAGCGCCGAAGAAAGAAAAACAGCCAGAAGTGATCCCAGGATTAAAATTACAACCAGCACCAAAATCAGAAACAAAAGAAGAAACACCAAAAATGCCTGAACTTGCACCGAAAAAATCGGATGACAGTAAACCTAATAATCGCAATATGAACAAAAAAGAAAACAAACCAAAAGCTCCAGAAGCTAAAGGTCATATGCAAGCAGAACAGCCAAAAGCAAGCACCACTCAAAAACAAGCGACGCTTCCTCAAACAGGTGAAGAAGTTTCGTTAACAACCGCATTGGTCGCAATGCTTGCTGGATTAGGATTGGTCATTCCAGGATTCAAACGCGAAGAAAAATAATCACATAGATTTGTCAATTGATGAACGTTGTAAATAACTAACTTAAACACCCCAAGGACTGTCGGACTATTCCGATAGTCCTTTTTTGTATCAAAAAAGACAGCTGCTTTACTCATGAGTAAAGGAACTGTCGTAAAAATTAATCATTTGTTTGTGTGGAAGATGATTCGTCCTGTTGACGTTTTTCGAGAATTAAATCAATGATATGTTCAGCAAGAGCTTCATTGCGAACAAGCATCGGTCCGTGGAAATATGAGCCAAATACATTTTTATAGCGCATTCCTTCGGTTTGGTCGGTCCCGTTGTTTCCATAACCTGTTTCAACATGGCCAAGTGGTTGAACGCCTTCTCCTAAATAAGTATGGCCGGCGTGATTTTCATAACCGATATAAGATTCTCCTGTAACAGGATCTTTAATCGTCACATCGCCCACTAGACGATGACTTTGATTCGCGCTTTCGGTAAAGTAATTAATTAATTGAGCGCCTTTAATTTTATCGCCAGCTGGGGTAGTGTAATACTCACCAAGTAATTGGTAGCCACCGCAAATGGCTAAGAGGACGCCGTCGTTTTCGATATATTTTTGTAACTCATCACGTTTGTGGCCAAGATGGTTCGCTACCACTTGTTGTTCGAAGTCCTGTCCTCCGCCAAAAAAGATGAAGTCGTACTGATCACTCGAGAAATCTTCTTCTAATGAGTTAATATCAATCGTATAAGGAATACCGCGTTTCTTTAAAAGATGTGCTAGCATCAGCACATTGCCGTAATCCCCATATGTGTTCAATAAGTTACCATATAAATGGCCAATTCGAATGGGTTTCATTGTATCACTCCTTAATGAAGCCTTGTTGGATGAGCGTCTTGCGTAAATCTAACATGGCAGTATAGGTTGCTAGCACGTGCACTTGTTTAGTATCAACCGCACTAATCGCAGCAGGTAATTGAGTTAAGTCTGACACATAAACTAATTGTGATTCATCAAAGCCGGCTACGAGTAACCGTTTCTTCATCTCGTCTGCTTTCATACCACCATATAAGACGCGTTGAATACCTTTTTCTTTGAAGATTTCATAATGACCGTCCCAAATCCAACTCACATCTTGCCCGTCAGCATAGTTATTGTTCAACAGACAAACTAGTGTATATGGATCAGGTTCGTTAGTTAATAGGTCAATTACTTGATTCACACCGACAGGATTTTTCGTTAAATTAATTAGCACGTTTTTGTCATCGATATGAATGGCTTCTTGACGACCAAAAATGCGTTTAGCTCGGTTAAATCCGGCTTTAATTGATTCAGGCGAAGCACCTAGGAAACGTGCTAAAGAATAAGCCGCTAAAGCATTATAAATATTGTACATACCACCAATATTTAATTGGAAAGTATGGCCATCAATCGCAAAGTCAGATTGATTAATCGTTAACGTGTCAACTGATGTAACGGCATAATCTAGTGCAGGACGTTTGAAGTCACCTGTACGACAATAGTAATCGCCTAAGTTGCTATATGTATTTAAATAGTAATGTAATAAATGATGGCAAATCGGACAGAGCACACCGTCAGTATTTGGATCAAGCGCTACATCTTCTTGAGGTGGCAAGTGATTAAACCCAAAAAATTGATACGGATTGTCTAAACGATTCGCATTAAAAATAGGCGAGTCGCCATTCGCGATAATCGTTGCAACCGGTGCATTTTTAGCCCCATCTAACATCATTTGGTAAACGGAATATATTTCACCGTAACGATCCATTTGATCACGGAATAAGTTAGTAAAGACAATAGCTTTTGGTTTAATGACGGCGGTAACTTTGTTTAATGTGGCTTCATCAATTTCCAATACGGCAATTTTACGTGCGCCTTTTGGAGCGCGATCTGCTAAAAACGTACTGACAATCCCTTGTAGCATGTTCGCTCCCGTTGGATTCGTTAAAATGTGGTCGTATTGGTCACGCAATGCTTCAACGGTTAAAGCGGTCGTTAATGTTTTCCCATTAGTTCCCGTAATCATCACAACGTCATAATCGGCAGTAATGGCTTGAAAAACGGTAGGGTCAATTTTCTGAGCAAGTTGTCCAGGAAAGCTCGATCCGCCGTTGGTTAATCGTTTCAGCACACGTTGGCTGAGTCGTGCGATTGAAATCGCAAGTTGCTGTCTAATAGTCAAGAGTGTTCCTCCTTGTCAATCGAATGATGCACTTTATTCATAGCGACGAATCGTCTGAATAGAAGTATATGATTAGTTATCATATCATAAATGGAGGGCAAAGAGAGAGTCAAGTGAACACTTTATAAGAAGTTTTATAAAATAGTGAAAAACGATTAATGAAAATATTAGTTGAATGTTTCTGTCCGTACACATAAAATGAGTAAGATGACTTTATCAAGAGGAGGAATTATTATGGCGCAGTTATACTTTAAGTACGGAGCAATGAACAGTGGGAAATCCATTGATATTTTGAAGGTTGCTCATAACTACGAAGAACAAAATAAGAAAGTGGTGTTAATGACGAGTGCCATCGATACACGGACAAAAGTCGGTGAAATTTCGAGTCGTATTGGCTTGCGACGTGATGCGCATGTCATTGAAGATGATACAAATATTTTTGAAATCGTGAAAAATCTACCCGGTCCAATTTATTGTGTATTGCTCGATGAAGCTCAATTTTTATCACAAGCGCACGTGCATCAATTAATGCAAATTGTGGATGAATTAGACATCCCCGTGATGGCTTATGGATTGAAAAATGACTTCCAAAACAAATTATTTGAAGGAAGCCGTGAATTGCTATTGCAAGCGGATAAGATTGAAGAAATGAAGACTATCTGTTGGTTCTGTCACAAAAAAGCGACAATGAACTTACGTTTAAGTGATGGTCGTCCAGTGTACACAGGGGAACAAATTCAAATCGGTGGGAATGAAAGTTATTGGCCAGTTTGCCGCAAACATTACAATAATCCCCCATTAAATCACGCGGGACAAGTGGAACTATAAGTAATAATTAGTTTATAATAGACTTAAATAAAACCAAACGATTGAAAGGAGTAGTTATGTACGATCAACTAGATACATTTATTATACGACATAATGAGTTAAACGAATTAATGAGTGATCCATCCGTTATTACAGATACGAAGCGTTTCATGGCGTTATCTAAAGAAGAGGCCAATTTACGTCCGAAAGTTGAAAAGTTTAAACGTTATCAAACGGTTGTTACTGAAATAGAAGAGGCAGAAGAAATCTTAAGTGATTCAAACGATCCAGACATGATTGACATGGCGAAGGAAGAGTTGAGTGAACTTAAAGCAGAACGTGAAACCCTTCAAGAAGAAATTAAGTTATTACTGTTGCCAGAAGATCCTAACGATTCAAAAAATACGATTATGGAAATTCGTGGTGCAGCGGGTGGCGATGAAGCCCAATTATTTGCGGGTGATTTATATAATATGTACCAACGCTATGCAGAGAAGCAAGGTTGGAAGGTTGAAGTTTTAGATGCGAACATCACAGGAATCGGTGGTTACAAAGAAATTATTTTAATGATTACTGGGGATAAAGTTTACTCTAAATTAAAATATGAATCAGGAGCGCATCGTGTACAACGTGTCCCAGCAACAGAAAGTCAAGGGCGTGTACACACATCAACAGCGACCGTTGTAGTTATGCCAGAAGCGGAAGAAGTTGAAATTGATATTGACGAAAACGACATTCGTGTGGATATTTACCACGCATCAGGAGCGGGTGGACAGCACGTTAATAAGACGGCATCTGCTGTTCGTTTAACGCATTTACCAACAGGAATTGTGGTGGCGATGCAAGATGAACGGTCACAGTTGAAAAACCGTGAAAAAGCGATGAAAGTTCTACGTGCGCGAGTGTATGATGCGCGTCTACAAGAAAGTCAATCAGCTTATGATCAAGAACGGAAGTCGGCTGTTGGAACGGGGGATCGTTCGGAACGGATTCGGACATACAACTATCCACAAAGTCGTGTCACTGATCACCGCATCAACTTAACGTTACAAAAATTAGATCAAATTTTAAATGGTAACTTAGATGAAATCGTCGATGCGTTAATTTTAGCGGATCAAACAGCGAAGTTAGAAGATATGAATAAAAATGGCTAAAACAGTGCAACCAACTTATCGTCAAGGCGAGCAATATGTGCGAGAACAACTTGATCCGCAAGTTGTGACCGATGACCCAACAGCCCTTTATCGCTATCAACTGTTCTTAACGCATCAATGGTCCTTAACCGATTACGTGCAACATGTGGACGAGGAGATGCCAGCGACTGAATGGGAGCAACTGAAAAAACTCGTTCGTCGGTTAAATGCGTATGAACCACTCCAATACATTGTCGAACGGGCGTATTTTTACGACCGTTTTTGGCACGTCGATCAGCGGGTACTAATTCCACGACCGGAAACAGAAGGATTAGTGGATCAAGCGCGTCAATTCATTGAACGTGCACCTGACAAGGCGCTTCGAATGGCTGATATCGGAACGGGAAGTGGAATTATCGGCCTAACATTGAAACGGTTGTATCCTACGTTGGATGTCGTGTTAACAGATGTGTCATCGGATGCGTTGGCAGTCGCTCAGATGAATGCGACGGACCACCAATTAGAAGTAACGATGCGGCAAGGTTCATTATTAGAAGCATTATCAGTAGATGAAGTACAGGCGTTGGATATCATTGTGTCTAATCCGCCGTATATTGCCTTCAGTGAACAAACGGTAATGGACGAGTCAGTCAAACGTTACGAACCTCAATTGGCATTATATGCTCAGCAAGAGGGACTTGCTTTATACGAAACGTTATTTCGACAAGTAAAGGCAGCCCATGTTACACCTACCATTTTGTTAGAATGTGGGTATCGACAAGGAACGGCTATTCAACAATTAGCACATGGACATTTGCCAAACTGGGATGTGACGATTGTACCAGACGAACAAGGACATGACCGCATCATTATAATTGAACCGAAACAATCAGTAGCAGATGAGCAATAAGAGGTGAGAGAGATGAAACAGGCAATGATTTTAAACGTGACGGATGCGACGTTACAACAAGCAGCCAGCGCATTAAAACAAGGGGAATTAGTAGCATTTCCTACCGAGACCGTATACGGCTTAGGTGCCATCGTCTCCAATACAGATGCGATTGAACGCGTGTTTGAAGCAAAAGGACGCTCGCGCACGAATCCTGTGAATTTAACGGTCGCTTCTAAAGAAATGGCCCAAGCGTATGTTCATCCACTCGACGAAAAAACAGAACAATTGATGGCTGCTTTTTGGCCGGGACCATTAACGCTAGTGTTAAAACGGCGGATGGATCGAGTGCCTAATATAGTGACTGCAGGACAAGACACGGTCGCTTTACGCATGCCGAAACAGTCGGATACGCTGCGGTTAATTGAATATGTAGGCGAACCGATTGTCGGGCCTAGTGCGAATACGAGTGGTCGACCAAGCCCTACATTAGCGACGCATGTAGCGCATGATTTGGGGGAGCAAGTAACTTATATTTTAGATGGGGGACAATCAGCGTTAGGAATTGAATCAACGATTATTGACCTATCGAGTGATCGACCAGTCATTTTACGCGTAGGCGAAATTACACGTGAAGCCATTGAATCAGTTATTGGGCCAATTGAAGTCAATCAAGCCCAAGCGCCAGCAAGTCAACGACCGCACTATCAACCGGATACACCAGTTTATCGGTTGAAAGGAACAGCGGAAGATATCGTCCAACAACTACATAAATGTTCAAATCGACAAATCGCACTCGCTCTACCGGAGGAATTATTTAACGTCTTGGAAAACTCTGGACAAATTGACGCACGGTTGTATAATATGGGAGCAACTGTGAAAACGTATAAGCAACAATTATACAATATTTTACGACAAGTGGATGAAGAATCTTTCGATGCAATTATTCTATATGAAGTTGAAGAAACCGCAGAATCAAGCAGTTTAGTTCAACGTATACGATTAATTAGCGAATCATTTTTAAACCTTCCTTAAAATACTGGTAATTGTTTCATATTTTCAGTAAAATGTAAATCAAACGGTGTTTTATTCCTATATATATGAAAAGGACACCACCAATCAAGTGCAGCAATGTGCTTAATCACAAAGGAGGCCAATAGGATGAATGAATTGAATGTGGAAAACTTTCATGTGTTAGATCACCCATTGATTCAACACAAGTTGACGATCATTCGACAAAAAGATTGTGGAACGAAAGAGTTCCGTGAAGTAGTGGACGAAATTTCGATGTTAATGGCATACGAAGTCAGTCGTGACTTACCGTTGTCAGAGGTGGAGATTGAAACGCCACTAACAAAAAGTGTTCAAAAGCAATTATCTGGAAAGAAAGTTGCTGTTATTCCTATTTTGAGAGCTGGGATTGGGATGGTTGACGGAATATTGAAGTTAATTCCGGCAGCACGTGTCGGCCATGTCGGGTTATACCGCGACCATGATACGTTACAACCAATCGAGTATTTTGTGAAATTGCCAAAGGATATCGCAGAGCGTCGTCTATTTGTTGTTGATCCAATGTTAGCAACAGGTGGTTCAGCTGTTGCAGCGATTGATGCCCTCATTAAACGCGGTGCAGATCCAAAGGCGATTAGTTTCTGTTGTTTAGTCGCAGCTCCAGAAGGCGTTCAAGTCCTACATGACGCCCACCCTGAAGTGAAAATTATCACTGCTGCATTAGATGATGGATTGAATGAAGATTCTTACATTGTTCCAGGTCTAGGCGACGCAGGGGATCGTCTGTTTGGGACAAAATAAAAAATAACGTCAAGTAAGTACCCACTTACAAGACAAAGTAGTCATCGAACGCTGACTATTGCCATGAAAATATGACAATAACGAGGCCTTGGATTCCCTGTTCTAAGGCTTTTTAATTTTTTATAGAGATGGGGTGAAGTAAATGGAAAAATCGTACGTTTTTACGTGGTTTGGAATTGAATTTAGCGCAAATGTATTACTCGCTAGTTTTTCTAGTGTGGTCATTATTTTCTTAATTTGTTTTTTACTGTCTCGTCGCATTGAACTCATTCCAAAACGGGCGCAAGCAGCATTAGAAATGCTAGTAGAGTTCACTAATGGAATTGTAGGGAATACAATGGATGATGAGCATGGTAAAGAATATCGACTCTTTACATTCACATTGTTCTTATATATTGCAGTGTGTAACATCATTGGTTTATCAATGATTATTGTTCACGATGAATACTCTTTCTGGGGTAGTCCGACCGCTAGTGCCATTGTATGTTTAGGTTTATCAGCAATGGTTATCCTATTATCGCATTACAAAGCGAGTGAAAAATTAGGAACAAAAACGTATATTCGTGTCGCTTATTTCGAACCTGTAAAATTCATGTTCCCAATTAAGTTAATCGAAGAATTTACAAACACGTTAACGCTAGGGTTGCGTCTTTACGGTAATATTTACGCCGGTGAGATTTTGCTAACCTTACTTGCGATGTTAGCAACGAGTCATGGGCTGTTTTCGGGTGTTCTAACCGTACCGCTAACCATGATATGGATTGCCTTTTCAATCTTTATCGGGATGATTCAAGCATTCGTATTCGCAACATTATCGAATGTCTACATTTCGCATAAAATTGTCTTGGAACATTAGAAACAAACGAAGAAACAACAAAACTATAAATTAAAACGTGGAAGGAAGTATAAAAAAATGATATATATTGCTGCTGCTATTGCTGTTGGATGTGCTGCCTTGGCTGCCTCTTACGGAAACCAAGCTGTTATGAAGAAAACTATTGAGGCGATGACACGTCAACCAGAAATGAAAGATTATTTCCGCATGAACATGTTTATCAGTGTTGGGTTAATCGAAGCTGTTCCAATTATTGCTGTGGTGTTTGGCTTCTTACTAATTCTTTTATTCAGATAATGATCAAAAGTTAGCAAACAAACTTGAAGAAGGAGGATGCGTATGTTAGCTGCCGCAGCATTTGGAATTGCAGTCGGCGATCTATTAGCCATTGCAATTTCGTTTATATTACTCATGTTTCTGTTAGGAAAGTTCGTGTGGCAACCTCTAACAGAGAAGATGGATGAAAGGTCAAAAATCATTCAAGACGCGATTGACAGTGCGAAAGAAAAAGATCGTTCCGCACAAATTGCAGAAGAAGAAGCACGTCTTCATATTCGTGAAGCAAAAGAAGAAGCGCAAGCTATTTATCAGCGCGCACGTGAAGCGGCTGAAGATTTAGAAAAAAATGCAAAAGCACGTATTGAAGCGATGACGCAACAAATGAAACGTGAAGCAGAACGCGAAATTCAATACAATAAAGAAAAAACGATGCAAGATCTACAAACCGAAGTGGGCCAATTAGCTGTACAACTTGCTCAACAAATTTTACAAAAAGGTTTATCTGCTTCAGACCATAAAGAATTGATTGACAAGTTCATCGAAGGAATTGATGAAGTATGAGACATACATTAGCAGTTCGTCGTGAAGTCGCAGCTTTTTATGGGGAAATGGTCACTCAAGGAAAAGCTGAAACCATCTATGACGACGTTGTTAAATTAAGAAAAGGGATTGCGAATTTAAATAAATTCGATCAAGCCATGGTAGTCGATCGTATACCGGCAGAAGAAAAAGTCGCCTTTTTAAAAGAAACAATGCGAGAGTTAGACAATAGCTGGGTGGATTTCTTTATCGAAATGGCTTACGCTTATGAATTCAAATATTTATCGTTAATTATTAACAGCTATATCGATAATTATGAGCGCAATTTATTAACCATCGAATCGGTTGTATTATTAACCGACAAAGAAATTGAAACCATTCAACGTAAAATTGAGCATCGTCTAAATCATCGTTTTAATCACATCAATCACGTCTTAAATCAAGATCTTCTCGGGGGCGTCTTAGTGCGTTCACGCGATTATTTATTAGACGGGACATTATTGAAAGACTTAAACGATATTAAACGGTCATTAAATCGAAATTAACGGGGTGATAAGGATTGGAAAAAGAAACAATGAACACACAAGACAAAATGTCCTTAAACACCGATTCTAGTGACGCTACAATTCAATCAGAAAATGAACAAATCCTTGATCAAATGCGCGACTCAGTAGTCGATGAAATTTCTGACAAAGTTGCTGCATTTGAAAGTCAATATCTTATCGAAGAAGTCGGTGAGGTAACCTATGTTGGTGATGGAATTGCACGTGTTGTCGGATTGACGAACGTAATGAGTGGAGAACTTGTTCTGTTTAGTAATGGTGTTAAAGGTATGGCTCAAAACTTAGAAACACATGAAGTCGGGGTAATTATCTTCGGTGATTACCATAATATTCATGAAGGCGATATCGTAAAACAAACCGGTAAAATTCTTGAAGTACCTGTTGGCAATCAAATGCTCGGACGTGTAGTTGATGCATTAGGGAACCCAATTGATGGACGTGGCCCAATCAAAACATCACGTACACGACCAGTAGAACATCCAGCGCCGGGTATTATGGATCGTCAATCAGTGACAGAATCCTTAGCAACCGGACAAAAAGCAATCGACGCGTTAGTTCCAATTGGACGCGGGCAACGGGAATTAATTATCGGAGACCGTAAAACAGGAAAAACAACGATTGCGATTGATGCCATTTTAAATCAAAAAGGTAAAGATACGCTTTGTATTTACGTAGCGATCGGACAAAAAGAATCAACCGTTCGCCAAATTATGCAAACGTTAGTCCGTCATGGTGCTATGGAATATACAACGATTGTATCAGCCGGAGCAAGTGAACCGAGCCCCATGCTATATATTGCACCTTATGCTGCAACAGCAATTGGTGAAGAATGGATGCACGATGGTAAACATGTATTAATTGTGTACGATGATTTATCCAAACAAGCGGCAGCCTATCGTGAAATTTCCTTGCTATTGAGACGCCCACCAGGACGGGAAGCTTACCCAGGGGACGTATTCTACTTACATTCACGTTTATTAGAGCGTGCAGCGAAGTTAAGTGATAAATTGGGTGGTGGCTCATTAACTGCCTTACCAATTGTAGAAACACAAGCTGGAGATATTTCAGCTTATATTCCAACTAACGTTATTTCCATTACAGACGGTCAAATCTTCTTACAAAGTGATTTATTCTTCTCCGGTGTACGGCCAGCGATTTCAGCCGGATTATCCGTATCACGTGTGGGGGGAGCAGCCCAAATTAAAGCGATGAAGCAAGTGTCAGGGACATTGCGGATTGACTTAGCAAGCTATCGTGAGTTAGAAAGTTTTTCACAATTCGGTTCGGACTTAGACGAAGCGACTCAACAAAAACTAAACCGTGGAAAACGGACGGTGGAAGTGTTAAAACAAGGGGCGCACAAGCCACTACCTGTTGAATATCAAGTCGTTATTCTATTCGCTTTAGCGCATGGTGCATTGGACGATATTCCAATTGAACGTTTAGCAGAATACGAACGTGGCTTATATGAATACATGGAAACGCAACATAAAATTTTATTAGAAGATATTCGTACAACAGGCAATTTACCAGACGAAGAACAATTCTTCCACGCTGTTTACGATTTTAATGATCAATTCAAATAATAGAAAGGGTGAGACGAAGTGAGTGCATCGTTAACGGACATCCAAAAACGGATTGATTCAACCCAAAAAACGAGTCATATTACAAGCGCCATGCAAATGGTTTCCGCTTCTAAATTAGTTCGTTCGGAAGCAACTGTACGTCAATACGAGAAATATGCACAACAAATTCGATCAATGGTAACTCATCTAGTCTATGCAAACATTGATGAATTGTTATTGAAGTCGGATACGAGTGTTGATGAAACGAATGATCAAGCGGTTCTGAACTACTTAGATTATCACGACATGTTAATTATGCGTGAGGTGAAGAAAACAGCTTATCTCGTCATTGCATCAGATCAAGGGTTAGCCGGATCTTACAACAGTTCCATTTTTGCTTCAACCCTTGAAATGTTGAAGCGTGACCATCAATCCAAAGACGAATTTCTATTGATTTGTATCGGTGAGACTGCATCGAAGTTCTTTAGTAAAGAAGGCTACGACATTTTATATGAAATGAGTGGCATTAGTGATTATCCAACGTTTGAGGAAGTGAAAGTCATCGTCCAACAAACGGTGAATTTATATCGTGAAGAAGCATTTGATGAATTGTACGTTTGTTACAACCATCATGTGAACGCGATTGTGTCTAACTTTCGCGTAGAGAAAATGTTGCCATTAGTGGATGTGGAACGAACAGATGAACCATCGCCTTACGACGTTGAATTCTTATTAGAACCATCGAAAGAAGCGATTTTGGAGCAGTTAATTCCACAATATGCAGAAAGCTTGATTTACGGAGCAATTTTAGATGCGAAAGCAGCTGAACATGCTAGCCGTATGACTGCCATGCGTGGAGCGACAGATAATGCGCGCGATTTAATCAGCCGTCTGACGCAAGAACGGAATAGAAAACGTCAAGCACAAATCACACAAGAAATTACAGAAATAGTTGGTGGCGCGGAAGCGTTAAAAGAACGATAGAATGTTACTAACAACGAGAAAGAAGGGAATCATTTGAGAAGAGGAGAAATCACACAAATTGTCGGTCCCGTGGTCGATGTGAAGTTTCCGCTTGAGGGTGGGGTTCCAGACATTAACAATGCGTTAAATGTAGAGGGCTTCGTTCGTGAAGGCGAGCCAGTCAAAATTGTATTAGAAGTTGCACTCGAATTAGGTGAGGGTGTAGTTCGGACGATTTCAATGGAATCAACGGACGGATTAAGTCGCGGCATGTCAGTTGTCGACACAGAACATCCAATTTCAGTACCAGTTGGAAAGAAAACATTAGGTCGCGTATTCAATGTGTTAGGTGAACCAATCGATTTAAAAACACCATTTGGCGAAGACGAACGTCGTGAACCGATTCATAAACCAGCACCTAAATTTGAAAATTTAAGTAGCTCCAGCCAAATTTTACAAACAGGAATTAAAGTTATCGACTTATTAGCGCCTTATATTAAAGGGGGGAAAATTGGATTGTTCGGTGGTGCCGGAGTAGGTAAAACCGTTTTAATTCAAGAGTTGATTCATAATATTGCTGAAGAACTTGGTGGGATTTCCGTCTTTACAGGAGTTGGAGAACGTACACGTGAAGGAAATGACTTATACTTTGAAATGATGGAATCAGGCGTTATTAACAAAACAGCTATGGTTTTCGGTCAAATGAATGAGCCACCTGGAGCACGTATGCGTGTGCCTTTAACTGGTCTAACCATCGCGGAACATTTCCGTGACGTGGATAAACAAGATGTGCTATTATTTATCGATAATATTTTCCGGTTTACTCAAGCCGGTTCAGAAGTTTCTGCCTTACTCGGGCGGATGCCAAGTGCCGTAGGATATCAACCTACTTTAGCGAGTGAGATGGGTCAATTACAAGAACGAATCACTTCTACTAAAGAAGGCTCAATTACATCGATTCAAGCGATTTATGTGCCAGCCGATGACTATACTGACCCTGCACCAGCAACAACGTTTGCTCATTTGGACGCAACAACCAACTTAGAACGTCGTTTAACGGAGCAAGGGATTTATCCAGCGGTTGATCCATTAGAATCAACATCAAGTGCCTTAGATCCTGAAATTGTCGGTCAAGAGCATTATGACGTAGCTCGTCGCGTGCAACAGACGTTACAACGTTATCGTGAATTACAAGATATCATTGCCATACTCGGATTAGATGAATTATCTGATGAAGAAAAAATTACCGTGCATCGTGCACGTCGGATTCAATTCTTCTTATCTCAAAACTTCCACGTAGCTGAAGGATTCACAGGTATTCCGGGAAGTTATGTGAAAGTTGAAGATACAATTAGAGGATTTAAAGGCATTTTAGATGGACTATATGATGATATTCCAGAAGATGCATTCCGTAATGTGGGAACGATTGAAGATGTCTTACGTAAAGCAGGTCGTACAGTATCAACTGATGCAATCGATTTACCTTTTGATACGGAATTAGCGGCAGAGAAAGACGCAACGAACGAATAATAGAAAGGTGTGAAGACGTATAATGGAGCAAGATATACTATTAGATGTGTTAGTAACCACACCAGAAGGCGTTCGTTATGAACATCATGCGACTTCCGTTACGGTACCAACCATTGAAGGGCCGTATACTTTCTTACGAAATCATACGCCAATTATTATGCCATTAAAAATCGGTGCCGTTCGCGTTCGTCGGACATTTGATGATGAGACATCATCCGATTACATTGCGATTTCGAGTGGTATCGTAGAAGTGTCTGATAACGTCGTCAATATTGTCGTGAATACCGCTGAACGGGCGCGCGATATTGACATTAGTCGTGCAGAAGATGCACGGATTCGTGCGGAAGAATTACTGGCACAACAGGATATTTCATCGAATGAAATGCAACGAGTTCGAATTGCATTGAATAAAGCCATTAACCGGATTGGGGTAGCGGATCATAAACGCTAATTTTTTACCCATTCGATAACTAAAAAACTTCTTATCATGTTATATGATAAGAAGTTTTTTATTGGATGAAATTTAGACTAATGAGGCAGCAGCTTCATCGACAATGACGGTAACGTCAGCATGACTTTGTAAGATGGTCGAAGGAATGTCTGCACTCGGATGAGCTTTGAATAAGTCGTGAATCGCTTGCGCTTTTTTCTCGCCAAATGCAAGTAAAACAATTTGTTTAGCCGACATAATGGATGACAAGCCCATCGAATAAGCGTAACGAGGTACATCTTCTTCTTTTTCGAAGAAACGTTTATTGGCGTTAATTGTCGATTCGGTTAATTGCACTTTATGTGTCCGAGAATTAAAAGGCGTACCTGGTTCGTTAAAGGCAATATGACCATTTTCACCAATACCTAAAATTTGGACATCAACAGGGTGCGCTTCTAAAATACTTTCGTAATGTTCAATTTCACTTGCTTCATCATTTAGTCCGTTGGGTACGAATGATTCTTTAAATGGTTTATGGTCGAATAATTTATGTTGCATGTAATATTGATAACTTTGTGGGTCATCTTTGCCTAACCCGACATATTCATCTAAATTGACCGAATAAGAATCAGTAAAATCTAAATCGCTATCGATAAAAAGTTGATAAAGTGGTTCAGGTGTTGAACCAGTAGCTAGACCGAAAACAGTTGCTCCATTTTCTTTTGCTTCACGAATTAATTCAAAGGCTGCTTGTGATGCTTCAGCCGCTGTTGGTTTAACAATCAATTGCATCGTGTCGTCCTCCCCATTTGTTTATACTTTTATTGTATGTTAAAACAAGAGGAATGCCAATCAAATTGAGTCGAAAGAACCGGAAGAGAAAATATTCTTTAAAAACATTGTTATATCAACTAAAAAGATAGATTTTACAAAAGTACAAACATATCATTTGGCGTATAACAAATAGTGAATGAAAAGATTTAGCACGGACGAAAGAACTAATAGGAATGATTGACAATAATTCAGTGTGAAACAGGGACTTTTTAGTCAAAATGCTATTCAAAAACCAAGGAGTATAGTATCATTAATTTATGTGAAAAAAGTAATGAAAGGAGGG
The DNA here is from genome assembly GCF_000526675.1 of Atopobacter phocae ATCC BAA-285. Classification (GTDB taxonomy): domain Bacteria; phylum Bacillota; class Bacilli; order Lactobacillales; family Aerococcaceae; genus Atopobacter; species Atopobacter phocae. Next base: position 33,024 of record NZ_JAGN01000009.1, read on the forward strand.
TAACTGTGCGCCAAAAAGCAATAATTTTTATAAAAAAAGACGCTTACGCTAATATTTTACAAGCAATCATTCGAGTCATCAGTGAAACCATTGAATGGCCCATTCGCATCCAATTAGTGGATCATGACACGTTTCAACGCTTTGAAAAAGATGGCATTTACTTAACATCAACGACCACTGCCAATCACGTGCATAATGGTCGAGTCCAAAAAGTAGATGTCACTCAATCAGCTTTAAAACGTTTATTAGAGCCGTTCAAACCGCTCATTGCGAAAGAAGTCAGTATTATTGGATATAATGACTTGACCGAAGTCTTATTTGACGATTTGTGTGCACAAAATGTTCGACATATTCATGTTTTTTGTGAACAAGGGGGCTCAATGACCCATTCAAATGATCAAATTATTTATCATGAATTAAATGAATGGAAGACTATTCAAACCGATTTCTTTATTCAAACACAAGCAGTTGAATTAGGCGCGATGCAAAATGAAGCTGTGCAAGCGCATTTGAGAACATATCAAGGAATCAGTGATTTAAGCCGAATGATCGCTCGTCCTACTTGGTTAGGCGACGTTCCGTTTCAAAATCAACTAGATTGGCTCATTCATTTGACGATTGCGCAAACCGAAGTATATTTGAATCATCGCATTCAAAAGCCATTGCGAGATAAAATTTGCCATGAACTAATTGATGCCGATCCAGCGAACGATTCGATTTTTCTAGTAGGATTACCTGCTGTTGGGAAGTCATCGGTAGGAACTCAGTTAGCGAAACAATTGAATTATCATTTCGTCGACTTAGATAAAGAAATGATTAAACGCACGGGCTTATCCATTACACAACTTTATGATCAAGATGAACAAGCATATCGTGATTTAGAAAGTGAATTACTTCGTGAATATGGTCGCTTGAAACGCACCGTTGTTTCAACGGGGAATGGTGTCGTGCTACGCAAAGAAAATCGCGACTACTTAGCACGATCGTTTGTCATTCATTTAGATCGACCACAAAAATTAATGAACTATGGCGTGTCGACGCGCAACCGTCCACTATTAAGAGGCAATCCAGGCGTCATTAAAAAGATGCGACGTGAACGGGCATTTTACTACTATTCCATTAGTAATTGTCGCGTGATGAATTACAAACGCCTTCGAACCGCCCAAATTTTGACGCATTTAATGAAACGGCGAAATGACATGCATGCTTACATGCGTGAAGCATTGAGTCAATTACGTTAATCTGTGTGTAGAATCGATGGACAGGAAAGGAGGACCACATGCCTGTTTATCAAAATGTTGAATGGATCAATCAGAAGTTAGACTTGCTTCCCACATTGCCAGGTTGTTACTTGATGCGTAGTGAAGATGAAACCATTATTTATATTGGTAAGGCGAAAAATTTAAGAAATCGGGTCCGCTCCTATTTCCGTGCAGAACATACAGGCAAAACGAAACGACTCGTTCAAGAAATTCATCATTTCGAAACCATCATTACACAAACCGATAAAGAAGCTTTACTGTTGGAAATTAGTTTGATTCAAAAATATCAGCCGAAGTACAATATTCGTTTAAAAGACGGGTCCATGTATCCTTATTTGAAGATTACGAATGAACGCGATCCGCAATTAGTCATTACAAGTCAGGTCGAACAAGATGGGGGGCATTATTTTGGCCCTTATCCTAACGTGTATGCAGCAAGTGAGACGCAACAATTTATTCAAAAGTTATATCCTCTACGCCGTTGTGGCAAAAATGAACCACGAGCTTGTTTTTATTACCACATTGGTCAATGTATTGGATGTTGTGACCACGAAGTATCACCAGAAGAGTATAAAGCTCAAATTCGACGGATTTCACGCTTTCTGAATGGAGAAGTTGATGAAGTAAAACAAACGCTCACACAGAAGATGGAAGCCGCTGCAGAAGCATTGGAATTTGAACGAGCAGCTGAATATCGGGACCAAATTGAACATATTAAACAAACGGTCGAACGTCAAGATATTTTATCGCTAGATTATACGAATCGTGATGTCTTTAATTACGATGTCAAACGAGGCTATATGTCGATTCAAGTATTTTTATTGCGTCAGTCAACTGTTATTAAACGCGAAACGGCCATTTTTCCGTTATACGATACACCAGAAGAAGAATTTCTAGCGTTTATCTTAATGTTCTATCAACAGCAGAATCACATTTTACCGAAAGAAATTCTATTACCGCATACGGTCGATCAAACATTAATTGAAGAAACATTAAATGTTAAAGTGTTGCAGCCGCAACGAGGAAAGAAAAAACGTTTATTAGATTTAGCGAAGCAAAATAGTCATATTGCCTTGAATGAGCAATTAACGATTGAAGACCGTAAAGCGTTACGGACGATTCATGCGAGTGATCAATTGGCTGACGCGCTCGGGTTACCTCATGTGAACGTCATTGAAGCATTCGACCATTCGCATATACAAGGGGCATATCCGGTAAGCGGAATGGTTGTCTACGAAAAAGGCAAACCGAATAAAAAAGCCTATCGAAAATACCACATCAAAACAGTGAAGCAAGCGGATGAATTTAAAACAACGCAAGAAGTCATTCGTCGGCGCTACAGTCGCTTATTGAAAGAGAAAAAACCTTTACCCGATTTGATTATGATGGATGGGGGAATCATTCAAATACGAGCAGCGCGCGAAGTCATTGAAGACGAACTAGGCTTACGCATACCTGTTGCAGGGATGGTGAAAAATGATAAGCACCAAACAGCATCGTTAATCTTCGGTGAGCCGTTAGAAGAAGTTCTTTTAGAACCTAATGCCCCAGCATTTCAACTCGTTCAACGCATTCAAGAGGAAGTCCACCGTTTTGCGATTTCCTTTCACCGACAAACTCGGACGAAATCTAGCTTTGCTTCAGATTTGGAGCGAATCGAAGGCGTTGGTACTAAAACACGGATGAAATTGTATCAAACATTTAAAACACGCGATGCTATGGAAAACGCAACAGTGGATGATTTTGTCGCTTTAGGCATTAATCGTCCAACGAGCGAGCGATTAGTCAGCTATTTCCAAGTTCAACGAGCAAATCGTGCGATAAAAAAACAAATAGAACGTCCATAAAAGTATAATGTCAATAACCCTTAACTATTATAAAAGGAGTAACATATGACTAAAACTCAATTCACTAATTTAAACAATGAACCTAAAAGCACCCATATAAAATATACGATATTATATTTATTCAGTTTACTAATCTTACCGTTTGTCGTCTCATTGCTACCCCTTGGCGACTTAACGATTTTGCTAGCTAGCACAACTTTATTCGTGAGCTTGTTCGGTGGAATATATCTGTATCGCCACACCTTAATGAATGATCTAAAAGCTTTAAAAGGACACTGGTTAAAAGTTTTCGGAGCTATCCTCCTTGCTTTTGTTCTGCGAATCATTCTGACGCAAATTGCAATATTGATTTTTGGTGTACGAGAATCCGCTAATCAAGAATCCATTGAACAACTTGCTTCGAAAATTCCGATGGTCGTATATGCCGCGTTACTTGTGATTGCTGCACCAGTTGCGGAAGAACTATTCTTTCGTGAAGTGATACTGCATAATGCCAAAACGCCTGCCAAAAAATGGGGGCTCGGTCTATTATCGGTTCTATTATTTGCAGGAGTGCACGTCATTGCCGATCCACCAACTATTGTGCTGTTTATTCCATTAGCTCTACCAATCGTTTTAATTTATTTCTATTTTGAACGGAATGTCGTCGTATCAATTTTGACCCATCTATTTTTTAACTTCATTGCTTTCTTAATGATTTTGGTTCAAATGTCCAATCCCGAAGCGTTTGAACAATTGCAGAAACAAGCTGAAGGCTTCATTACATTTTGGATGTCATAAGTAATAAGTTTGTAAATTTTTACTAATAAAATTGCACAATTCAATCAAATATGCTAGTATATCAATTGATAAATTCTATCAATAGGCAGTGGAATGTTGATAGAATTCAAAATAAGACACACATTTTTTGGAGGTAAAAAAATGAATAGTATGTTAAAAAAAGCTGTTCCAGTATTCGCATCGGCTTTATTATTAGCAGCATGCGGTGGCGGATCAAAAGACAGTAAATCAAATGGTGAAGGCGCTAAATTAGTCGAATTTCAGCAAGTTCTTGAACAAGACGGTGAAGCGATTAAAGGTGGCGAATTAAAAGTAGCTTTAGTATCTGATTCACCAATTACAGGTATTTTCAACAATGTATTATACAGTGCTAATCCTGATTCGCAAGTTTTAAACTATACAGCAGGTGCAATCTTTTCTGTTGATAACAACTTCCGTTTTACAAATGACGGATTTGGTAAATTTGAAACAGATGAAGAAGCAAAAACAGTAAAAGTAACATTCCCTAAAGATGCTAAATGGTCAGACGGCGAACCAATGACGATTGATGATTACATTTTCACACATGAATTCATCGCGAACAAAGATTATCCTGGTATTCGCTACCCTAACTATGTCGGGGACGTTGAAGGTGCTGAAGAATACCATAATGGATCAGCATCAAACATCTCTGGAATTGAAAAAATTGATGATCAAACAGTTATTTTACACTACAAAGATATGACACCTTCTATCTTCATCGCAGGTGGTTCGTTATTGAATATGGTGATTCCAAAACACATTTTCGAAGGCATTCCAATGGATCAAGTCATGGAAAGTGACTTTGTACGTAAACATCCAGTTGATTTTGGACCATTTAAAATCGATACATCTGTAGCAGGTGAATCAGTTACATTAGTTCCAAACGAATACTACTGGAACGGCAAAGCGAAAATTGACCGTGTCATTATTGAAGTGGTTTCAAGTAAAAACATTGTATCAGAAATGGAAAATGGTAATTATGATATTGCTGATATGCCAGCTGATCAATATGCAAACTACAAAGATGCATCAAACATGACAATCTTAGGAACACAAGATTTAGCATATACTTACATTGGATTTAAGTTAGGAAAATGGGACAATGCGAAAAGTGAAGTTGTCACTGATCCAAATGCAAAAATGGCTGACAAAAAATTACGTCAAGCAATGGCTTATGCAGTAGATAATGATAAAATTGCTGAAAAATTCTATGAAGGCACACGTGTTGGTGCAAACAGCTTAATCCCTCCAGTATTTGATGTGAATAATGGACAAGAAGGCTACCATCAAGATATTGAAAAAGCAAATCAATTATTAGATGAAGCAGGTTACAAATATGCTAAAGAAGGCGATGAATTCCGTAAAGATAAAGACGGTAATGATTTAGTCATCAACTATGCAACAATGGCTGGTGGAGACAATGCTGAAACATTAGCACAAGCTTACATTCAATGGTGGCATGATATTGGATTGAACGTTAAATTAACAACAGGACGTCCAATTGAATTTAACTCATTCTATGACAAATTGATTGCTGATGATTCAGAAATCGATGTATTCCAAGCAGCATGGGGAACAGGTGCCGATCCAAACCCAACAGGATTATACGGACCTAAAGCAGCCTTCAACTATACACGTTTCTCTACTGACGAACATACTAAGTTATTAGAAGCAATTGATTCAAAAGAATCATTCGACGATAAATATCGTAAAGAAGCATTCGATAAATGGCAAAAATATGCACATGATGAAGCGTTTGTTATTCCGACATTGTTCAGAACAAACATTACAGCTGTAAATAATCGTGTGAAAAATTACTCAGTAGAATTAAACTCTCTACCAAGTAAATTTAGTCTAAACCAATTAGAATTATTATCAGACCAACGTATGAAATAATTCAATTACTGAATGAACTAACCAAAAAGACAACTCCTTATGCGGAGTTGTCTTTTTTGAATGGACAAGGATAAGTCATATGGCGACGAATAATATTGAATAATTGATTGAAGCGATGTTTTTTAGGGTTAAAACGTTGTTCAATTTTATTTAATGCATTAGTAATAAAAGGATCATCATTCAATTCGTGTTCACGAAGTTGTTCTAATAATAATCGTTTGAAATAACTCCCCAAAGGTAATGTCCTCAATAAAGGATTATCGATTGGGTTAGTCTTTAGTGGAGGAAAATATTTATTAATAATGGAATTAGGGAAACGTTTTGACTGCATAATTTGAATCTCATTCAACAAAGAAGCAAGAATAAAACTATGTGCTTGACGCAATTCATCAATTCGATTCAATATGGCACTGAACGTTCGATCCCCAATTTGGAAAGATATCATTCGACGACAACAAGTAAAGACGTCTGTTATCCCATTTTCGAAGGATAAATGCATCCCATGATGCAAACCCAACCAATGTGGATATTTAGAGTTCGTGCTAGTTATTGGTAAGAATACTAAGTCCCCATGAATATAGGGCATGCGATAAGATCGCTTACATATTTCGCGATTAACATTCAGCATTAAATGATAAGGAATCCCTATATTCGAACAGACGACTTCGAATATATTCATGGTGTTCAAGCGAAATCGTTGAACCGAACCATTAGCGAGTAAAACGAGCGATTCATTATTGCTATAATGAAGAATCGCCACAACAGATAATGAACACAAATTAGAAATACAACCAATCGTAGCAGTTCTAATGAGTTGTTGTAAACATTGAGTTGAATCAACATTGATTGGCTGAAAAAGTGAAAGTTCTTCTGAAAAATTACGAACGATCAAATTAAAAACCTCCCATATGATAAAATATTCACAAATTATCTATTACGATTATATTATATGAAATTAAAAAATAAATCAATAGAAATATCAACAGATTTATGAGCCAAAATGTTGTTTTTTATAAATATTATTAGTAATTTTTTTAAAAAACGTAAAATATATCACGATAGGCTATTACACATGAAATATCTTGTTAACGTGATAAAGTGATTCAGTCAACTGCTGATGAATTCACAAGCATTCGCTTGCAGACTTTTAATGACATGACTTTTAGTTTTGTGTCATTCATTATATAATAGACAAGACAGTGAAAAAAATAGATATAGTAAGGACTGACAATTGATGACAAGATCTAATCAACAAGAACCTATCCTATTAATTATGGCAGCAGGAATGGGAAGTCGTTATGGCGGATTGAAACAGATTGATCGCCTAACAGATTACGGAGAAACACTTTTACATTTTTCAATGTTTGATGCCATGCGAGCAGGATTTAAACGAATTGTTTTAGTTATTAAACCAGAATTTCAGGAAGCGTTTGATGAAATATTTGCTCGTGACACGTTGCCATTTGATTTGCAATATGCGTATCAGCATATGGAAAATCTGCCGGAAGGATTAGTCGTTCCAGAAAATCGTGAGAAACCATGGGGAACAGCTCATGCGGTGTGGAGTGCTAAAGATTTAATTGATGCACCGTTTGTTGTTTTAAATGCAGACGATTATTATGGTCGAGAGGCCTTTGAGATGATTTATCGTTATTTAACACAAGAGCAACAGCCGAAAGAATATGCAATGATTGGCTATCAAATTACCCAAACTTTATCCGATAATGGAACGGTTTCACGTGGTATTTGTCAAGTGGATGATGCACATTATTTAGTAGGAATTGAAGAACAAACAGCCATCGAAGCAGTAAATGGTGAGGTACGTTATTGGACGGATGAAACGACTTATCAAACGATTGATTCGGATGTGTTAGTTTCTATGAACTTTTGGGCATTTTCTAAAGACTTTATGTTACGCATTGAAGAAGGATTTGTCGATTTCTTTGAACAAAAAGTAAAGAATAATCCATTAAAAGCAGAATATTTCTTACCGACCGTTGTGGAAGACGAGTTGAATCAAGGTGTTCGTGTGAAAGTTCTACCAACCGATACTAAATGGTTTGGTGTTACGTATAAAGAAGATCGGGAGCAAGTGATTCATCAAATTAATCGCTTGAAAGCAACAGGTCATTATCCCGAACGATTATTTCAGCAGTAAACGAACTAGTTGATGACAACTGACGTAATAAGGAGCGAACGATGATGCAATCGATTCATTTAAAAGACGTAACGTATACAATTCAACAACAACCAATTATCCACGAGCTATCATTAAACATTCATGCTGGGGACTGGGTTGACATCACGGGGACAAAAGGTGCCGGTAAAACCACATTATTACATCTAATGATTGGCGGATTGCAACCGGATCAAGGAACAGTTGAATTACTAGGACAACCAACGTCGCCAAAACAACCAAGTATTTTACGCCAGATTGGGTATGTGCCAGAGCAAGCCGATATACGTGCAACCCTTTCAGCACTTGAATATTTAGCAGTAGTAGCGGGGATGTATGGCATTGAAGAGAAACCAGCCCGTCATCAAGCACTGACATGGTTAACAGAAATGAATCTCGAAGAAGTGATGATGCAGCCACTTGCTCGATTGAATGACACACAACAATTAAAAGTGATGATAGCGGCTAGCCTAATTCACAATCCTAATGTTATTTTATGGGACAATGTATTTGCACGTCTTGATCAATCAACGAGTAAATGGTTAGTCGTATTGTTACAACAATTGATCCAACAAGAAAAAACGGTAATTACTACGAGTGAACAACCACTTATCGGATGTACCCGACTAATCACCTTTGAACACGGAATGATAATTCAAGAGGACCATCAGAACGATGAGCAAATAAATCAGTCAAGTGCTAATATAAGAGCAAAAGTTCAACGAATGATTGAAATAATGCAACCCATATAATGAATCCAATACTAGTTAATGAAGCGTGTAAAACAAAATATGAATGAAAATAAAGCAAGTAATGAGGAGAATAACCGTGAAAGAAGTAACAACAAATGAGGCAGAGAACAAAGTGCTTTCGATCAATATCGATGAAACAATGCGCATCCAACAAGCCAATCCTGCCGTTAAACCAAAAGAAATGGATACGCGCCAATCCATATATGACTTAAATCGTAGTGACCTAGAAGCATGGTTCATTGAACGAGGCGATAAAAAATTCCGTGCGACACAAGTATGGGATTGGTTATATAGCAAACGGGTGAAATCTTTTGCCGAAATGACAAATTTAAAGAAAGAAACGATTGAAGAATTGTCAAAAACGTTCCAATTCAGTCCATTAAAAGAAATTATCGTTCAACGTGCTGCAGATAAAACAACGAAGTATCTCTTCCAAATGAATGATCATTTAATGATTGAAACGGTTTTGATGTACCACGATTACGGACTATCTGTTTGTGTAACAAGTCAAGTAGGCTGTAATATTGGCTGTACATTTTGTGCTAGCGGTCTAATCAAAAAACAACGCGATTTAACAGCTGGGGAAATTGTTGCTCAAATTATGGCGATTCAACATGGGTTAGATGAAGCGGGGGAAGGTGAACGAGTGAGTCATATTGTCGTGATGGGAATTGGCGAACCGTTCGATAATTATGACAATGTGATGCAATTCTTACGAGTAGTGAACGATGACAAAGGCTTGGCCATTGGAGCCCGTCACATTACCGTGTCAACGAGTGGATTAGCACCAAAAATTCGTGAATTCGCAACAAATGGATTGCAAGTTAATTTGGCGATTTCTTTGCACGCACCAAATAATGAAGTACGTAGTTCAATTATGCGCATAAATAATAAATATCCAATTGAAGAATTGATGGATGCCATTCAGTTCTATTTAGAGCAAACAAATCGTCGTGTGACTTTTGAATACATTATGTTAAATGATGTGAACGATCGCGTCGAACACGCGAAACAATTAGTTCAACTCTTAGCACCGATTCGTAAATTAGCTTACGTGAACTTGATTCCTTATAATCCAGTGGCGGATAATGATTACAAACGTTCAACAAAAGAAGCCGTCACTGCATTTTATGACACATTAATCAAAGGGAAAATCAATTGCGTTGTCCGTAGAGAATTTGGAACAGAAATTGATGCAGCATGTGGTCAATTACGAAGTAACGAAATGAAACGTCGCAGCCGTGAAGAACGATTAAAAGAACGCGAAAGACGGATGAACAAATAATATATAGAGATTAATTATAGGAATGAAATAAACATCGTGCTACCTTTCTTAAGAACTGGAAAGATTGTACGATGTTTTTCGTTATGCACGTATATTATAAAAATAAAAAAGAGACTTGCTTAATCAAGTGAACTGCTCCCTGTCAAGTAGACAGGTAAAAAAATAAATTTTATGCACCTATGGTTTTTCATCCATAGGTGTTTTTTTATGCTGGAATAGCTAAACCCATCTTTAATGTGATTCGTTTAGTGTTAAAGAAATGAATATATTGATCAATATCTTTTGTTAAACTTTCAAATGTATCATATTTATTTAAATAATATAATTCTGATTTGAGCATGCCAAAAAAGTTTTCCATTGGACCATTATCGATACATTTTCCTACACGTGACATACTTTGAATGGCTTGGTGATCCTTAATAAATTGAGCGAATGCATGAGAGGTAT